>CALDYZ010000075.1 GCA_937944235.1 Candidatus Dojkabacteria bacterium | reverse complement strand
GAAGAGGCGTAAATGATAATTAACTTTGAAATATATTATATACCTTATTTGAGAATTAGAAAGCAGTAAGTTTAGATTTTTGATTGGTTATATAGTTATTGAGTCAAGTCTTTAGAGTATGCTTGTGGTTGAGGTTTGAGTGATGGTCTTTTATTTATCTTTTATGAATTTCAGATATGTGCCTAATTTTTACTTTTTTTTGATCACCAGATTCAAGTAGTGCTCCTGGAGGAATATAAAATCTAAATTGGGCCTCTCTAAGCACTTTTTCTGGTAAAGTAATAATCCAGCTAAAAGGTTCAAAATAAGGAATTGAAACATTGTCTGGCAATCTCAATACATTTAGCGTGAAGCTCATTAGTTTTAACGCTTCATATTTGTTAATCGAAATTCCTACTCTTAATTTTACGTAGTAAATCATATTTATTAGATACGTATCAAGTTCAGATGTTCCCAATTCTTTTAGCAAGAATTTTACTTCTTCATCTGTAAACACTTCACCAAAATGTACCATTCTATTAGTTATGTGTAAATTACTACCGTGATCTAGCTTTATACGTCTATTACCTTGTAAAACAGCTACTGCGGGAATTGAAGCTGTACCAAGATGAACAGATAACTCAGGTAATGAGATTTTAGCTAAAATTTCCGCAGCTAGTACACCACTATACGCACCATCATCTAAATACACAATATAGGTTCCACTTGGTATATTTACGGAAGGTTCATTGTAATACATATAATAGAATTGATTGCGCATATTATAAGTTCTTGCAAGGTAAACTGTGAGTTGCTCCAAGAAATCTTGTCCGGTTGATGGAAATTTTTGTCCATATTTTTCTGTTAGTTTATTTCTAATAAAACATACGGGTTGTTCAGGTCTTAATTTTTTTAGTAATCTGTTACAGGTTTCTATTAATACATCAATTGTTATCCATCTAAAGCATTGTTTTAATTTGTTGGTCATTTCTTCACCTAGTCTTTCTTTTATACTGTTAAACATAGACTCGTAGGATCTATAATTCGAAAATGGTGCACCATTTGAAGTTATCTGCGGTAATTCAGGTAATGACATATATCTTTCAAGTGCATTTTTATCCCCTATTATTCTCGATGGTAATGAAGAACCACAATCATGCATCTCAGGTCTATGACGAATATCACCACAACTGCCAAACATTGTACTTAGACTAATTTGATTTTATATAGTTATAAATAATAAAAAACAGGATTAATTAAACTTTATTCACTAATTTTTCTTTTTTTTAACCATTATTTCTTACCTAAAACTTATTAACTAACCTTTAAATGCTTTATATGTTTAACTTTACCTGGCACACCTTGTTCTAGTTCCTTTAGTCTTTTTCTTTTTTCTGGTGATTGAGTTAAATCCTCCTTTTCTAATTCTAAAAGCCCAACTGGTGGAATATAGAAACGTGAAATGTGACCGTGTTTTGTTGAGAAATCTAATAATTCTCCGAGAGGTCCAAAATGCGGGTATGAGACATAGTCTGGTACTTTAACTACATTTAACGTAAGATACATCAAAGCAACTAATGTTAGACTTGCACCAACTTCAGTATTTGTAAGCTCAGGGAAAACAGAACGCATATTAAAACCTGACATGATCTTTGGAGTATACATATCGAATTCACTAGGGTTTTTTTCACGCAAATATCTGCGTACTGTTTCTAATTCTTCTTGTGTAAAAACCTCACCTAGATGTAACATTTTATTAGTCACGTGTATACGGTCAAAAGGCACTCTACCACTAACATTTACAGCCAAAATTCCTGGAATTGATGCTGCACCTACATGTACTTGAATTCCAGGGTATTCTGCACAAATTCTAGATGATTGTGTACCAGTATAAACAGCATCATCTAAATAAGCAAGATATACTTCCTCAGGTTTAGGAAATGGGTAACCTTCGTTATGATTAATATAATAGAATTCTGTTTCCATTTCTCTCATTCCTGCAATGTACACAGTAAGTTGTTCTAAAAAAGCTTGTCCAGTTTCTGGATATTTTTTTGTATAATCAATTCTTGGCTTATTTCTTACAAAACATACGGGTTGTCCAGGTCTTAATTTTTCTAGTAAACCGTTACAGGTTTCCATTAATACATCAATTGTTACCCATCTACAACACTTTGCAAGTTTATTAGCAATATTTTCCCCTATATCTTTTGCTATATTCGTAAACATTGACTTGTATATTTCTGTATTTGCAAAAGGTGCACCACTTGCGGGTATTTGTGGTAGAGTGGGTAGTGACATATATCGGTTATAATAAACTCCCATTCTTGTCCTCAATATTTCATCAATCTTAGGCCAAATACCAATTCCTAAATATCGTTCCATAAATAAATTACTGTATTGTACAAAAAACTTGTTTAATTAAGTTTATAAATTTGTAGTTAGCGTCAATGTTCTTGTAACATTTTATCAAACGCTTGTGTCTCTATTTCTACTATTTAAGCAAGCCCTACTATTTCTTTCTTCCATGCTTAATGGTCTAGCAAATGCTGTGTTGCATGTTTGCTGATTGTTTGATGGAGCGTTGACTATAAATCTCAGATTAAACTCAAAGTATTGGTCTGGAGCTAGCACACCTAACGATGTGCCTGCAAGATTTGATATAGTAATCAATCCATTGTTGTAGGTTATTATTGAATTTAAATCATCTATTCTACCTAGTAACTGTCCAGTTGATGAGTTAAACTTGGATACACTCCCGTTTGTATATCTTAATAGTAAAGGATCAAATTGATCTCTAAATGAGATACTAGTGAATGTAGTTCTTCCAGTATTATATACTCTAACATTAAAACTAACTATTTCACCAACATAGTACACTTCTCTAGGATCGATTAATGTTTTTTCTATCCTAAAATCTGGATTTTCTACCAGTGGTTGACAAGTTTCTGAAGTTGGGTTTGATGGTAATCTGCATCTGTTTGTGCCATTTATGTTTAAACATGCAAGACCCGATTCGCAGTTGTTATCGCAAGTTTCATTGCATCTAGCTGTTATTGAACGTCTTTCTTCTGCAGGTGGTTGAGGTGATGGTGTACTTTCAGGAGGACAATCACCTGTATAGAAAACTATAAAATCAATCAACCCTTGGAAGTTCGGTCCAGTAAACACATCAATTTGTACAGTGACACCGCATTGGGCTTCACCTGCTGATATGTATGTTGATGGTCCTTCTTGTCTGAATGGTATTGCTCCATTTCCACCACACTCACTGTGTCTACCTTGACACACAAACTTGTATACATACGGACCTCCACAGCCCGATGGTGTGCATCCTCTACATTGCTCGGATCTACCGTCAAATGATCCTGAGTCGCTACCACAAATATTAGTAAAGTTACTTCTATTAGTATTTGATACTGTATTATTTCTTTCAGATCTTTGTTCGTATGTTCTGCCTTCTCTTATTTCATTATCTGTTAGTATGGCACCGTTTTCATTTTGAGCACAATCTCCGTTTCTACAATTATTAGTATAATCTCCATCTGTACACATCTCTGAGCACTTTCCTGGACAGCCGTTAACACATGCATCTCTCCAACCATTTTGCCATACTTCTACGCTGTTACAAGCACCATTTACACATGACGCTACACATTCGTTCATGCATCTTTGTACTGCACTATTACCTTCTACGTTCTTTATGTTTATAAAAGATAATGACAAAGAAATACCAAAGAATATTACAACCAGACTATAAACTAATATTAAAAGTTTTGAGTTTATATATTTTTTCATAGTTAAATAGTTAAAATTTTAATACTGCAAGTTATTTTAACATAATTTTGTTATTTTGTCTAGTATTTTCATCGTCATAATGATTAAAAAAATAAAGTTTTAATTACAAAAATACAGTAAGGTTAACGTTATTAACGCGTAGATTTTTTGAATTTTTGCATTTATTTGATGGGTATTTCTAAGCATTTTCTAGTTTTAGATTTTTTTATAAATTTAATGTATTAACTTTTAATTTTATTGCAGAAAAACAGCACTTTACAAAACAAGTTCAATGCATGCCAAGGGCCTACTGGGGTGTATAACCACAGATGTTTGGAAAAAAAACAATATGAAATTATTTTTTAAATGTGATGTAAATTGTGTATAACGATTTTGCTTCTGTATTGCAAACTCATCTCATCCTTCTAAATCATGTG
>CALDYZ010000074.1 GCA_937944235.1 Candidatus Dojkabacteria bacterium | reverse complement strand
AAATCTGACTTTTGGCAAATTCTTTTATGGATCTGTGAACGCACAAGTATATTTTACCTTTTTCAGGTTCCAATAATTTGTTTGATTGAAGCAAAAAATTTTGAAGCCACTCTTTACCATAATTATTATTGTAATTAAGTATTATTGTTTCGTACAAAGATTTCTTAGCATGCTCTACTCCATCAGATAGGTATGTGATGCAATTTTTAAGATTATTGTATTTGATATTTTCCCTAGTTAAATAAATATTTACAAAATCTCTATCTGTAATATCAAAAGAAGTATTTTCATAAACCTTTGCCAATGGAATTGCAAAAGATCCATATCCACCATTCGCGATAAATACACTGGTACATCCAGTTAAAAGTATTTTATCCAGCAAAAGTTGAGAGGCTTCGTCCAATCTTTTTGCACTCTGAACTCCAATTTTTGTAATGAACTCTATGGGTGTTTTTTTGTAAATATATGTAAACTTTATATTTAAATCTTTATTCATTGAAAGCATTGAAAGTATTATTATGCTATATGATTCTAAGACAAATTTTACTATAATAAACCTTATGAAGATAAAAAAAACTACATTAAAAAAAATAATTTTTGCTGCGATAATTACACCTACTATTGTTTTGTTAGGTTATTTATCCTTTAGCTTAGCTCAACCAGTTCAATCTGATACTAAAATTGAAAATGGTATACAGATTATAGAATTTATAGCAAAAAATGGCTACACTCCAAATCAAATAATAGCTAAGGCAAATATACAAAATAAAATAAGAGTCATTACAAAAAATACTTACGATTGTTCTGGAGTACTACATATGCCTTTGGCAGGTATAAATAACTATACACTCAAACCAAGTGGTGTAACGGAGTTTGACCTCGCACCACAAAAAGCTGGAGTAAAAATTACTGGAAGTTGCTCCTCGGGGGCAAACTACATAGAAATTACCTTTGTCTAACATGTCACAGAAAAATGAAACTACAAAATGCTATGAATATAAAGTTAAAGGGATGCATTGCGCAGCTTGTGAGATAGCAATAGAAAATAAATTAAAAAAAATGGAAGGGATCCTCAAAGCTGATGCAAAGATAAAATATGGTACACTAGAAATAGAAACTTCAAGTAATGAATCCTATGAGCAACTAGCAGAAAAAATATCTTTACAACTAAAAGATGATGGGTATACATTGGAGCATAATCAATTAAAAACTTCAAGTAAAAAAAATAACATTAATTTTGATGAATGGTTTTATGCTTTACCAATAGCGGTAACAATAATTTTTTTGTATCTCATTTTTATGAGATTAGATATTTTTTATTTTAATATCGTTGGTGATAATTCTTTAATACAAATTTTTTTAATAGGTTTTGCTGCTTCACTATCGACATGTATGGCATTGATAGGAGGAATAATAATCTCAATATCGTCTGTTACAGAAAATTTATCGAGAGTAAAAAAATATACATTTCATTTTAATTTTCATCTAGGCAGAATAATTGGTTTTTTTATTTTTGGGGGCATGTTGGGATTGATAGGTTCATTACTTAAGCCGTCAATACTTTTTTCCAATATTTTAATGATGCTTGTATCTTTGATATTTTTAGTATTAGGTCTTTCTTATTTACTACCAAATATATTTGCTAAATATCAGTTTAGAATACCAAAGGTCATAGGAAAAAAAATTTTGGAAAAGCCTATAGTTAGCTCTGTAGGAAGTTTTACAATAGGTGCTTTAACTTTTTTTATACCATGTGGTTTTACTAATTCCGTTCAAGTTTTAGCTTTAGAAACAGGCGATATCGTGCAGTCATCCGCAATTATGTTGGCATTTGCACTTGGAAGTTTGCCAGTCTTATCTGTTCTAAGTTTTTTTTCTTCTAATATTTTTGAGAAACTACAAAAAAATGGAGTGTTTAATAAAATAGTTGGCATTTTAATATCTGCTTTCGCCTTATATTATATGTTAATAACTTTCAATAAAATTATTTTTTAATAATTAAAGCTATGTCTACAGTATTTCACAAGATAGTATCAGGAGAAATTCCATGCTACAAAATTTATGAAGACGAGGATTTTTTAGCTTTTTTAGATATTAATCCTGTGTGTGATGGTCATACGTTATTAATACCAAAGGAATACTCAAAATGGGTTTGGGATGTGCCAAAGTACAATGAATACTTTGCTGTTGCCAGAAAAATTGCAAATCATTTTAGGAAAGTTACTAGTAATGATTTTGTAAGTATGAAGGTTATAGGTATTGATGTACCATATGCACATATACATATCTTACCTTATGATCCACAGTACAAAAACAAATCTCATTTTAGTCACGATTATGCATTAGAAATCCAAAGGAAATTTTCTATGATTACTTTATAAAACAATAAGTCTATTGTAATACGTTAATTAATATGAGAAAATCTGATTCGTATTCATTTGATTTTTTATAAATTTATATTAAAGAATATGGCTGGTTCGTTTGATTATTCAAAAGTTAAAGATACAAGATTCTATAGAAATATAGGCATAATTGCTCATGTAGATGCAGGAAAAACTACTACTACAGAGCGTATACTTTTCTTCACAGGAAGAAAACATAAAGTAGGAGAAGTACATGAAGGACAGGCAGAAATGGATTTCATGGAGCAAGAAAAAGAAAGAGGTATTACTATTCAATCAGCAGCTACAACTGCGTTCTGGGAATATGATCAAAATGTTTATAGAATAAATGTTATAGATACTCCGGGACATGTCGACTTTACTGCAGAAGTAGAAAGATCTTTGAGAGTACTTGACGGGGCAATTGTTGTATTTGATGGAAAGATGGGGGTTGAGCCACAGTCC
>CALDYZ010000073.1 GCA_937944235.1 Candidatus Dojkabacteria bacterium | reverse complement strand
CTCATTTAGTGAATATTTGTTATTTTTTGCTCTAAACTTTGGATCTAACTTACCTAATTCTATATTTACATTCCAAGGTTCAATTCGTTTTACACCTAAAATCTTAGCCTTAAATTTAAAAAAATCTCTACATAAATCCATGGAATCTTTAACTGTAGTAATCATGGCATCTACTGTCTCGTAGCTAATGTCATCTCTGATCAGTGCTGTATCTTCTGGTCTTTTTATCCCCCTCAATTTTTCAATTTCATATTTGAACTCCATTATTGAATTCATTTCCATTTCTGAGATATCTGAAAGATCAATTTTGATTTTTTTTAACGCTTTGTAAGCTGATTTTCTAACACTATCAATTTCACTGTTGGAGTATTTTGTAATTTCACTTAGTGTAAGATTTTGTGTACCGTCTTGGGTCTTTACTTTTTTCTGTAAATTTGATCTCAATCTTGATGACATTACTATCCAATTATCATTACTTGTTTTTGATAATCTTAATATAATGGATTCCTCACTATCACTTAGGTAGTATCTTGCAAAGTCAGATATTCGTCTTATAAATGTCTTATATACACCAAATTTATCTAAGTCAAAATTTAATGATATATGTTTGCTGATAAATATTTCAACTTTAGTAAGTATAGATCTGATCTCATTTACTTTTGGTAACAATAAATTTTTAACAGATAAAGAATCTAAATTATTACTATCTAAACTGCTTACTAAATATAAGTAAAAAATTCCTTTTCCCCCATCTTTGTGTTTTTCATATACATTAGAAAATGCTTCTAGGAAATCAGCACAGAATTTTTCGTTAAGTTGAACACAATTCAAATAGTTCTTTTCAAAATTTTGCCATGCATTAAGTGCTAAATCCACATCCAGCATTAAGTTTTTATCGTTAATACCAGTGTATAAACCGTTCAGATCCCATTCTAATTTTATTTTTGACATTACCAAATTTTTAAAAATTTTAATCTATATTATTTGAAATTTTACTTAACACATTTGCTTTAATTTGTTGATAAGTGAAATCTATATTTTCGTTATTTTGTAATGCTTCAAGTAAATCCTCTGAAAAATAATTTCTAGAACTTAACGTTTTGATTTGATTTAAATGCTCATGTAATTCGTTTAAGGTAACTTCACACCTTCTGAATGCAAAAACAAACTTATGTTGTAATTTACTAAGTTCTTCTTTTTTTTGAAGAATTGTATTAAACTTGCTAATTTTTACTTTTGGTGTCATTTTGATAATTTTAGCACGAATCGCATTAACCATCAAAAGAATATCTTGTAACCTTTTTGAATAAACTGTTAATTTAGATTCAGCATCATTAATTTTAATTAATATTTTACTTAATTCTTTCAACAAATTAATACCTAATTCATCATTATTTCCTATCACAGACGTTCTTAGTTTTGATGTCACATCAAGTTCCTCGATTTTAAACTCATGTATTTGCTTATAAATAAAATTCAGTTCATCCGAGATTTTTTGTATTTCGAGATCAATTGAACCTAGGCTTTGTGTAAAGCTGATAACGCTATTCGTTAATAACTTCTTATATAACAACTGAAAAAATATAAAATGGAGCAAATCATTTATTATCTTTAAAAATTTTTTAAGCATATGTTCCTTAAAGCAGTTTATTACAAACAAATTATAACAAAACTGTTAAAGATAAAATTTTTATACTTTTGTTAAAATAATTTATAAAATCAATGCTTATTTATACTAAATCTTTTACAAATTTAACTAATTTATAAATGATTATAAATAGAATTTTAATATTTTGTTCGGTTTTCATTTTAATGAATTTAATAATTGCACATCTATATCATAATGCAGCAAAAGAATTAAAGATTCTTCCAAATAAATATGATCTAAAACTGTTAGTAGATAGCGAAGGTAAAGGTAAAGGTAAATTAGATATTAATTTTAATTTAACAGATAAGACAAGTTTCATAAAAGAATATGAAATATCTATTCCAGTGAAAAGATTAATTGTATCAAGTGTATTGGTAAATAATCAAAACGTAAGGTACAACATTTTAAAAAATGAGAATGATGAATTTGCTAATTTGAAAATATACTTTGATACGAAGGATTACTACTATGATATCAAAATAATTAATATACAAATAAATTTTAATTCTAATGATGTTTTTACTAAAGATAATGTATTTAAATATTTTCTTTTACCCGCCATCTTCCCAGAACTAAACGATAATAAAAATATCACTATTTCATTTTCAAAAAATCTTGGTCACATGAATATTTACAACAATAAAGATGTCACAATTGACGAGACAGAAAATACTTATATATTAAGTAATTTCAAAGACAAATCAGCTTTAATCTTATTTGGTCAAATTGATAAATTTTCAGTAAAATCTGTCTATGATTTAGTATTAGAAAAGATTGATAAAACAAAAAAGATAATATTAAATCTTTTTGGTCAATTTGAAGATGTAAAATATAAAAAATTAAATTTAGGAGATTATGGAGTATACAACAAATATGGTAATGAGTATATAATTATAGAAAATATATCAAACGATCAATTCATAATTGAAGCTGATATATATCTCAATAAGAATAAATCAAGAAGATTTATAGACATTAAATATGATATAACCCCGGATATAGATTCGTATTTATATCAAGAGATAAAGGATTACTTTGAGAAAGAAAATAATTTTTTCAAAAGACTGAGTTTTTTGAATGATAATTTCAAAAAAATTCTAAAGCCTAATAAAATTTTGAAAGTTGATTGGAATAATGAAGAGGATATTTGGAAAAAATTAAATACCGATAATGCATCATTAAACTCTTTTGAGATATGTTATGCTCAGACAGCCATTTTACAAAAATTTAGCATAAAAGCTAATATTTATTACGGGTATTTAATATTTCCAAGATTCACAGATTTTGACAAATCCAACCCTCACATTTGGTGTACTTTTTCTGATGGAGTTGAAATTATAAAAATGGATACTTTCTTAGAAAGTATGTATAAAATTGATTATTTTGATTTTCAGCTAGATGATAGACTAACTTTTGGTATAGCACATCCAAGTTTCATCTATGATCCTATATTTGGTTTAAGAAATATGGATTCTGAGCCTGTCAAACTTTACTTACAAAATTTAAAATACGATGATGACTCTTTACACATGCAAAATTCTTCATTAAATGGTATTTTGTCAATATCATCACCTGTTTACTCAGGTGAATACTTTGTAGGCACACTAGAAATAAATAATTTAACACAAAATTTTGTCAGATTTGACACAATTTTAATTAATAAATTTAATAAAATTGAAAATTTGTTTGTTCATGTTGATTTATCCTATGGTCTAATACCTTTAAGAAAGAATATAATCAAAATAAATAATCTTAAGGAGTATAATATTTTTTTCGAAGGTCTAAAAGATATAGAAGTAGATATACAAAACGGCAATGAGTCTATAGTAAAAGTATCCACTAAGGTTGAATTTATTCAAAATAAAAGATCAATTTATGTTATTTTTATAGCATTGTCAGCTTTTTTTACTTTGTTAATCTATGTTGTTTACTATTTTTTTAAAATTAGAAAAATCTATAAAATTAAATAAACATAATTTAGTATGTATTTAGGTATTTGGAGATATAAGTTTATACGCCAGAAAATAAACCCTATACAGTATTACTCTTCGTTTGTGAATATCATTAATCCGGTAAAAATACTTAGTAATAGTTTTTATTGTCAAGAAATTTTAATCTTGAAAATAAGTAGGTTGGCAGAATCGTATATATTCTCATATGTTAACAGAATAATGATGTTATCAGATCTAATCATTTCATGCCAAAGGGAAATTAAAATGCAGGACGTTGTTGTAGCATATACTTCAATTGGTTTTGAACTATCTAAGTTTATATTGAAATTTAGAAAATACATATCGAATAATTATTACAATGACATTTGTATATCATTCAAATTTTATGAAGACGAAGTCATCAGGGGTACAACTATAGGTTTACAGGAAGGTTTAAATCAGGATGAAAACATTCCAATGATTCAGTTTTAAATTAAAAATTGATACACTCATCCATAAGCCGGATTCTGTTTATGAGATCATTTATCTAAGCCTCTTGTTACTTGTTGTCAGAGTTGCTCCGTGTAGGGGTTGCCAGCAACATCATGTTACCATGATGCCCGGTGGTCTCTTACACCACCTTTTCACCTTTGCCTTATTTATATAAGGCTGTTTATTTTCTGTTGCCCTTTTCAGCTTCTCGATGAGCTTGCACCCGAAGCTTGCGCCCCGCCAATCCTTGATGTTAATCAAGTACGTGGTACACTTAACTTTTAATACAAAAGTTGGAGTCCGGACTTTCCTCAACTATACTGTAGTATAGTCGTGATCTCTTGAATGAGTGTACTGCAGTATTATATCAAATAATACTAAAATATTTTCTTTAATTTATGAATTATTTTCACAGTAAATATTAATGTTATTAAGATTAATATTAAAAGATAAAAATCAGGGATATAAATTTGTAATACGTTATCCATGGAATACTTGCTTACTGTATTATCTTTACCCGTTACTATATACAGCTCAGGAGAATAAATACCCAACAACAAATCTTTGCTAACTTGATAATCCACGTCAAATTGTCTTTGAGATTTACCTAGAATAACTTTACCTGTTTTATTCACTGATATATTCATCTTATTCGGACCAAATCCAAAAATCTTATTCAATTCTAAAACACCTCTAGGAACAAAATAAAAATTTGAATCATTTTCAAAAGTTACTTCTAAAAGTTTAGACTCGCTTAACAGGTTTTGCTTAAATGCATAATTTTTTAAATGTAAAGTTTCATTTGTAAGTAGTACATCATCTTTTGCATAAACATTTATTAATATTGGTACACTAACTGTTTCTTTTGCACTGATTTCTGAAGTATTCTGTACAATTTTATTTATTATTAAATATGTTTCGTATGATCCAGATGATATTTCTTCTGTTGGAGACATTGTTAGCTGTAAAGTAGTATTATCTTTTTTGTGTATTTTTACAAAATTTTTAGCTATTTCTAAACTTTCATTACTTTCTATTTCAAACTTGTTTGATGAAAGATTATATTCAAAATCTGACTCAAGAACTAATAAATCAAAAACTTTGATATTTCCTTTTTGAATTTCTATAGTTAAAAAAGCAGGCGAGACTCTCATGAATAAATTTTAGACAAAAATCAACATGCAGCCGACAGGACTCGAACCTGCACCCCTTACAGGACTACGACCTCAACGTAGCGCGTATACCAATTCCGCCACGACTGCACATTTACTTCGGATTATATCAAGTGATATGCTTTACTACAAATGTATTGTCAACTTCAGAATAATCTAAAAGATATTTTTCTCCTTTTGAAATTTTACCTGTAATGATATTATTTGCAATTAAATTGCTAATTTCTTTATCAATAAATCTTTTTACCGGTCTAGCCCCATATTCAGGTGAAAAGCTCAATTTTGCTATCATGTCTATTGCCTTATCAGAAAATTCTATATTTATTTCCTGTTCTAATAATCTACACTTCAAATCACTTAGTCCAAATTTCACAATGCTTTTGATATCTTCATCATTAAGACTATTGAATATAATTATTTCATCGATTCTGTTAACAAATTCTGGCTTAAAAAATTTTTTTACTATTTGTACTATTTGATTTTTCACATCTTCCCATTTAGGCAAATTTTTTGCTGGATTCTTGAATTTTATAACGGACTTTTTATTTTCATTTTCAATTGATTCTCTGATTGCATTAGCTTCCTGCATTAAACTTTTAATACCATTGGCCTGTTGCATTATCTCAGAACCTAAGTTACTTGTAGCTATAATAATTGTATTTCGAAAATCAATAGTTCTACCTTTACCATCAGTTAGTCTACCCTCATCAAAAACTTGCAAAAATAAATTATATACTTCAGGATGAGCTTTCTCGATTTCATCTAAAAGAACAACAGAATATGGCCTTCTTCTTACAGCTTCAGTAAGTTGACCACTCTCATCATATCCAACATAACCTGGAGGAGCACCAATTAATCTAGAAGTTGAGTGCTTTTCCATATATTCACTCATATCTATTCGAATTAGATCATCTTTGTTACCATATACAACTTCAGCTAAAGATTTAGCCAGGTGAGTTTTTCCTACACCTGTAGGTCCTAAAAATAAAAAAACAGCTATTGGTCTGTTTGGTGCAGTTAGACCTAATCTATTTCTGACTACAGCATCAGCTACTAACTTTACTGCTTCATCTTGTCCAGCAACTCTTTTTTTCAATTCCTGCTCAATATTCAACAAGTTAGTTTTATCTATGTCACTTAAATCGCTTACAGGAATTCCTGTCATGTTACTTATGACTTCTAGTATATCTTTTTTTTTGACTTCAGGAGTACCAGTACCTCTTATCCTTAACCATTCTTCTTCTATTGGTTTTATTTTTTCTTTTAATTGTTCTATTTGAACTTTCAATTCTGCAGCTTCTTTATGTAATCCAGCGCGTGTCAAACTTTCTCTTTCCGCCTCTAATTTTTTAATTTGAACCTTATAGTTTCTTAAATCAAGAGGTTCACTTGCAAATTTTAATCTAACTTTACTGCATGCTTCATCTAACAAATCAATAGCTTTATCAGGTAAAAACCTATTATGTATGTATCTGTAAGAGAGTTTTGCAGCAAGCTCTATTGCTTCATCAGATATGTTAAGTTTGTGATGAGACTCATATCTCGGACGTAAACCTTTTAAGATCTTAATAGTATCTTCTATAGAAGGTTCTGATACGATAACAGGCTGAAATCTACGTTCTAATGCTGCATCTTTTTCAATGTACTTTTGATATTCATCCAAAGTAGTGGCACCAATTATTTGTATTTCTCCTCTCGCAAGTGCTGGTTTTAAAATGTTACTAAAATCTAGTTCTCCTTGCTGAGCACCTGAACCGATTATAGTATGTATTTCATCTATGAATAAAATTATATTTTGACCTGATTGCTCTAATTCTTTCAATAAATTTTTTGCTCTTTCTTCAAATTCTCCTCTAAATTTTGAACCCGCAACCATTCCTGTTAAATCTAAAGCTTTAACTTTTTTACCTTGTAAAATTTCAGGAATATTTCCAGATACAATTCTATGCGCTAAACCTTCTGCTATAGCTGTTTTGCCAACTCCGGGTTCTCCGATTAGCACTGGATTGTTTTTTTTGCGTCTAGACAAGATTTCTATAACTCTTGTTATTTCCTGATCTCGTCCTATTACAGGATCAATTTTATCTTGTTTAGCTAAATTTGTAAGATCTTTAGTAAATTGATCTAGTGTGGGTGTATCACCAGTAAAACCAACTTTTTCACCTTCTTTATCTCCTTCACCAACTAATTTAATAACAGATGATCTAAGTTGTTGGTGGGTTATACCAAATTTTTTCAAAATTTGAGCACCTAGACCTTCGTATTCTAATATCAAAGCTAAAAGCAAATGTTCTGTACCTATGTAGCTATGACCTAGTTGTAGACTTTCTTGATACGCTAGTTGAATCACTTGAGAAGCTCTAGGAGTAAACTCTGGATTGTCATTAGCATATCTACCTTCTGACATTTGTTTTTCAGTTTCTTTTCTAATGTCCAAAGGATCCAGATTAACATCTTTTAAAATTTTTCCAACAACAACATCATCAAAGGTGATCCCCCATAGTATATGCTCTGTATCAACGGTTTTTTGCTTTTTGTTTACAGCAATTTCTACAGAACGAGTAAGAGCCTCGTTCGTCCTTTTAGCAAATAATTCTGCTATATTCATATGAATTTACTTAAAATTTTTTATCTAAATGATTTTTACACAGTTTAGCAGTATATGTCAATACATGCTAACAATTTAACATTTTATAGCCAATTATTTTTTTTGAAAATTAATAAATTTAGGATTTACTCTCAGTAAAAAATATTAGCAAAGTCATAATATAATGATATTTTACATGATAAAATCAAATTATGGAGTTTACACACTTACACGTTCATACCGAATATTCTTTATTAGACGGAGTAAACAAAATTCCGTCATTGGTTGCACGAATAAAAGAACTAGGGATGGATGCCTGTGCTATTTCTGATCATGGTGTGATGTATGGTGTTCCAGAATTTTGGAAGTACTGTAAAGACTTAGGTATAAAACCAATCTTAGGCTGTGAAGTTTATATAGCACCTGATAAAAGATTAGATAAAAAGCCAATCAATGGAATAAAATATTATCACTTACTTTTGTTGGCTAAAAATTTACTTGGATTTAAAAATCTGTCCAAACTGGTCTCTTTAGGCCACTTGGATGGTTATTATTATAGACCAAGAATTGATAAGGAAATTTTAGTTAAATACTCCGAAGGTTTAATATGCACCTCTGCCTGCATCGGAAGCCCTATAAATAGACATATTTTAAGAGGTGAGTTCGATATTGCCGAAGATTGGGTAAAATTTTTACATACAACCTTTAAAGAAGATTTTTATCTTGAATTACAAAGATTAAACTATTCTGGTAGTGATGAGATAGACTCAAAAATTCAAGCTCACGATTTAATTGAAGACAATCCTTCACAGGAAGAAATTATAGATGATATAGGGTTGCAAAAAATTTGTAATACAAAGCTTAAAGAATTTGCTCAAAAATACAATATCAAATTAGTTGCTACAACCGATGCACATTATTTGAAAAAAGAAGATACAGATATACAATCTATTTTGTTTTGTATAAAAGATGGTACAAAATTGGGAGACACTAATTCTAGAAAAGGTTATGGAGGAACTTATATTCTTTCACCTGAAGAAATGAAGGAAAAATTTTCAGACGACATAACCCCTGTTTTGAATACGATGGAGATAGCAGAAAAAGTAGAAAATTACTCAATAGCATTTGAAAGAGTCCAACCTCGATTCTGGAATATACCAAAAGACACTATTTCACATAAATTTCTCAGAGAGATGGTATTTCAAGCAGCTCTACAGAAATACCCTAACAAAGAATATTTATTAAACAATCCTGACAGTAAATACAATAAATTATTTGAAAAACTAACTCTCCCTGATCAAGTTGATTTGATAGTAGATGAATTGGGTGAGTATGAAAAAAAAGCAACAGAAATACTTCACACAAATCTCGTTAAACGATTACAGTACGAAATAGAAGTTATTCATAAAAAAGGGTATGATGATTATTTTTTGATAGTTTCCGATTTAATGAAATGGGCAAACTCACAGGATATTTTAATGGGAGTAAGAGGTTCAGTTGCAGGTAGCGCAGTTGCACATTGTTTAGATATAGTAGAAGTCGAACCTATAATTTGGGAGTTGTATTTTGAAAGATTTTTAAACCCAGAAAGGCCGTCCCCACCTGATATAGATATGGACATACAAGATTCCAGAAGAGATGAAGTAATTAATTATGTAAAAGAAAAATATGGTGAAGAATCTGTTGCAGCTATCTGTACATTTGGAAGATTAAAAACAAAAGCAGCTATTAGAGATGTAGCAAGAGTTATGGGTATAGATCTAAAAATCGCTGACAAGCTAAGTAAAATGGTTACAGTGTTGTTTGGAAAACCTTATTCAATTCAAAAAATGATCGAAACAGATGTGGAATTTGCATCTATGATTAATAGTAATGAGCAACTTAAAAAATTATCAGAAATAGTAACTCAAATAGACAATATGGCTAGACATGTTTCTGTTCATGCTTGCGGTCACTTGATAACTCCGGGACCGGTTATTGATTATGTTCCACTACAATACGAAAGTGGAGGAGATAACAGAGTTATAACACAATATGAAGGGCCTACACTTGAAGAAATGGGTCTGATGAAGTTTGATTTTTTAGGACTTAGAACGCTCACAATAGTTGCAAACACTTTGAAATACATAAAAAAAAAGTATAACACTGCATTAAACTATAATTCGATTCCAGAAGGAGATGAAAAAACCTATAAAGATATTTTTTGGAAAGGCGAAACAACTGGTGTTTTTCAATTTGAGTCACCTCCAATGAGACAATATCTGAGAGATTTGAAGCCCACTTCCCAAGAAGACTTGTGTTTTATGGCTGCTGCATATAGACCAGGTCCAATGAAATATATACCTAGTTACATTAAACGTAAACATGGTTTGGAAAGTACTGAATATATTACACCAAAATTAAAACATATCCTTGATTATACTTATGGCTATGCAATATATCAAGAACAGGTCATTAAAATAGCAGTTGATATAGCTGGATACACTATGGGAGGAGCTGATTTGCTCAGAAGAGCAATGGGAAAAAAGAAGAAAGAAGTAATGGATAAAGAAGAAGTTAAGTTTAAAACTGGTTGTATTAAAAATGGTCTTACTGAGGAAGTTGCACAAAAACTTTGGGAATACTTGTTACCTTTTGCAGATTATGGATTTAACAAAGCTCATGCAGCAGGATACGCGGTACTTGCTTATAAATGTGCATATTTAAAAGCTCATTATCCATTAGAGTTTATGACCGCTCTGTTACAATCAGATTTAGAAGATCTAGATAGAGTTGCTATAGACATAAGTGAAGTTAAAAGAATGGGATTTAAAATTTTACCACCTAATATTAATTATTCAGATGTAAACTTTACAACAGAAGGAACAGACGTAATAAGGTTTGGTCTGGGTGCCATAAAAAATGTTGGAATTAAACTGTGTGAAATAATTGTCCAGAAACGAAATGAATTAGGAAAATTTGAACATTTAGATGATTTTGTCTGGAAGGTAGGAATTGAAAACATTAATAAAAGAAATTTAGAAGCTTTAATCAAATCAAATGCTTTAATTGATTTTGGTGAACATAATGCCTTACTAGAAATAAGTCAATCAGTTTTAGCAAAATTTTCAAAGAAAAAACCCAAAAAAGATAGTGAACAGATAGGATTTATGTTGATTGAAGAATCAGGAATGGGATACGTAACTAAAACTCAATTACCAAATGTAGCGCCTGCAACTAATACAGAAAAAACATCATGGGAAAAAGAGTATATCGGAGTTTATTTGACACATCATCCATTGGAGTCATTTATGTGGCTACTCCTTAGAAAAGAGATAAGAGAAATAAATGAAATACAAGATTTAGACCATGCTGAAAGTAATATTCAAATTTTAGCAACCATAGTGAATAAAAAAATTACTCATACTAAGAGTAATAATGAAAAAATGGCGATTTTAACAATAGAAGATTTTACAGGTCAGACCGAAGCAGTAGTTTTTCCAAAAACATTCCAAAAAAAATTTCATTTACTTACTGAAGGAGATCCATTATTGTTAACTTGCACAGTAAATGAAAAAGATGAAAAAAAATCACTTATTGTTAATGATGTAGAATTTGCCGGAAACATAATAAAACCTAAAAGCATCGTGATAAATATTTGTTCTGAGTTCAATGAACATAATCTATTAACATTGAAAAGTGTTTGTAAAAATCAAGAAAGTGAAGGTTTAATTGAAACCAAAATATTATATGGTGATAAAAGCAATCCAGCTTCATTTATTCGATATATAAATATAGGAGATATAGATGTGATAAGAATTATTAAAAAATATATTTATTAGATGAATAATTTAGTGTATAAAGTATATTTTGAAAAAGTTAATTTAAAAGGATATAGTGTAGGATTTGTAAAAGATCAAGAAGTTTTAGCTCTTGGTGTGTTACCCGGGGAGACAGCCATTGGAGAACTAAAAACTATAAACAAAAAAAAAATTTTAATAGTGAAAGAAATTATTAATCCGAGAAAAGATAGACAAAAACCTTTTGATGCTACTTATTTGTCAACTAGCCCATGGCAGATTTTTTCATATGCGACACAAATCAACATCAAAAAATCCATAATACAAGGTTTATTTGTTAACAAAGATATTGACGAATTTTTACCAGCAGATGAAATTTTGTATTATCGTACAAAGGTAGAATTCAGTTTCGATGAATTAAATAACAAAGTAATATTAGCATTCTTTGACAGATTGAATAAATATAAAAAAATCCCAGTTAATAACTTCAAACTAGTTGAACCTTTGGTAATGGATGTTGCGAGTTCGATATTAAAATGGATCAACAGAAACAACATACCAGCTAAATCTTTAAAAACGTTAACACTAAGACAAAGTAAAAAAGATAAATCAGTAATTGGAATTTTATTGTTTAAACACAGAGAACAAATACCGTATAATTGTACTGATCTATCAAAAATTAAAAACTTAGCAGGTATATTGGTTGGGTACTCTAACCCTAAAAGTCCTGCAAGTAAAGTTGATGAAGTATTTTACCAATTGGGTAACTTAGAGTTAACAGAAAAAATTGGTAATTTGTCATTTGTATATCCTTACGATGGTTTTTTTCAAAACAATCTAGAACTTTTTCCTAAAGTTTTGTCAAAAATAAACGACTTAATTGTAACAAGTGTTTTGTTTGAAATAACTAAAAGAAATAATCCTGAAATTTACTCACATAATTTGATAGACAAATTAGCTGAAAACACTACATTAAATATTATAGAACTGTACAGTGGAGTGGGTACAATAGGTATAAGTTTGTGTAAAAGAAACTTCAATATTGTGGGGATAGATATTTTAGAGAGCAATATAGAATACGCACGTATCAATGCAAAGCTAAATAAATGTGATAATTATGAAGCCATTTGTCTTGCTGCTGAAAAAGTTCCTGATGATTATTTAAAAAATACGGATGTACTAATAGTTGATCCTTCTAGACCAGGGTTGCATCCTAAACTAATAAAAACTATTTTGAGAACGAAACCAAAATATATTTTTTATTTAAGTTGTAATCCATCAACACTGCATTCTGATATTAAACTATTGCAGGATTATTACGTAATTGATTTTTTAGGGTGTTATGATTTTTATCCAAACACACCACACATTGAGGTACTGGTGATGTTGAGACTCAGTTTTATAAAGTGAGAAAAATATTTCCTATTAGTAAATTCACTGACTTTAAAAACTAACTAAAAAATACAATTGCTTCCTCTAGAACTTCTATTAATTTATCAATATCACTTTGGTCATTATACAATGCTAGACTTACTCTGAAAGTTGCTGGTACTTTTAGAATCTCATTATGTAGTATTTGAGCACAATGATTTCCTGCACGCACACATATGTCTTTGCTACCAAGATAAGTAGCTATATCATGTGCATGAATTTTTTTATGTGCAACACTAACTATTCCCACTGGTGAATGGTCATCGGTAAAAATATCTAGTGAACTAAAATTTTTTAACTTATCTAAAAGATATTTTTTTAGAGTTATTTCATCATTCAAATATTGTACAAAATTTATTTCGGATAAAAAGTCTATGGCAGCACCTAAACCTATAACTCCAGCAATATTTGGTGTACCAGATTCATATGCATTTGGATAATCTAAAAAATTCAAATCATTCTTGTCTACTTTTTGTACAATCCCACCACCTAGTCTTGTAGGTACACATCTAGACAAAATATCCTCTTTAACCCACAAGACACCTATACCAGTGGGACCATACATTTTATGCGCTGAAAATGCAATAAAGTCTACTCCAAGTTTAGTGACGTCAACCAAATTTTTATTTATTGATTGAGCACAATCTAAAACTTTAATTTTTGCATCAATTAAATTTGGATTCGTAATCTCTCCAGTAACATTGGACACATGAGTTATTAGAGCAATATCGATTGCTGAATTAATCTCATCAGCTTTATGATAAAAAATTTGATTTTGGAAAAATCTGCGAAAAGGCAAAGATAACGAATGATGAGCATTATAAGGAACGGCTATTGTGGAATTTTCTTCAACTAGTGCATTATAATATATAATTTCTGAGGATATATTTAAGCTATCTGTTGTTCCAGACGTAAAAATTATTTCTTGAGGCTTTGCATTAATAAAATTAGCTATTTTTTTTCTTACTTCTTCATAACTATTTGTAGCATTATCAGCGATTTTACAACTACCTCTATGTATATTTGCATTGGTTTCTTTGTAAAAATTCATTAATGATTCCAGAACTTTTTTTGGTTTTTGAGTAGTTGCTGAATTATCAAGATATACTAAATTAGGATTTTCTAAGAATATAGGAAAATTATTTTTTAGTTTTTTACTTGTCATTTTAAATTTTTAATATATATTGTAATTGTAATAGAGCTTACAGATACCGTAATATTGCTATAAGTTCATTCAAATTGAATTATATATGAAATACGTAAATTTGTTTATTGTTATTAATTTATTTTTTGTTTTCACCGCTTTTTTTGCATTATGGATTAGTGATATTATTGATCCTGCAAAAAATTTAGGTACAAAAATAATTTCATTAGTGATATCATACTTATTGGCGTTATTCATTATCATTTTGTACGTAAAAAAATTTATTAACAAAAAGTAATATTTATTAAAAAATGTTTCAAATTAAAAGCGAAATTCTCAATTTAAAATCCGAAGAAGTTATAAATATTTTTGGGTTCCCAATTACTGATGCAATGAGTACTACTATATTAACTTTAATGTTCGTAATTTTATTAATAATATTGAGTTCAAAACTCTCAATTCATAAACCATCAAAACTACAGCTTTTTTTTGAAGAAATAATTATATCTTTAGAAAATTTTATTGTACAACTAGGAGGGAGCAAAGATAAAATTCAAAAAATATTACCAATATCACTGTCAGTGATTGGTTTTATTTTAATATCAAACTTAATGCTAATTATATTTCCATTTTTTGGTGCAATAACACTAAATGATAAGCCCTTATTTAGATCTTCAACCAGTGATATTAATATGACATTAGCTATAGCATTGAGCATGGTTATCTTTTCTCAGTTATATTATGTGTTAAATAACGGTATTCTACATTACTTAAACAAATTTATCCCGATATTAAACATTATTAAAAATTTCAAACAAGGTTTGTTTACAGGTTTAATGAGTATAATTGATGTGTTCCTTGGAATTCTTGATTTTATTGGAGAAATAGCAAAAATAGCTTCACTAAGTCTAAGATTGCTTGGCAATATGTTTGCTGGAGAAATTTTATTAAGAATTTTTATGGGAATTTTTGCTATAATAGTTCCGGTTCCAATAATATTGTTAGGAGGTATGTCAGGACTAGTTCAGTCGATAGTTTTTGGTTCCCTAGTGACATCATATTTAATGTCAGCGTCCTCACAAAAGAATAATTAATTTTGTTGTTATAATTTTAGTTTTTATTTATAAATTTTATGGAGGTAAACACGGCAAAGTATCTGGCTGCTGCTGCAGCGCTAATTGCAATGATAGCAACGGCACCAGCTGAAGCTTATCTTGTAGGAAAGGCATTTGAAGCAATAGGTAGAAATCCGAAATTAGAGTCAAGTTTATTTGGCAAAATTATCATTGCTATAGCTTTAGTTGAATCTACAGCAATTTACGCTTTAGTTGCTTTTTTTACGATAATAAACTCATAAATTTTATTTACTAAATTTAACAGATGCTCGAGAACATTTTGACCTCATTAGGTTTTGATTTAAGGTATTTTGCTTTTAGCCTATTGAACTATATTTTAATCTCGTTTTTGCTGTATAAATTTGTTATTAAAAAACTTGTTGTGTCTTTAAGTGAAAGACAGAGGATTATTGATGAAGGGATAGAAAACAAAACTAAATATGAAGAGTTGATAAAAAAGGCACAACATGATTATGAAAAAATCATTCTTGATGCTAAAGCACATGCAAACGGTTTTATATCCGAAAAGAAAAAAGAAGCCTACAGATTAGCTGATAGTATAGTATCAGAAGGAAAAAAACAAGTTGAAGAAATGCTTAGAAAAACTAAATTGGAACTAGAAAGAGAAAGAGAAGAATTTTTGAAGTATGTTAAAAAGGAAGCAGTTAAGATTGTAGTGGAAGCAGCAAAAAAATTAAAAATTAAAGAATAATTATGCAACAGTTGATAATTGAAGCAATCTCAATAATTTCTACAAAAGAAAGAAAAAAAGACT
>CALDYZ010000072.1 GCA_937944235.1 Candidatus Dojkabacteria bacterium | reverse complement strand
CTATTGGATTCAATCTACTTGCTCTATAGGCTGGATATAATCCTGCTATAACTCCTATCAATATTGATATAGAAAATGTTAATATAATTAATTTATAATCATATACAAATATATATTTCTCTGGATTTACTCCTATTTTTAATGCTATATCACTAGCAAAAAAATTATTGATAAGACTCATAAATAACAAAGAAAAGATTATAGCTGCCGTACCTCCAATAGCACCTAAAATGCCAGATTCTATCGTAAATAAAATTAATATATCTTTATTTCTTGCTCCAACCGACTTCATGACTCCTATTTCTCTAGTTCTTTCATAAATTGACATCATCATGCTATTTGTTATTCCTATCGATGATATAAATATTGCTATTGCACCTATAAAACTAAATACCAAAGGTACAAACTGAAATATTGTGTTAAACAATTTTAATACGTCTTCTAATGTGGAAGTGTCATATTCTAAATCTTTTATAGCAGCAGAAATTGATTGCACGAACTGCTCTGAAGTGGCTCTAACAAACAAACTTTGATAACCTACAGTATTTATATAATCCTCCACACTGTCATATTTATTTTTTTCTACCAATGTATCAAGAGCTTCATCTACGCTTATTAGATAAACAAAATTTCTAATCTTTTCAACAACCCCTGACACTACATATTTGCGATCAGATATAAGTTTTGCTTGATTGCTACCAAAAAGAGCAGGTTGATCAACCAATAAAACTTCCTTACCTATAACATCTTCATAATTTTTACCATATGCATCCACCAAATCTTTTGTTAGAAGTATTTCATTTTGTGCTAAATTCTTTAATTTACCTGCATAGATGGTAATAACTTCATCATCAAGTATATCCCAACCAGCACCTACTGCAGAATTAACAACTCTTTTATCAAATTCTTTATCTACAAATTCCAACTTTCTAGCAAAAATGTTTAGAACTGGAGACACATTGGCAACGTTGTTGATTTGTGATATAGCTGTAATAGTCTCATTAGTAATTATTTTTGGTTGTTCAACTTCTTCTTCTACATTTGTAGAAAAAAAGTTAGTATTCAAAGAACCTTTTTTGAACACAAAAATTGTCTTTAAGTCAAACTGATCAGTGATCTGCGAAATGATGATATTCTGAGCTCCATTTGACAGTGACAATAACACGACCACAACAAATATTCCAACGAAAATAGCAAAACTAGTTAGGAAAGTTCTAAACTTACGTCTAAATAATGATTTTAATGCTAATTTAGTAAATTCAAGATACTTTAACATTTTTGATATCACTAATTATTTTTCCGTCAGATAAAGTTAATACTCTATCACATTGTGACGCTATACTATGATCATGGGTCACTATCAGAACTGTAACTTTGTTAATTTTATTCAAATTTTTCAAGGTTTCTATGACTTTCTCCCCAGTTTTAGAGTCCAAATTACCAGTTGGTTCATCAGCTAGTATAATCTTAGGGTTATTTACGATTGCTCTAGCTATTGCTACTCTCTGCCGTTGACCACCACTAAGTTCTGAAGGTTTATTTAAGGATTTGTCCCACATATATACCTTTTCTAATGCCTCAACTACAGAATTAGTTTGTAAGTTAAAATTTCTAGAAAAAAGTAATGGTAATCTTACATTTTCAAAAGCAGAAAGAGTAGGTTGAAGATTAAAACTTTGAAAAACGAATCCAATAGTTTCATTGCGAAAGTAAGCCAGTTGCCTAGATGTATAATTAGTGATATTATCGGATAACACTTTTACATAACCTTTTGTTGGTCTATCTAATCCACCTATAATATGCATTAATGTTGACTTACCACTTCCAGACTTTCCGATTAAGGCAACAAATTCACCAGAATATACATCAAAACTAACTCCATTGAGTGCAGTAAAGTTTTCCTTTCCTGTTCTGTAAACTTTGTACAAATCTTTAACTTCTATAATTTTATCAGTGGAACTATTAACAATATTCATAACTTCAGAATATTGACAAAGGTATAACTGTCAAAGTCTCAGAATAATTTAAAGATGGCAAATTCAATGCAGCCTTGACTTTTATGCTGAACGCAGATCTACCCGTATGAATTGGTTTATTAGAACTATTTAATAACTCTACAAAGGAGGTTGTAGGGGCTCCAACTTTGTTTACAGGTGCAGTATCAGTAAAATCTGAAGGAGTAGACGATATTACGGGTTGTCCTAAATAAGTGATATAGTTACTTGAATTACTTGCTGATATATTTCTAAGTCCATAACCACTAGATAAAACATCTAAATCACCGTTAACATTTGGTATGATATTCGATCCATTCTGTAAAGCACCGTTATTACCCTTAATATTAATTCTCATTCCGTTTAAAGCATTTGTAGTGTATCTTAATATCAAATAATCATCTGAATTTGTAACAACTTCAGGATTAATATTTGATATGTTGATGATATGTGGTGGTAATGTACTGCCCAACACATAATCACTATCTATATCTATATCAAAACTTAAAGAAGTATTTGCGGTCGTAGCTGATAAGCTAGGGCCCCATTCAGTCTGTGTAAAAGTACCATTTACAGAGGTTCCATGAAGAGAAGCCGCCCTTATATAATATTGCGTTCCTTCTTGTAAACCTAAGATATTGAACTTCTGCCATGTAGTATTAGGAGTTGTACAATATGTCCCGAAAATTTCTCCTTCCCATTCACACTTGAATTTAAAATCATTTATAGTTAATGTTGTCTTTAACAATCTCGTTGTACCATCCACAAAAAAAACGTTAGCAGAAAAATCGGATGTTGTACTTATTTGTATAGCATATCTAGCATCTGGCGGATTCGATTGAGTATCTATACGAAATTTTGCTCTATCATAGCAACCAGGAGCTGAACAAACTTCTTGCATTCCGTTAGTTCCAATCGAGCAAGTTCCTGTATTAGTAGTAGTTTCAAAACAAGACAACAAAGGGACATTAGGAGTTATATTACTCGCCGTACCTCCCCTTAATGAGTAAGTTGTGCTATCTGTTTTAAAATCATTTACGGGTGACGAATCTACCAAAGCTGAATAAGAAGGTGAATCGATTATACCATTGATAGGCTCTGTACTTGGGGCTATAAGCCTGTAGTTAGTCGATTCAAGATTTTGAGAGTAAACTAGTATTACAGAATAAACATTAATCAATATTAAAAAAAGTATTAGAATAACATAACTAGTTTTTACTTTCATATAACAAAAAAACACCATTCGTATATCATGTTACCACAAAAAACGAAGAAATGTGCAATCGAAAGTTATTCTATGAAAAAAATTTTTCACTTATAGGTTTTTAATTAATGTCTTTCCAACAAGAGATACTTAGTTTTGTTTGCAGCAATCGAAATTGCTTTTCTTAAGTCCTTATGAGAAAACTTTATATAAGGATCTAACTGTGGGTAGTCTAGAACATGTACTTTAACTGTATACAAGTTACCATCCCTCGAAATAGACACTTTTAAAGTAATGTTAACTAGATTTACCTTTTCTAGGAAGTTCAAAACTTTCTTGAAACACTTGTCTACTAACAATTTTATTGTATCAAACGTCGGTTTATTAAATTTAGGAGCGACAATGGTGTACTTCATAAGAATTAATTAAAATTAAAATTAAAATATTAGGAGCTTCATATTTTTGAATACAATTACTTTGATTTTTTATTTCATTATTTGTAAAATTAAATAGTCGTAAATTAATTTTACATTCTGATCATATGTATACTAATTCGTTGCACAACAATGACAATGAAGACATAGTAGAGATGACGGCTGAATCAAGATTGGAGGAATTTTTTTCACTTCAACAATTGGCTAGAACTTTACGCAAAGAACTAAGAGATTTAAAGTGCCAAAGTGAATTTTTTAATGAGTGGGAAGAACTTACAAGAAAAGCTACAGAACTCTCTAAAAAAATGAAAGAAGAAGATAATATAAAGTATATAAAAGAAAAACTCTCTAATGTAAAAGAAAGAATAGGTTTAATCACAGAGCTAATAAAATTAGATATGATAAAAAATGGAAAAGAAGAAATAGAAAAAAATGGTAAAAAACTAAAAATATTAACTGTTGTTAAAGAAGTGAAAAACAACAAGAAGAAAAAATGATAGTATTATATTTTATATATAATTTATAAATGAGTGATTTTGTAGATCTGTATTATTTATTAAAAAAATCAAAAATAAAGTTTTTTCTGACTGGAGGATATGCCCTTTTTATGAAAGGTGTCAGAAACTACTATAATGATATTGATTTTTGTGTGAAAAAAGAAGACCTGACAAAAGTAGCTAGAATTCTAAAAACTCAGATTATAAAAAAACAACAGGATGGTCTAGATATAGCTTTTAATGTTGTAAAACACAAAGAATTTGAATTTTCAACTTACGAAAATTTCAGAAATACACATGGACAAAGGATTTCATTTGGATTTAATACCGACGTTACAAAACATTTAGATCACGTATGGGACAGTGAGTTAGTTTTACCAATAATATCAATGGAACATTTATTGGTACTCAAAATTTTAATGTATGAATACTCTAAAAACGACTACGATTTACAAGACTGTAAAGAGATATTAACTCATAGAAAAATAAATTTTTTCTTAGTTTACAGAATATCTCAACAAAGGAGCTTAACGGATCTTATTGCGAATTTTTTGATTGATAATAGTAGGTTTATTCCTTCTACATTACTAGAAATATTTAAAAATTAATAATTATAGTTAAATACACAAAATTTGGGTTTGCAAAAACTATAATTTTAAACCGTCTTCAGATCCTATTTTCCAATATGCTATGCCTTTAATTCCATACTGAGCAGCTAGCCGTTTACGCATTTCAAAGCTTTGACTCGTAGGAAAAACTACCACTCTTTTTGTACCTTTAAAAATGTATCTACCTATAGCTTCTCCCCATTCTTGATTGAAAGTTTCCTCAAAGGTATAGTTCTTTCGTATTTTATTGATACTATCGTTATACAAAGCTACTCCAGGTAGTAAATTTTTAGTTAAAGATGGATCAAAATAGAAATTTTTATAATCAATTTTATCCACAATATATCTATCACTCCAGTCATAACTATAAGTATGAACACCAAGCACTATTTTTTCTCTTGGTATTCCAAGATATATAGCATACTTTATATTTAACTCTAACCATTCTAATGGTCCTATGGGACCTATGATTGAATTTCCTCCAAATAATTCGTAAGTCATTATTCTTATTTCATCAACAAAATAAGAAATTCTTTTCCAATCTTGAACTTTTCTAGTTTGAGGCGACGCTAGATAAGCTATCTCGTCACCCCATTTTGGTAAAACTGTAAAAATTAATTTTTTATTTTTTGCTCTCATTTTTGTGGATAAATCATCAAGCATTAAAAAAAACTTATCTTTATCAGAAAGCTTGATGGATTCGTAATCAAGATCTATGCCGTCATATTCATAATTCATTATTTCTTTTATTATTTCATCGTTGTGTCTATAAATGTTTTCTACAGCAGAAAACATTTTACCAATGTTATCTGAATTAAAATCTTGTATAGCTGGATACAACTCAATATCTTTACTCTTTACAAAATTATCAATTTTTGATCTATTTGCGCTACTAACAACATTTTTTAATGTTCCATCAGGATTAATAAAGTAGTATACAGGACTTATGCTATCGAACACTTTATATTGAGATTCAAGAGTTTCTATTCCACTTTTCATATCCCAATCTGGTATCCAACCAGAAACAGATAAATCGGAAAGAAATTTTGGGTTTTGTTCAATTTTTCTTATATTTTCATGTTCTATGTCAATTGCTGTTAAGTACGA
>CALDYZ010000071.1 GCA_937944235.1 Candidatus Dojkabacteria bacterium | reverse complement strand
GCAGAATATTTGGATTTACCTGTTTCTTTACACTCAAGGGGTGCAGAACAAGATTGTATAGAAATTGTAAAAAATTTCAAATGTGCAGGTATTTTTCATAGTTTTACAGGTAATTACGAACAAGCAAAAAAAATTCTAGATTTAGGTTGGGGAATAGGAGTCAATGGTATCATAACCTACAAAAATGCTGAAAATATTAAAAAAGTTTTTAAAAAGATATTAGGTAAAATACCTACCGATGTAGATGCTGATTGGTTTTACCAAAAAGGTGTATTTTTTGAATCAGACAGTCCTTATTTAACCCCTGCAATCATGAAAAATAAAAAAAACTATCCATATAACATTAAAATTACATTTAATTTTCTAAAAAATTTACTTCAATAGACATGTTTATTCAAACATTATGAAATCATTAAAGTGTTCTACACAGTATCGTAATATTTTGCCAATGCTCAGTCCTAAAAATCTATTAACAACACGGAAATACTAGCTCAATGTATCAATATCAAAATGGTTATTTTTATACAAATAAAATGCAATAAAAATAAATTTTATTGATAAAAAAGACAATCGAGCGATTAAGTCGTATTTTTTTCGTTATCACCATAAGATACAATCCGATCGCTAAAATTGATTAAATAATCATAAAATTTATCAAAAAATACAGAATTTATATTTACAATATTTTCAGATATCAAGACAGCAATCTCTTCATTTTCTGATATAACTGAATACTCAAAATATTCAAATTTTTTTCTTCTTCATTTCTTTTGCTTCAAAAGCAAAAATAGATTTAACGACACGTGAAGCGAGATCTTCTTGATGATTATCTCTGGTTTGTTCCTGAATTATTTTATTTATTTCATTTATTACTTTTTCAAGTTGATCTGGATTTATGTCTTGTAAACCAATCGATGATGGTATCATTGCAGGAACTGTTCTCAATAGTCTTATTTCTTCAAGTTGATCAATAAATCTGTTCAATTCATCTATGGGAGGTTTCGGCAATTCTTCCAAATCCAAAATTTTATTGCTTCTTCAAAAACATTCGTATCTGGTTGCTGATTATGCATGTTAAAATTGATAAATGTGAGTAAAATATTTATTTATGACGTCATTTTATAATTATAACACATGAACAATTTAAGTGAAAACAGACTTAAACTTATTGCTTTACCACTAGGGCATTTAGAAGATATAACTATAAGATCACTAACAACATTATTCACTCATGATTACATTTTTACAGAAAATACTAAAAATTATGGGAAATTAAGAAAATTACTTTTATCAAAATACCTTAATCTACTAGTTAGTTTAGATATAAAACCAAATACTCAAACTAAAGTAATACAGTACACAGATTATAATCATGATAAAGTATTTCCTTTAATACTAGAAAAGATCAGAAAAAATTTATCAGTATGCTACATCAGTGACGCAGGCATGCCTACCATTTCAGATCCTGGCTACAAACTAGTACGAGATTGTATAGATTCCGGTATAGGAGTAGAAATACTACCTGGACCGACTGCTTTTGCTTCTGCAATTGCTATCTCTGGTCTACCAACAGATAAATTTACTTTTTTAGGTTTCTTACCAAGAAAAAAAAATAAAATCCAAAACATAATTTTAGAAAATAAACATAATACAATTGTATTTTATGAATCTCCAAAAAGATTATTAAAAACACTAGAATTTATAGCAGAGATGGACAATTTTTATATCTCTGCTTCAAATGACCTAACAAAAAAGTTTGAAATGACGTACAGGGGTAGAGTAGTTGAAGTTTTAGAAACATTAAGAAACACTAAAAAAATAGTAGGAGAGTGGACAGTAGTCTTAAGTAACATTGCTTAACCTATTTCTACTCTGTAGCTCAAAGCCTCAGCTATATGTTTCTCATTGACATTCATGGAGGTCTCTAAATCGGCGATAGTTCTTGATATTCTTAGAATTCGGTAATAAGATCTTGCAGATAAATTCATTCTTTCAACAGCCATCGATAATATTTTTTTAGAATCTGAGGTTAGTTCCACAAATTTTTCAATATCTTTTTGATTAAGTTCTGAATTTGATACTATCCCTAAATTTTTATAACGTTCTATCTGTAGATTTCTTGCTCTTTGCACTCGCTGTTTTATATCGAAGGAAGACTCTGATTTCTCAGAGGAAAATAATTTACTATTTTCTACTTTTGGAACATTAATCAACAAATCAATTCTATCAAGGATTGGACCAGATATCTTTTTCTGATACTTTGCGATCTCATGTGCAGTACATGTGCATTGCCTCGTTGGATCTCCTTTATATCCACATTTACAAGGATTCATAGCCGCAACTAGTATAAAATTAGCAGGAAAGGTAAGTGTACCTTGAGCCCGAGATATAGTAACTACTTTATCTTCCAAGGGCTGCCTAAGAGACTCTAAAGCATAAGAAGAAAATTCTGGAAATTCATCTAAAAACAATACTCCTCTATGAGCCAAGGATATCTCACCTGGTTTTGGAATAGTACCACCGCCAACAAGTGCAACTTGAGAACTTGTGTGATGCGGTGATCTAAAAGGTCGAGTAGTGATTAAAGGAGATGTTTTAGAAGTTAAACCAGTTATGGAATATATTCTTGTTACTTCTAAACTTTCTTCTAAAGTCATATCAGGTAAAATAGTTGGTAAAGCTCTTGAAAGCATAGTTTTACCTGATCCAGGAACACCTGAGAGTAAAATATTGTGACCACCAGCTGCTGCTATTTCTAAGGCTCTTTTTGCATGCTCTTGACCTTTTATTTGTGACATATCAAATTTATATTTGTTTAAATCGGTTAACATAACATCTGTATCCTGTTGTGAAGGTACTAAAATCTTTTGATTACGAAAGTGTAATATTAGATCTTTTAAATTTTGAACTCCATAAACATTTATGTTTGGAACTAAAGCTGCTTCCTTCGCATTTTCTATTGGTAAATAAATTTCTGAAAAACCATTCTTTTTCGCAGCATCTGTAATTGGTAAAACTCCATGAATTGGTCTTAATCTACCGTCTAATGCAAGCTCACCTATAAAAATTTTTGATTTAGAGTCAAATTTTAACTGTTCAGAAGCCATCAGATAACCTACAGCTATAGGTAAATCATACGAAGGACCTGATTTAGTTAATTCCGCTGGAGCTAGATTAGTTATGATACTAACAGGTAAAAATTCAGCCCCAGAATTTTTAATTGCTGAAGGAATTCTATCTCTTGCTTCTTGAATTGATTTATCAGCAAGACCCACTATAGAAAAATAAGATGGACCTTTTTTGTAATCAACTTCAACCTCAACAATTTTACAATCAAGACCTATTAATGTAGCAGTAAATAATTTTGATAACATAAAAAATCAATAATATTGGTTGATAATTTTTACTGTTTGAAATATTTGATCCTCATTTGACAATATTGCATTTCCATCACCTTTTTGCAAACCATATGTGCCAAAAAAAGAGTGATTTCCACCTTCTAAAATTCGTTCCACAAAATTAGATGGCAAGTTTTTTTTAAAAATATTATACAGATTGATATTCAATATTTTATCTTCTGAACCGAATATACTAATTACTTTTGTTGACAATTTAGAAATGTCAACATCACAATAAGCCCCAAGCAAAAACAAAGAATCTATTGCAAAACTATAATTTTCTACAAATCTACATCCTATAGACCCGCCTAATGAATGTCCAACAATTGCCCATGATTTTATATATTTAAACTCCTCCATTATTTCAAATGCCTTGTTAATACCAAATATTGCTAAGTTAAACGGCATACTGACAATAACACAAGTGTAACCGGTTTTTGCCATTTCTGCGCAAAGCAGCGAATACGATAGCGGATCCACCAAACCTCCCGGGTAAACAATAATACCTTTTAAGTTATTCTTAGACGGTATATAAATGTTGTTACCTTTAGTTTCTAAAAATGCATAGTCAAAAGTTGTAATATTAACTCTTTTCACTATATTCAGATCGGTATAGTAAGTATTTTGATCTATATATAAAACCGCAACAAAAATCAACAACAAGCAGATTACGGAAACAAATAGTAACAACTTTCTATTCAACTTCATCATCCAAACTCCAATTTTCTGTTATATTTGTGATAATTTTAGCAACCTGATTATTAAAACCCTCTTGCAACATCATCTTACTTTTTACTTTATCTATGGCATGGATCACAGTTGTGTGATCGTCACGATTCAAGAATCTAGCCACCTCTTCAAGTTTAAAATTGTATTCTTCACGTAAAATGTACATTGCTACTTGTCTTGCTAATGCTAAATCTTTTGTTCTTCTTGGACCCTTTAGATCTTTAACCAAAACTCCAAAAGATTTTGCTACCTCTTTTAAAACCTTTGGCACTTTTACTTGTTCTCTTTTAGTTTTTGAGTCTTTGCCTATTGCATGAGCAACTTCTTCTAAAGTCAAATCACCACCAGGTTTCATCTGGTTAAATAAAGCAACTTTTTGTAAGGAACCTTCAAGTTCTCTAATATTATCAGTTACAGCTCTAGCTAAAAATTCGATTATCATTGGTTTTAAAGATACACCTGTTTGTTCTGCCTTTTTGTGCAATATTGCTAATCTCATTTCATAATCCGGTTGTGAAATTTCAACTACCATTCCACCTTGCATTCGAGACTTTAATCTGGCTTCTAGATTTTGAATATCTTCCGGTCTACGATCCGATATTAAAATTATCTGTTTAGAATTATTATGCAGCTCGTTGAAAGTATTAAAAAACTCTGTCTGGGTATGTACCCATTTAGAAATTAACTGTATATCATCAACTATTAAAACATCTGTAGGTCTATACTTAGATCTCATTTTCTCAGAATAACCTGTTTTTATTCCATACACTAAATCATTCATGAAAGTTTCAGATGGTACATACAATATTTTTTTTTGTAGATCTTTTTCTAAAATAGACCTTCCGATCGCTTGAGCTAAATGAGTCTTTCCAACACCTGTTTTACCATAAATAAACAAAGGATTATACAAAGTACCTGGTTGAGAAACTACTGCAATAGCTGCTGCATGAGCAATTCTGTTAGCATTACCAACTATGTAGTTAGTCATAGTATAACGAGGATTCAAGCCAGATTTTGACAAAATCTCGTCAAAATTACCCATAAATAAATCGTTAGGTAATAAACCAGCATGACCAACAAAACTATGATTACTTTTTTGTTTGGAATTATTTAAATTGTCGCTGACCTGTCCTCCCGTATATAGTTCGAACTCTGGATTAAGAGTAGATCCATATACATAACTTAAAACATCCTTTACTAAGTCCTTGTACTTTGTTTTTAACCACTCTGCAGTATAAGGATTTGGTACACCTATAACTGCAGTTTTTCCATCTATAGCTAACAAAGTGGTGTCTGAAAAAAACATTTTAAACTGTGCTGGGGCATCTAGCTTTATTTCTATTTGCGCCAAAGCTACTTTCCATAGTTGTTTAGGATCTTTTATCTTCATAAAAAAAGTTTTTTAGACTTCGGAAAAACTTTTGTAAAACATATGCACAATCTAATTAATGATACCATTTATTAGAGGTTATGTGTATAATTATAACGTGAACATTTTACTTAAATTCATAAAAAAAATAATTTTAAATTCAATTTTATTTTTGATAAGAACTTATCAATTTTTCTTATCTTTTGATCATTCATTTTGGGCAAAGTTTGTACCTATAAGAATTTGTATTTATCATCCTTCTTGTTCGGAATACAGTTATGAATCTTTCAAAAAATTTGGCATTGTCAAAGGTTTTATATTATCAATCTCCAGAGTTATACGGTGTAACCCATTATCGAAAGGAGGTTATGATCCAGTACCTGATAAACACCCCATTAAAAAATAATTTCCTTAATAAATGTTCATACTAAAATACTTGCCAAATCTATAAATAATTTTGATAGATTTAGTACTTTCCACAAGTGTCTTGACATATACCAGAAAAGGTTTTATTAGTCTTTCTTTCTTTATTGGTTACTATTTACGAACAAAAATTATGTGATCAAATTCATTGTTGATAAAGAGTTTTTATTGAAATTTAATGATTCTAGATCCACAAATTCATTCACAAAGTAATATAGATATTCTGATATAATTCATATAATGTTTTAATTAATTTAAACACAAATCAACATATACTAATTAACTTATATTAACTAAATTATTAATATTGAGATATGAAAGCTAAGGTAAAATCAAGCAAACTTAAGAAAAGTCTTGGCTATATTGTTAGATCGATACAAGTTAAACCAAATATACCTGTACTTTCAAATGTTTTAATTGAATTAAAAAATGGCAATTTAATACTTTCTTCTACAAACTTAGAAATGAGTGTAAAAGTGTGGATACCTGCGATGATAGATATTGAAGGAAGTACAACTGTATCAGCTAAATCTGTTTATGATTATGTTTCTGCATTAAGTGATGAAAATGTTGATATATTGATGGAAAATAATCAATTAAAGGTATTTACAAACAGATATAAAGCTTATTTTAATACTCTTCCCTCTGATGACTTTCCAGTATTACCAAATCCTTCCGATGTAAAGTTTTTTAGTTTTGATTCAAGATTGTTCTCCAAATCTTTACAAAAAGTTTTTTTTGCAGTTTCTAACGATTTCTCTCCAAGTAGGATGGCTTATACTGGAGTTTTTATTGAGAAATCATTAGATAAGACTGATAGTGTGTCAATTGTTGGTTTGGATACTTTCAGATTGTCACTAATAGATATGAATGTTACATTTTATGATGATTCATTTGAAAATAAATCTCTGTTAATCCCTGCTAAAAATTTAATAGAGATTGTTAAAATTTTGTCAGATATAGAAGAAGAATTTTTAGTAGAAGTATATAGAAGTTCAAATCAAGGACAAATTATATTTAAAAATGACAATATTGAAATAAGTGTGAGACTTTTAGATGCTCAGTATCCAAATTATAGGCAAATTATTCCTACAGATAACAAATTTCAACTTTTAGCTAAAAGGCAGGATTTGGAAAACGCATTTAAGATAATGAATGCTTTTACTAGAGATCCTTCTACTTTTAAGATACTATTTGATGTAGTTTACCCGGATAGAAAATTAATACTGAGTTCTTTAGAAAATGAGATTGGTAGGAACGAATTACTTGTAGATTTGGATCCAGAATCAACTGTACCAGAACAGGGAATCAAAATGGCATTTTTTCTTAAAAATTTTTTTGAGGCAGTTAACCATATAGATGGAGATACTGTTGTAATTAAAGGTAATAATGCTACTTCTCCAACGGTGATAAAAGATACTAGTGATAACAATTTTATACATTTACTAATGCCGGCGAGACGTGATGTATGAATATAGTTACTTCTGACATAACAGACAGTAAATGGGATGATTTTGTTGGACAAAATTCCGTTATCGATGGTTATTGGTATTATTCTGCATGGTTAAATTTCTTAATTTCGTATGGTATAAATTTAGAAAAATTTTGCATATACGATAATATTCAAGGTTTGGTAGGTTTATTTTGTATAGAAATTTCTAGACTAAAATTTGCCAGTTTTGGCTATATAAGGGGAGGTGTGATAATAAAGAAAACTTTTAAAAATTTCGATTTTGAAAAATTTAAAAAGTTCCTTTATTTTAAATCAAAACAGCTGAAATTGCATACCATAAGAATTGATAACATTTCAGATATAAGTGATGTTTGTAATTTAAATTTTAGTGATTACTTTCCAATCTCGTTAGCGGTAGGTCTACCAAAATATTTTGCAGTGATAAATTTAGACTTAGATGAAAAATTGCTGTGGAAAAATATTTCTAGTTCTTCAAAGAATAATATAAATAAAGGTAAAAGATTAGATTTTGAAGTAGAAGAGACAAAAAATCTGGACATAGTATACAAAATATTGCGTGAAACATCTAATCATAAAAATTTTAAATTACCATCAATAAATTATTTCCAAAAACAACTTGAGTTGTTACCTTCGGGTTTTATAAAATTTTTTGTCCTTAGCTTACAAGGTAATATTTTATCTGTAGCAGTGATTCACAGATCTAACAGATCTGTTTTTTACACTTATGGAGGTTCTTCAAAAGATCCTTTACTTTCTAAATACAGATCTCAGTATTATCTACAATGGTATTTATTAACAAAGTTTAAAAATGAAGGTTTTAAAGAATATAACATGTGGGGAGTACTAAAAGATCAAAAATCTTCTGATTTGAGTGGTGTAAGTGAATTCAAAAAAAATTTAGGAGCAGAAATAAAATATGAAAATACTTTATTAGAGTATCGTAAAAGTGGAGTGGGTTTACTAAAACAAATAATTTATGATTTTATAGTTTATAAAAAAGATAGAATATAAAAATGAAACATTTTCAACAGACAATAGAATGGATGAAAGCAAAGTCAGAGGCAAGCGAAAAAATAAAATATACCTATGTGGAGAAACAAGACATTTATGTTCAGCTTAACAAAATACCTTTTACTTCGTATTTTTTCGGATATATACCAAGAGTAAATTGTAATTTATTAGATTTTGACTATTTGAATACATATCTTAAAAAATTGAATTGTGTAGGTTATCAAGTTGATCCAGCAAATTATAAAAGTGAAAGTAAATTTCCAAATAAATTCAGATTGACAAAGGCAGTGGCACTAAAATATAACGTTATTATAAATTTACAACTCAAAGATGAAGAATTGTTAGGAATGTTTAAACCAAAACACAGATATAACATAAAAGTTTCACAAAGATCTAATCTAGATTTTAGAATATCAAATTCAGAAGAGGACTATGAAAAATTCTATGAGCTTTATTTAAAAAATGCAATAAGACGAAAATATCCGCCTAGAAGTAAAAAATATTTAGATTCAGTTTACAAGAACTTTGAGGATAAAGTTTATATAGCAAATGTTTATTTTAATAACGAATTATTGGTCTCATGGTTTTTAATTTTGTATGAAGAGACCGTTTACTTTGTTTATGGAGGAAGTAATGATTTACATAAAGAAAAAATGTCATCATATTTTTTGTTATGGAATATTATTAGATATTTCCAAGGTATAGGAATAAAATATATAGATTTAATGGGAATAAAAGATCCAAAAACAACACAAGATGGCTTTACAAGATTTAAACTCGGTTGGTCAAATGGAAGATATATTGAGTATCAGGACTCATTTGATGTTGTTCTTTCAAGATTTTATTATATTTTCAAGTTTTTTTACTACATTAAAAATTTTATATTTCCCTAACCAGCCATCCTGCTATCCAACCTTCCAATCCATTATTTTGTTTTATTTTTATATATCCATTACCTGCCTCTGCTAATACTTTAAAACGTTGACCCACGCTTGCGTAACCTATTATATTAGCAACACTAGACGGTTCAGATCTTATATTCATTTGTGAAAAACCTTGATTATTTGGAATTTCAATTATTTTATAATTTGGTCTGTTTATATTTACACTTATGCGGAATTCAGAAGATTTAATTTTTGTTCCCATTAGATTTCTCAGTTCAAATTGTTCGGTGATGTTACCAACAAATAAGGGAGCTCTAAATTTTACAAAAAATTCATTTATGCTCTGTGGAGTTAAAATAGTATCTTCATGCATAATTTTTATTTGAGATTTTGAAACCCAAGTGTTTTGATCATATAGTAAACTATCGGTATTATCTTTTTTTGTTATAAATATTTCACTATTTGAATTTTCAAATATTATATCTTTAGATAAATTTTGCAAAGTTAATTTTATTTCTATTTCTTCTTCTGGTAGAATATTTTGGTTAGTGATCACAACATCCTTAATTATAACTTCATAATCCTTCTTGATAGGAGCAAAGTATTGTGAAATATAATTTTGAACATCTAATAAAATCTTTTTCCAATTACCAAAGGATTCGTTAAAAACTGTATCTACATATTTCTCATTTGCATTTTTCTGAAAAACCAAGTTTCCTATAAAAATATCATCAAACTTTATATTAAAATTATTTGCTAAGTATAAACATAAGCTTTTAATTGAATCTAAACTTCCAGAAGGTATAGAATCTGTTTTAAGATTTTCATAATATCCAATTATTATGGTACCCTTTTGAAGATTTTTTATATCTATTTTTGCATATTCCCCTAAATCGTGATTTTTGTATACATTACCTTTTTGATCAACTAAATAATGAAAAGGTGAAAATGCGAAACCCAATTTTGAAACGGCGTAAAAGTTAATTTCATTAGCTACATTTTCTATATTGTAATTATCTACATCTAAAGGGATAGTGACTATTGCTATTGAAGTAGGTTGTGCGTATTGAATTTCTTGATTTTCCTTCTTGAAAACCGTTAGTGATATTATTTCATTTGCAGCCAATTGTAAATCTTTGAAAAAGATCAAAAAGATCGATATGAAGATTACTATAGTTGTTGGTATCTTTAAATATTTAAACAAGTTCATATACTAAAGATAAAAATTGACTATTAAAGTGACCAATACCCGACTTTACATCATTATCTATTATTATTAGTCTGTATATGAGGTTTTGTATTTCTTGTATTGACCAAAGTGCTTCTACTTTTAGTAATTTACTTAGAACATAAGGGTTCAACCTTAATTTTTCAATATTTTCATTAAACATTTTACAGTATTTTATCAATGCTATGTTTCTCATACTTTTATTTAGTATACTTATAATTAGTTGGTCTATATTTTCCTTTTTTATATGTATGTATCTAATATATTCGGAAGCATATTTTTTAAAATTTTTTTTCAGAAATAAATCCATCATATTCCACAAATCTTCCTCTTTTGTCGTGTAATTCTGAGTTAAAAGATCATTCCATTCGTTTCTTGATATAAGTTTAAATTTCTTTAATTCGGTATAAATACCCCATTTATTGTTACTCCACCTTGTTATTAACAAATTAATATATTGTTCATCTAAATCTAGGTCTAATTGCTTAGATATTTCTTTTATCCATTCTTTTAACTCTGTGATTTTTGTAGTATCAAAAATATTCAAGACTTTTTCTTGGTTTAATATCTTAAATAATTTTGATTTTTTATCCAAATATCCTCTGTCAAACAAAATTAAGTTTTCTATATTTTTAATTTTTTCCCAGTTAATTGTTACATAATCTAAAAATTCATTATTCTCTAAAAAATATTTGATTATAAAAATATATTTATCTTCAAAGAAATTATCTTCAATTATATCCAAAAAAAATTTCTTCACATTTTCAATATCTGACGCTACGAGTGTCTGTATATCCCTTGCATTTATTTTTTTTTGCAAATTTTTGGCATACTTTCTAGCTTGTAGTAAACTTTCAAAATCGTCATCACCTAAAAAAAACACCATATTGATTTACTAAAATATACTAGGGATAAATTTTACATCTAATACGATCTGTTTATTCTTAATTTCCCAGTTGGTTATTTCCAAGTTTATGGGAATAATTAGCCTCAGAATTGAATCAGAGTCTTGATGATTTAAATTAGATACTCTCTTAAAATTATCAGTGAAGAAAACATTCAAAAATTTTGGTATTTGATAATTAAGTATAAATATTTTATTCAATAAAAGGTCTTTTTTCTCTTTAATGAAGTTAGCTTCTAATAAAAAATGTTTTCCATCTTTATTATCTAGAGATATTATAATTGATATAGAATCGTTGTATATCTTCGCATCAATATATTTGGTATTGAATTTTTTTGATAAAAAACTTCTGATATGATAATCCTTTACTGTTATCTGATTATCACCAATATTATTGATCTGTTCATTTATTTCTTTTTCTACAGTTGATAAATCAATTGGTTCATTAAAGGTATATTCTTGATAAAATCTATCTTGAAAAGACTTTATAAGTGTATTCTCATCTCTAACTATATAAAGTATGAAAAAGCAGAGCAATAAGAAAAATAGCATTGCAAATAAATTACAACCTTTAAAAATTTTCATATACTTTGGTAATCAAAAAATACTATTTTAGTAAGTATATCAAATGAGTAGATTAAACTTTTTAATATTTTGTTTGGGTATAATTTTGTTATCGCTCTCATGCTTTATTTATTTAGGAAACGAAGGATATGACTTAAGTAAAGAATTGCTAGATGAATATATTACATCTTTGAATATAGAAGTAAATGATGTAGGCAGATTAGAAGAAGAAATAAATAAATTATTTGAGACAGGCAAATTCATAGATTTTATAGGTAGAAGTTATTACATATTTGTTTTCACATTTGTTTTAGGAATTTCTTCTTTGTTTTATATTTTACATTTGTATGTAGATTATTATTTTTTTGTAAAAAACAAATTCATTCCAATGAGATTTATTTTAGCTACACGCAGATCTATTTATGTATTCCTGTTAATGAGTTTATACTTTACAAATAAAGTATATATTTTACCTATGGAATTCAATGTGGGTTTGATATTGATTTTGTTGGTTGTAGAAGTTTTTTTTCTAACTTTTAGAACAAATACAGAAAACGTTGTGGATAAAACTATATAGTCCAATATTCGATATGGTTATCCCTATCATATGCCAAATATTTACTTCCTCCTAAAAAAATAATACTAGACCATGCATCTGCATCCATTGCATTATCTGTCTTACAAAATACTGTGTCGTAGAGATTTTGCGGATCTCCACTATATGGATTTATCAGATGATGTATCCTACCTATTTTTTTTATCCAACCACCTGAAGCACATATTGCTTCGTTTTTTTGTAATTTTATAAAACCAAGGTTTTTGTTTGATGTCATTAGAGATATCTCCCAAGTTGTTTTTTCGTTGCTACTGTGTACTCTAATGTCACCACCAGCATTTATTAAAAATGCTAAATTCTCATCAATATTTTTTAATTTATCATGAACACAATCTATAGCATAACCTTTTCCAAAAGCACCAAATTCTATTCTACAGTCTTTTGGAAGTTTTATTTTTCTATTTACTTCATCAAATTCTGTGTCTAAAAATTTAGGTCTAGATTTTAATCTTTTTTTAATTAATTCAACTATATTTTCTTGGTCAATTTTAGGATCACGAAAGTGGTTTACGTATCCGTAAAGCTCCAAAAGGTCAATAACCGAAGGATCAAATAGACCATTAGTTTTTTTATGTAGATTATACGAATATTTAACCAGAAAAAATAATTCTTCACTAGCTTCAAACCATCTACCATTATTCAAATTCAAAAGGCTTAATTCACTATTATTGTCAAATCTAGTAAATTTTTTAACAATTCTTTTAAATTCATTTTCGAATGTTATAAATATTTCGTTTTTGGTCACAGTTGGTATGGAATCTATAAATATTTTAAGAATTATATCCGTACCCATTAACTTGATACTTCTAGAATATTCCATTTGATATAATTACTTAAGTTAAAAAATAATCATATGTATCCATACACTTTACCAATTTTACAATATAGTTACGATGTAGCGGAGCCTATCCTAGATGCTTTAACCATGGAAATCCATTATAACAAGCATCATAAAGCGTATACAGATAAATTAAATTCGGCAATGGAATCTAAAAAAGATCTTCAGAAATTAGATCTATTAGATATATTAAAGAACTATAAAGATTTGTCAGAAGAAGTAAAAGAAACAATAATAAATAACGGTGGAGGGCACTTGAACCATTCTCAATTTTGGGAATTGTTCATTGAAACTCAATATCACCAGCCCATAGGAGAATTAAAAGATGCTATCAATCTTGAATTTGATGGTTATAAAAATTTTTTAGAAAAATTCGTAAATGCTGGTTTAAATCGTTTTGGTAGTGGATGGGTTTGGTTAATAATGGATCGGGGCAAGTTAGCTATAATTTCTACTGCAAATCAGGATAATCCAATAATGTTTGGCTATACTCCTATCTTTGGTGTAGATTTGTGGGAACATGCATATTACCTAAGATATCAAAACAGAAGGAAGGATTATTTAGATAATATAATGACCATATTGAACTGGGAGATCATCAATAGAAGATTTCTTTTAGCATGAATAGTAATGTATATCTTGGCTATAGATACTTCCTGTGATGACACTTCTGTTGCGGTAATAAAAAATCAATTTGTTTTATCAAATGTCAGTCTATCCCAAATCAAGTTGCACAGAGATTTTGGAGGTGTCGTACCTTCTATTGCTAAGCTTGAGCATCAAAGGTTTATAGACTCAGTTGTGAATCTTGCTTTGCGAAGATCAAAAATAACATTACAAAATATCGATCTAATATCAGTCACAATAGGACCTGGACTTGCTATAGCATTAGAGGTTGGAATTGCAAAGGCTAAAGAACTTTCTCAAAAATTTAATATAGAAGTCTTAGGCATAAACCATATGATGGGTCATTTTTTTTCAAGTTTGATCAACAAAAACAATATAGAAATAAATTATGAAGCATTAGGTTTATTAGTTTCTGGTGGACATACAGAGTTAATTTTTTTGAATAAAGATAAAGAGTTTATAAAGATAGGTGAAACTTTAGATGATGCATGTGGAGAATGTTTAGATAAATGTGGTCGTGTGATTGGGTTAGGTTATCCAGCTGGCCCTGTTGTTGCAAAATTAGCAGAACAAGCTAGACAAAAATATAGGGTGGTTCTAAAAAAATACAACACAACATACCATATAGTTTTTATTGAAAATGAGTCGATAAGATTACCGGTCCCAATGATCGACAAAAATAATTTGAATATGAGTTTTTCAGGATTGAAAACAGCTTTTATAAATCTATATAAAAAATATACAAATATTGATCTTTCATTATTGTGCTTGCTACTAGAAGAATCGTGCAATACACAAATATTGTTTAAACTTATTCAAGCAATTAAAACTTATTCACCTAATTCTGTATACTTAGGTGGGGGTGTCGTTAGTAATAATATGTTGAGGAAGTTAATTAGGCACAGACTTAAAAATTTTGATTTAATATTGAATATACCAGATAAAAAATATTGTACAGATAATGCAGCAATGATAGGTTTATGTGGATACATTTTAAAGTCAGGTTTGGTTAGATATAAAAATTTTGATTTAGATCGTCTACCCAATTTATCTTTTTAATAAATTTGTATTTTGTATAAAGATGTTTAGAACAGAGAGAATTAAGGCAAATTCAATTAAAAATCATTGTTCTATGAAACTATTTATTTTAGTTATTAAATTATTGATTTTGATATCAATTTTAATTTTACAGATAAATTAAAATTTAATGATAAATAATTTAGAATATCCAAGAATATTTGAATTAAAAAGTTAAACATACATGCAGAAGCACATCCGCTGTTCATAGAGAGTGTAAATAAAAATAATATTGATTTCTTTTAAACAACAAAATTTTAAAAGACAACAATATTTCACTATCTATAAAAGATCTGTTTTTGTATTTTGAGGGTAGGTTGATAGTATTTAGGGAAAAAACAGATGAAGTAATATTTGATGGTAGGTGTTGATGTACCTTTTAAAAAATGATTATTTTAATTATTTAACAAAGAGTACTTATTTGTATAAAATTCGTTTTATTTCTTTTGCTAACATTAAAAATGAATATCCTTTTATTATGGTTAAATTTTTGGTTTTATTGTTATCGTCATTGTAAAACTCTTTTATTTCAGTGAATTTAATGTTTGGGTTTGGTTCTTTATTATTAATATTATTTTTTGTTAAATACGTTGTTTGATTTTGTTCATAAAACAAATAATAGCCTGGATTCAAATATGATTGATTAAAGTCTATTTCTATAGGTTTATTATATTTAGCAGAAATGTACAAATAATTAGCATATTTCAGGGATAATCTGTCGTAAGAATTTATGGACATCAGTTCTACTAATTCATCTAAAATGAAAGGTTTAATATAATAACTCATAGATAAACTGTTATATAACTCTTCATTTAATGGTTGGTCTTCAATGATTAAGTTTAAACTGTGTAGTTTTGAGATATAATGATTTAGTAATCTATTTACTTCTTTGTTAATAGACTTAGAGTTTTCTCTAGAAACTAAGTCTTTTATCAAAAATTTAGGTGTAAAAGTGACTATACTATATATATCTTTTATTAGTGAACCATATAGCTCTTTTGATGATTTAATAACTATGTAGGAATTAATGAATTGAAAGGAATATTTAAACATTTAGTTTAACTATATTATTATATATTATCGATAATAATTTATATTTTTTATGAAGTCAAAAATTTTTAATTTACTAAAGCCGATAGATAAGCCGAAAACAGCTTGGGATAGATTTTACGATTGGATAAATAAACAAGCTAAGATGATTTTAATGTTTGTAATAATAGCCATCACTTTTGTATTTATAGGAAAAGTTATAGTGGATACTGAGGCAAAAAATTATAATTCAATGATTGATGTTTTAATAAAAAAAGTTACATTTTTTTCTGATAACGTTGAAGCAGAAAGTAGAAGTTTGATTAAAAAAGCGGATATTTTAGATTATCAACTAAGAAATAAGACTGAATATTACCAAGTTTTAGTTACTCTAGATAGGTTGTTATCTTCTTCAAGTAATGATTATGTAATTAGGTTGGAAGGAGAAAACATGATTATATACGGAAATGAAGAGATATTTATATTGAAAGATTTAGAAAATACACTGAAAAAATCAGGTTTTTTCCTTGATATAAAATTTGATAATTTAGCCATAGACACTTCAAGTGGTTTTGTAGAGAGAGGGCAATACTCTTTAAGCGCAAGACTTGATAAATCTAATTTAATTCGGTCTAAGTTATGAGTGAATATACAATCCAGAGTACTAGATTCAGTAAAATTGTAAAAATTTTAGAGTCAAAAGAAAAGAAAAGTTACTTTGTTATAGCTCTAACTACTATTTCTATAACATTAATAGTAATTTTTGGATTATTACCATCTTATAGTGCAGTTACATTGCAGTTTAACGAGAATTTAAAACGTAATAATTTAATAGAACTCATACAAAAAAAAATAGATGATTTAAATACTTTGTCTAAAGATATAAATGACAATGCTTTATACATAAGATTATTAAAAGATTTTGTCTCCCAAGGTCCAAATCAAGAAAATATAATTAATGAAATATTAGGTTTAATAGATAGATCAGGTGTTACGTTAAAATCAATGAGTTTTAACTTAGATACTAAACCTTCAAAAAGATTAGAAGTGTATTTTGTTCAACAGAATTTAAATTCACTAGGCATCAACATAGTAATAGAGTCAAATTCATCCAGTTATATAAATTTTTTAAAATATCTAGAAGATGATAATCGTTTTTATGATATTTTGAATATAGTAGTAGCAAGATCTTCAGATGTAGTAAAAGGAGACTTCTATCAAGTTACGATTCAATGTAATTACTATTATCTACAATAAATTTATGGATAGGGTTTGGATAAATTTGATAATAATAGGCTTAGTTGTTTTGTTTTTTACAGTATTTTGGGAAATATATACTTCATTTGACGGAACTCGCAGTACACAGTCTTTTGTTGTAACAGAAATGCCCAGAAATAAAATATTTAGCGAAGACTTAAAAAATTACTTAAAAAGTCTAAGGTAATTTAGCTAGCATTTTTCATTCTCTGAATGAAATCATCAGCATCTGAAATTAGAACTTCTCTGGGTTTTTGTCCTACTTGTGGGCCTAAAACGCCTAATTCCTCCAATTGCTCAACAATTTCAGCGGCTTTATTAAAACCTATATTTAACTTTCTTTGTATAAATGATGAAGAACCTTTGTTATATTGAACAGCTATTCTGATTGCTTGTTCTAATAATGAACCTTTTTGTGAAATAGTATGTCCATTAGATGAATGTTCGTTTTCTTCCGATTGTTTTTCTACTATATTAGTTAGATATTCAACTTCTGGAGCTTGTGACTTTATAAAATCTACAATTCTTCCTATCTCTTCTTGTTCAATATTGGCAGCTTGCAACCTTTCGGCTTTTGTTTTGTCAGGAGCTTTAAACAATAAATCACCTCTTCCTATAAGACTCTCAGCTCCTATTCTATCTAGGATAACCCGTGAATCTGTACCACTTGTAACACTCATACCTATTCTTCCAGGTATATTTGCTTTTATTATTCCTGTAATAACATTAACAGAAGGTCTTTGAGTTGCCAATATTAGGTGAATCCCAACAGCTCTAGCTTTTTGTGCAATTCTTACGATTGCTGTTTCAGCTTCGTTTTTATTTGATGTCATCATCATATCTGCCATTTCATCTATCACTACCACAATGAAAGGCATTGCTGAAAAGCCTTTTTTTTCGTTATATGCTTGTATGTTTCTTACTTTTTCTTTTGCCAGTATACTGTACCTATTCTCCATTTCATTAACCAACCATTTTAAAGCATTAACCACTTTATCCATCTCTGTTATTACCGGGGTTAGTAGATGTGGGATACCGTCATAGTCTATCAATTCAACCTGTTTTGGGTCGACAAGTATTAGTTTTAACTCATCTGGTGTCTTATTCATCAATAAAGATGAAATAAAGCAATTTGTTAAAACCGATTTACCTGATCCTGTGGCTCCAGCAATGAGAAGATGTGGTAATTTTTGAACATCATAGATGATAGCTTTACCATGAATGTTTTTACCAATTGTTACAGGTAAATAATATTTATTGTTTTTCATTTCTTGAGATTCCATCAGTTCCTTGAATCTAACCATATCTCTTTTAGATCTTGGGACTTCTATTCCTAAAAATGTTGTGTCTGGGATGGAATCAATTCTTACAGCATGTGAATCAACACCCAGAGCTAAAGCTATATTAGCGCTTAAGTTAACTATTTTTTCTACTTTAGTACCTAATGGAATGGAGAGTGCATACATTACTACTGATGGGCCTACATAACTTTCAATCACTTGAGCTTCTATGCCAAAGCTACTTAAAGTTTTTTCTATTATTCTAGCGTTTTGATTGATTGTAGGTTCTTTAAATAACGTTTTTTGATATGGAATTAGTAAGGATAAAGGAGGAAGCTTCCATTTTGGATATTTCAACTCTTGTAGTTCAAAGGTTTTATTGCTTGCAGCAATTTCTTTTATTATTACATTGTCTTTACGCACACTTTTGTTATCGTTTTTTGAATCAGAAAGTTTGTCATTTTGTAGCTCTTTATTTTTGGTGAGAATTTTGTTAAAGTCACCAAATGTTTTTGCTTTTGCTGTTTCTTGGTCCGATTCTTTATCGTTTTTTTGTGGATTAACGGGATTTTGTATTCTGATTAAGTTTAAGTACCTAAGAAACTTTGAAATAATTGAAAAAATGTTTTTCCATGGCACTTCAAATAGGGGAGGGGTGAGTATAAGTATTGACAACAATAAAAATAGACGTGTACCAGCGCTTATTGGTATTTTTTCAAGAAAAACATTTTTTAGTATTTCACATCCAACTATACCTCCTGAAATATTACCTATACTCAAGTTATTTGAACAGTTAATTATACAGCCGTTACTGTTGATATTACTTTGTTTACATAAACGATCTATTTGAGAATATCCTAAGTTTATAGATGTTAGGAAAGTAGGTATTATTAAGCTAAGCAAACCTAAAATGATTAATTGTGAATTTTTTTGTAATGGAAGTTTTATTTTTAATAGTTTCAACCCAACTAAAATGTTAAGAATCCCAAATAAGATAGATGAATCTCCAAATAATTGTCTGCCTTGACCTAAAAAGTTTATTTCATTAGGCTCTGTAAAAAAGGCTATAGTAAAGAAAATTCCAACAGACAACAATATAACGGATAATAGTAATTTTGTTTCATGACTGTCATACGTTATGTGTTTTTGTCTAGACATCTGGATAAACAACTTAATTTTAAATTATATTTAATGGTATCATTTATCATATCTTTAAACAATGATATGAGAATTTTAGATAAAAATACAAAATTTGCTTATTTGGGCAAACCTGGTGAATCTTTTTCTAAAGGTTTTGCTAGAAGATTATCAATGGTGTTAGAAGTGGTTGATATAAAGAAGGATAAAAAAATTTTAGATCTAGGTTTTGGTATGGGGGTATGGATTAGAGAATTTGTTAAGTACACATTACCGGGGAATGTCTTTGGTACAGAATACGATAGAGAGATATTTGATAGTGTCCATAAACAGTTAATAGAAGAATTAGGTATTCCGATTGAAAACCTTGTTTTGTGTTCCGGTGAAAACTTATTATTTGAAGATGAGTTATTTGATATAGTTTTTCACAATGAAGTTTTAGAACATGTATGGGATGATGCTAAAATGTTAAATGAATGTTTTAGAGTGTTGAAAAAAGGTGGTTATTTAATTTTTTTTACACCAAATTCTGGCTGGCCTTTTGAAACGCATGGTATGTTTATAGGCGATAAGTACATATGGGGTAATATACCTTTGTTACCTTGGTTACCTAAATTTTTGTATAAAAAACTTATTACTCATGTGCGAAATTACTCTTCAAGCGAAATAAAATCTTTGATTAAAAATTCTTTATTAAACTATGATTATGAACTAGTTTTACACAGAAGAATTTTCCCTGGTTTTGATAGATTAGAGAAGAAAAATAAATATTTAGGACGTCTTGCTAAAAAATTCTTTTACTTTCTTGAAAAAACTCCTTTGGAATACTTTGGACTAAGCCATTATGTGGTTATTAAAAAATTATAAATCTTGATACTAGCAGGTTGGCAACTAATATGCTAATATAATTCATATTTATGAGTAATTTAGATTATTTTGATTTATGTCATCTAAGCGTGATTATTATGAAGTTTTAGGTGTATCGAGATCTGCCAGTCAGGAGGAGATAAAGAGATCCTACAGAAGATTGGCTAAAGAGTTACACCCTGATAGAAATAAGTCACCAGATGCCGAACAAAAGTTTAAGGAGTTACAAGAGGCTTATGAGGTTTTATCTGATCCAAAGAAAAGGAAAAACTACGACGAGTTTGGATTTAACTCAGAATACACAGATTCGAATTTTACAAATTTTAATAATGGATTTTCTTCAGCTTTCGGAGGCTTTACAGATTTAGAAGATGTATTAGGACAGTTTTTTGGTAGTTCATTCAACAGTTCTTTTAAGAAAAATAGTTATCAAAAAAGCTATAGAGGTCCAGATTTGGAATACAATTTAAGAATTGACTTTTTTGAGGCGATAAGGGGATGTGAGAAAAGCATATCTTTCCATAGTAAAGTTAAGTGTGAAGAATGCGATGGAACAGGAGCATACAAGAAGGAATTATCTAGATGTACTACTTGTAATGGTACAGGGAAAATTAGACAGATTCAAAACACTTTTTTCGGAACATTACAAGTAGAAGATACATGTCCAAGATGTCATGGAGAAGGAGTTATTCCATCAATGGTTTGTCAATCTTGTGCTGGCAAAGGAATTAAACATCAAATTAAAAATGTCAACATTAAAATTCCTAAAGGATTTCCAATGAAAGGTGTTTTAAAGTATCCGGGCTTGGGAGACTTTGCTAGAGGAGCCACGTCTGCGGGAGATTTATATGTTAATGTTTTTGTTAATGAATCTAAAGAATTCGAAAGGGATGGTGACGACATTTATTCTGAGATGATATTAACTATGCCAGACGCTGTGTTAGGAGTTGAAAAAGATATTAATACAGTATACGATAAAATAAAAATGAAAATACCACCAGGTACTGAAAATGGTAAAATTTTTAGATTAGCTGGTCAAGGAGTTGAAAATTATAAGACGGGTAGAAGAGGGGATCATTATGTTAAAATTAAGATCGAGACGCCCAAATCTATATCTCAAGAAGAAAGGGTTTTGTGGACGAAATTACAGGAGCTAAATATGAAAAAAGGTTTATGAATCTTATGAATCCACAAGTAGAAAAAATAAAATTGCAGATGAACTATTATAAAGAGCGGTTCAATGAGTTAAACTCAAGAGCAGCTGTGTTTTACAGAGTAATCGTCTTTTTTGTGACTATTCTTTTGGCGAAATTCGAACCGTCACTGTTTGCATATACGTTTGCTATTGGTTGTATTTTTTTGTACTTTGAACAGTTTTTTATGAGGAGATTACGGTACATTGCTACTCTTATCAAAAAACACATTAAGAAATAAAAGTATTGCTAGCAATTATTTCAAGATTAAATTTTGACAAAATTCTTCACTTGGTTGTATAATTTTAGTGTATTTGTTGTTGTATGATTGATTTAGAAAAATTTTCTGGTTTTTTTTTACAGCTTGACTCGAGTAAAAACAAATTAATTTTTAGTCTTTTAGGAAAGAGCTCTTATCAATCGGATGTTGTAGTTTCTTTGTCGGATCTGTTTCCGATACTTTTGAATAAAAACATTCAATATCCTCAAAAGGTGTATAGAAAGTACGCTGATGTTGTTTCTGACTATTTTAATTCAAGAAATACTAGGTTCGATTTGTATCTTATACCTCATGGTTTACTGGGTATTGAATTTATAAAATCGCATATTTACTATTCATCAAAAAGTAAAGGCAAAGGTGGTTTTTGTGCCTTGGTGCAGTGCTATCATGGTAACTTAATTATTTTGATGCAAAAGCACACTGACGCACATAGATATAACATAGATTATTTTGTCCCTACAAATCTTGAAGATATTAAAGTAGTTGAATGTAAGCCGGGAGAAACAATTGCTATCCCTTCTGGTTATTATTATACGTTTATAAATGTAGGTAGTGAACCTGTTGTGTTCTCAAAATTAAGCTACATTGATTCTGGTCCGGTTGACTATCAAAATTTCAAGAAAGAGAAGGGTATGGCGCTTTTCATCATATCAAAAAATGCAAAAGTAGAGAAGGTTTCGAACCCAAAATATAAAGCTGATAAGTACGGACATGACTTTAAAAATATGTATGATTTTGAGTCAAGGGACTTATATTTGGATTTTAAGACAAATTCATTTATTGAAAATTTAGAAACATTGTTAGGTCTTATAAATGAATAGTTTATTCAGTAATCCATATATAAAACTATTATTTGCTATTAATTTATTGTATTTCTTAATTGTAAATTTATTAGTTTCCTTAGGAGTAAATAAATCAGAGCTATTAGTTAACTTTGGTGCTTTGAGTAATTTTACTCTACAAGATTTGAATTTGTGGGATGTAGTTTTGTCAAATTTCATTCATTTAGACTTCTTACATTTCTTTTTCAATATGTTTGCATTAATACAACTATCAAAAGTAGTTTCACAGGTTGTTAAGAATAACAAAATGTTGATAATAGTCTATTTAATATCAGGAATAGTTTCATCTTTTTTTTCAATTGCGTTTTATTTGATTCTGTTGAATGCTTCTTTTATAAGTATAGGTGCTTCTGGATCAATTTTTGGTTTTATTGGATTTATTTTAGGTTTACAAATATTTTATAAACTAAATGGCGATAACGAAGGTATAATCGATACATCTAGTTTTTATTTAGTTATACTTTTTAGTATTTTATTAAGTTTATTTGGTGTAAATAATATTAATCATGCTGCACACTTCGGAGGTTTTTTTGCTGGCTTATGTTTGGGTGTTGTACATAACTATATTAAGTTAAATGCTAAATTAGCTAGTTTTTTATATAATTCTTGCATTACTATCTTTTGTTCTAGTTTGTTTTTAATGATACTAAAGTTTGGGATAAACTTATTTAAGTTATAAAATTTTTGAAAGTCCGATTATAATCTTCTTTTTTAGTATTTAATCTATTTAGTATTGCGAGTAGTGTTGTTAGCTCTATCAAATTTACTATAGAAAATTCGTGAATTACACTTTTTATGATCCAAAACATTACTAACATCATTATTAGATTTTTATTTTGATCTGTTTTCTCTATTTGGACTAAGTTTCTAATAGTAAAATAAATAAATATAATGGTAGGAATTAAACCCATGCTAACATACATATCTAGTGTGAAATTATGAGCTCTATCGATATAAAAATTGGTTAAAACATTATTTGTTTTTAGCCATTCGCCTAAATAGTCAAAACCTATGCCTGCAAACAATATATGTATATTAGATTTACTTAGTAATTCAATAACGGAAAACCAGATTTGAATACGTAGGTCACCTGTTATTTGTAATTTTAAAATATATAGTAAGAATGGAAATAAGAAACTTATAATTAAAAATAAACTTGTTATTGATTGAATAATTTTTTTATTAAATTTATTAATTTTTAAGCTTATTTCAAATATTAAAACAAAACTAATCAAACAAATTATGGTCCACAGTGATCCAGAAAAGTATATGGCTAATGTTTGTAGAATCAAGCAAATTGATAGAAGGTAGTTTGCTACGAAATATTTATCAATATTTTTTATTCTGAGTTCAAAATATGTAATTATAAAACTTATACCAAGTGTGTACGTTACAAAATTTGTTTGTCCGAAATTTCCATTTATAAAAAATCCATCAAATATTTTAGAAATATTATTTACATAAATGTAGTTTTTTAATTTTACAATCGAAACTAAAGACTGAATTATTCCGCTCAAAAAAAGACTAATTACAATAAATTTATAATTTTTTTTGTTTGTAAATATCCATGTGGTTATGAAAACTATAAAAATAGCCAAATAAATTAGTAATCCCTGTGATCGCCAAAAATTTCCATGAATGGCTATTGTGTGTTCTTGAGATAGATTATTAAGTATTACAAAGAACAAAAATATAAAAAATAAAATATGTTTACTAAAAAATATATGTTTTAATTTTTGTAAAAGGTTTATAAAATTAACTTTATATAAGTAAATTTGAATGATCGCATAAACAATGTTTGTTATAGTTAACAACACTGCTAAAAATTTTATTCCATCAACTTTTGCTAATTCATAACCTCTGTTGCTTAAATTTTGATAGAATAAATTTGGCAAGATCAGTAAGCCCAAACATATTATAAAGATTTGTAGATAACTGAATTTTTTGTAAATCAACTTAAACATTTTGTATTCATTAGTATTACTAATTATATGACAAAGTTTGAAAGTATTTTGAATCAAATGTATGAAGAAAATCTTGAACTATTTAAAATATTTGAAGATCTTCATAATGATCCAAATATTGATACAAGTTCTTTCGGATTTCAAAAACTAGGTGAACAAATATTAGGCATTATAAACCAGTATGAAAATTTGCTTTGTGAAAAAAGTGATAGATCAGGAAAGGGGAAATTTACAGGATCTTTAAGTGAGAAATTTTGGGGCAAAATTCGTGAAAAGTATCCATTGATAGATGCTGTTGGAATGTTACCTGCTTAATCAAAATATTTTGTCATGTTTATTGATATAGTATGCGACGTTTTTCAGCATTAAATTTTTTTATTTCTATTTTTCTTAATAAAAGACGATTTTTAATACATAGTTTTAAAAAATGTAAAATGTTAT
>CALDYZ010000070.1 GCA_937944235.1 Candidatus Dojkabacteria bacterium | reverse complement strand
TTAGTAAAAGAGCAAGAATCTAAAGCTAATTTGTTAAGAAGCACATTACCTGATATTAAATCTTTGTTCTCCACTAATGCAAGGCAGTTAAACCCTGATTTTGAATATATAAATTATCGCGGGTATGATGGTATAAAGGATATTTTATTTAATTTATTACAAGCTAAAAATAACTTGTATTGTTATGTTGTAAAAGACATTGCAGAGCTTTTGTATCAACGTGATTTTGCGCTTTGGTTTGAAGAATTCTTGAAAAAAAAATTTGATATCAAAGAGTTAGTGACAGAGAATTATTGGCTTGGCATTCAAGCTGCAAGAAGCACAAAGCTAGATCAAATTGTAAGAACTGAAACAAAAAAAGTTCCAAGGAACTCGTTGGATATTCACTTTAATCAATATGTGTATAACAATACTGTTGCGTTTATTACATGGAATAGGGATGAAATTTATGGTACTGAGATAGTTAGTGAGAAATTAAGTTTTTTAGAAAAGCAAAAGTTTGATATATTGTGGCGTAATTTATAAACTAGAAATTAAAATAAAAAATTATAATTTTTTTATTAGTATTGATTTAATATTATAAATATACTAAGCTTTGAGTGGAGTATTTTATGATAATTCAATATGTTTTATGTCCATACCAAATAAAAAATATATATTTTTGTTTATACCATTTGTTTTGTTAATTATTTTTTTGTTAGTTTTGTTTCTGTATTTGATAGATGATGGAGGAGCAATATATAATGTAGAGATAACGAATGTTACTTCAAATTCGTTTGTAATTTCTTGGCAGACAAAAAAGAAAGTAGTTTCAAAAGTGATTGTAGGTAAAAATGATAACTTATTTCCAGTGCTGGCTCAATATACTTCTGGATCAAAAATTTACTTTGATCAGGGAGACGCCGAAGACGAAGATGTTGATGATGAAAAGCTTGTGAATCCCAAGTCTAGAAATTTTCACTATGTCAATGTAACAGGACTGGATCCTGAAACTAAATATCATATAAGGATTTTAGGTGACATAAAAAGTTTTGCACCGGAATACAAAGATAGTGTTAAAACATTTTCGATAGTTCAAGATTTAAGCACGCCAAAACCTTTCTACAGCAGAGCATTAAATTATTCCGATGGTGATAAGTTTGCAGAGGAGGGTTTTTTGAGATTTTATCTTCAAGATGAAAGTGGCAAAAAGAGTCAACTTATGTCTAGCTTGATCAATCCAAAAAATGGTGGATGGAATAGTGATTTAGCCAATATAAGGTTGGAAGATGGGACGGAGTTTACATGGGAGTTTAGCGAAAAAGTTAATTTAAACCTTGAAATTTTCACTTCAGAGGGTGAAGGGTCTGGTTATGGTAATTTAGGGTCAGGTAATGTATTACAAAATTTTTTTTATAACGTCAGGTACATACCAAAGCAGCAATTATAGTTATTAATTATAAAAGTATGAAAAAATTTGTTATAGCTATTCTTTTACTAATGTCATTTAATGTGTTGTATGGTTCTAAAGTTTATGGTTTTAAGTGTGTACAGGATTTTGGAGGAAGTTGTATAGATGATAAAGGTGTTCCAAGATGCAAAAGTCCATATACCGAATCATGTGGTGATGGATGTACAAGGGATGTAACATGTGGCCCAAATGGAGAGTTTAGAGGTTCAGCTTGTAGATGTTCAAATCCATCAACACCTCAATGTCCGGTAGCGACTATATGGAATGGAACAATTTGCCAAGGAACTGCGGTTGGGACAGCATACGAAACAAGAGATCAGCCAGCGAGGCCAAATGGAGGTGAGATTGTAGCAGACAATGGACAGCATGGAGGTAGAGAGATATCTAGAGAAGAAGCAAATAATTTGTTAGTGTCAAATCAAAGAGGAAGACGCTCAAATCCATCAACGGGGAGTCCAACGAGGAGTCAAGGAGAACCACTTTCAAATCCGACATCGTCACCGAATGTCACAACAAATAGTCCCTTAACACCAAATCTACCTGACATTCCAACAAGTTATAGTGTTACACCAACAGCAGAAGCTACACTACCTTTAGTACCCGCAGGCAATCAAAATCCAGCATCACTACCACTTATTAATATTAATAGCACAGATAGTAATAAATTTTTTGCGTTTCAAAACATTTTAGATTTAGAAGTAATAATAAAAAACGTAAACAAAATTTATAATCGTACTTTTAATTTAAAGGTGAAAGCTCAAGATAAAAACCCTCCAATACCAGAACTATTGTCCATTAAAGATTTGCAAAAAGGTTATTACAAATTACAATCAGATGGCTATGAACCTTTTGTAGTTAAATTAGATAAAGATGCTGAGATAGTGACTTTTAAATTTTATGTAGACTTAAATAAAAATGGTATAAAAGATGAAAATGAACCTTTGATTGATGCTAAGACTTTGAATCTAAAAATTCTACCAATAGCAGTGCAAGTTGATTATGAACTTACGAGTGGATGGAATTTGATAAATATACCTTATTTTAATGAAGAACTTAAAAAAGCTTCTGATCTTGTATATTATGTAGAGAAGTTTAATA
>CALDYZ010000069.1 GCA_937944235.1 Candidatus Dojkabacteria bacterium | reverse complement strand
GTATTCAAAATCCAGGACACATGAAAAATAGAAAAATATTTACATGAGATTTTGGATTTTGGGACTCTCCTTTGGTCACTATTGACCGCTTATGTAAGGGCCCCTATTACAGAATATTACAAGTCATCTGAGATTGAGTATTTAGATAAAAATTTGTATTTTATCATTTTTTAAGGAATAAATAGAATTTTACTAATTGGTTTCATAAACAAATAGTTTTGGCTTCTATAAAAGTCAGCTTACATTTGAATATACAGTCTACATATATATTATATATAAATTCAGTATGTATAAAAAAATTAAATCATCTTTGCTTTTGGGAATATCTGAAACATAAGTATAGTTAATAGAATTTGACTACTCTAGTAATTGGTTTCAAAAACAAAACAATTCAGGCTTCTTCTATAAAATACAACTTACATATATATAAGATTTAATACATATACATAAATTTAACTTATCTATGTATTTGGATATACCTGAAACAAGAGTATAACTTTACATAGAGAAAAATTACTATTTGGATATACCTGAAACAAGAGTATAACTTTACAGAGAAAAACTACTGTGTATCATGTGTCCTACAGGGCATATATACAATTTTTACTAAAATTACTGTGTACCATGTGTCCTACAGGGCATGTATACATATTTTACAACATAACATACTTACACGTAAGTAAATTGTATAGATTTAAGAAATATAAAATAATGAAATGATATGAATCTAAGATACCAGAGAAAGTATCAGAATTATTGGGGAATTCGAAAGATTCTAATTCTACATTCAACATATAAAATTCACTGCGGTAATGCAGTGCAAGAGGGACAATTTTGACGTGTGCATAGTGTTTTATATGAATTTATGTAATATAACTTTGCATAATTTATTACCCCAGCATAAGAGTGAGTGTATACTTTTTCAGTTACATTCAAGGGGATTGTTTGGGTGTTTAGCAAATTTATAATATTATGTTTTAAACAGCTTCTAGCCAATATTGTGTTGGTGTGAATAATAGGATAAATGGGAATATGTTCTGTTTCAAAGTGATCATTGTCTGAAAATCTTAGTGGTAGATGCCGAGTTCTTACCGGTCGATTTGACTGTAATCTATCGGATGTTAAAAAACCGTCAAAATATTTAGGTAGTGATTTATGTTGGTATTTGTAAAAGAATTTGAGGCAATTTACTTTAAGTAAATCATCGAATTTCATGATATTTAATTTTTTGAATAACTCTGCTGTATGAGCATTATATCTAGCTTTAGATATATTTCGTATTGCCTTTTTTTGAAGTTTAATAATGCGCAACGTTGATGATTTGGGAGCAAAACCCCAAGTCAGCATTCCATAAGTTAAATGTGGCTGAAACAGGGCCATATATATCATACGCAGTACATCAGTAGGTAAAAAATGTTTTAATCTGCATAATATACCATTTGCTCGCGATAATTTATTTGAAATACAATTTATGTGGTTTTGCCATAATAGATTTTTATTTACGGTGACACCTAGGAATTTAAAATTTTCTACATTTTCAATTTCAATGTTGTTAATCTTGAAAATAGGGTATTCTAACATTCTACTTTGCTTAAAATTGAAGATCATGGCTTTCGTTTTACTAACATTAAGTGACAACTTATTAACACATAACCAGTCAAAAACTTTGGAAAGCTCATGGTTGATTTGCTTTGATAATAAAGCTGTATTGCAACAAGGTCCCGTGTTAAAATTAACAAAAGTATTTAAGAGAGTGGTATCGTCTGCAAACATAATTGATATGAATTTTGACGCAAGATAAAGATCGTTTATGTATATCAGAAATAGAAGAGGACCCAGAATAGATCCTTGTGGGACTCCAGTTTGCAAAGTCTGCATATCTGAAGTAGTACCATTTATTTCAACGTATTGTGATCTGTTTGTAAGATAAGAAGTAAACCACTTTAGTTCTGTATTTCGGATTCCATAGTAATTTAATTTTGATATAAGGATTTCATGGTCTAAGGTATCAAAAGCCTTAGACAAGTCAAGGTATATGGAAAAGGGTATTTGGTTGTTATCTAGAGAATAATTTAGCCTGTCTACAAACTCAGTTAGGGCTAAATCAGTAGAATACCCCCCTCTAAATCCATATTGATGAGGATAAAAAAGATTATGTGTAGAAAAATAGTTCACCAACTGTGAATGTGCAACTTTTTCAAAGATTTTTGAAATAGCTGGTAACAAAGAGATAGGTCGATAGTTGTTTAAGAAGTGTGGATCTTCCTTTTTATAAACAGGAATAACTTTGGCTATTTTGAGCTTTTGTGGAAAAACCCCTGTGTTAAATGATTGATTTATAATAGCAGTTATAGGACTCAGCAGGGCGTTTCCCGCCAACTTTATTAGTATAGAAGATACGTTATCGTAACCACTACTATGTTTAGGTTTTAGACTTCTTATAAATTTTGCAACCTCAGTTTCTTCAACAGATTGGAAGGCAAATCTATTTTGAGTGTTTGACTGAAGGTAGTGTGAATATGGTAATTTACCATTAGTGTCAATCTCATTTGCTAATTTTGGACCAATGTTAATGAAGAAATCATTAAAATAAGATGTAATGTCTTTTATATTTGATATTTGATTGCCATTAATGCTGAAGAAATTTGGAAATTCTTTATGAACTTTTGATTTATTTAGCAAGTCAGAAATAGTTTCCCATGTTTTTTTCATATCATTTTTGTTTTTTTGAAATTGGACCTGATAGTAATTTATTTTAGCTTTTCTAATTGATGTTTTAAGTGTTTTATTCATTTCAGTGAGTGATTTTGATAGTTCGTCAAATCTATTACTATTTTTATTTTTCATTTTTATTAATGCTTTATATGTCTCATCCCTTTCCTTTTTTAATTTTAGAATTTCCTTTGTCATCCATTTTGATTTCATGTGCACATATTTATTAAACTTTTCATGTTTTAAAGGGAAGTGCAGATTGAATACTTCATCAAGTTTACAAGAAAATTGTTGATCATAGGATAACGTAGGGCATGTGTTCAAATCTAAGTCGACTGTCTCGTTCCAGTCTATATTAGCTAAGTCCTGCAGCCATGCTTCAATAGCGTGACCTGGAAAACGCCTTTTAGTAACATGCTTGGGAAATTTTAGTGTAGGTTGTGGAATATTTAGTGAAATGAAAATTGCCATATGATCAGATATTTTTTTGGTCAATACTCCAGATTTAGTCAAAGATATTTTATCATT
>CALDYZ010000068.1 GCA_937944235.1 Candidatus Dojkabacteria bacterium | reverse complement strand
TCGATCGACTTTACCAATCAACAACCTCCCAAGGTGCAGATCATAATCAAGAGAACTTACTTGCATCCTAAAAGGTGCATTTTGATCACCTTTTGGTGGCTCTATATAATCAATTATCTTATCCAAAAGTGGTTTAATGCCAGAAACATTATTTGATATTTCTTCAGTAGATGGCAAATGATCCCACGACTTACCATCTCTTCCTATTGCATAAAAAATTGGAAAGTCAAGCTGAGAGTCATCACTTACAAGATCTAAAAACAAATCTTGAGTTTCCAAAGTTACCCTTAGTGGATCTGCAAAAGCTTTATCAATTTTATTGATAACAACAATAATTTTTAGTCTCAGATCTAAAGCTTTTCTTAACACAAACTTTGTTTGGGGCATCACACCTTCCTGAGCATCAATTAATAGTAAACAACCATCTGCCATATTTAAAGTTCTCTCAACTTCTCCGCTGAAATCTGCATGTCCTGGAGTATCAATTATATTTATTTTGTATCCATTATAATTTATAGCAATATTTTTGGCCTTTATTGTTATACCCTTTTCTCTTTCTAATTCATTAAAATCAAGTATCATTTCTTGCTGCATCTCTTCCTGATTTTCTCTGAAGACATTCGTTTGTTTCAAAAATGCATCCACCAAAGTAGTTTTCCCATGATCGACATGGGCTATAATCGCTATATTTCGTAATTTAGCTTGCTGAGTCATGTCAAAACTTTAATATTAAGGTTGAAAAAAATTATCTATATAATTTTTAATTTTATCTGAAACTAGTGTTGAATTAGAACAAACATAAATCTGTAACAAACAATCAACTAATTCTTGTTTATATTCTCTATTTTGTAAATAATCAATGATTGATATTACAACTTGATATACAATATATTCATCTGTTACTTGTGGACCCGCCACTATACTGTAGACTCCTCTATCTAATAAAATCTTACGTTGTACTTCTGATTTTCTAGCAACACTAACTTGCAATCGTAACACTCCTAAAAGCATCAAATCAGTTTTTTGACTATAATCCAGAGTTCTACTTCGTTCAAAATGTAAATGCAATCTTTTAAATATTTCTGATAACCTGGTTTCTGCTCTTTCACCACGTCGTTTTGCATCTAAACCTTGAAAATAACTTAACCTCGATACCACATTTAATTTATATAAAATTCATGAGAACTAACTTAATTTGCACTGGAGCAGCCTTAAACTAAAAACGGAATGGACGGGGATCGAACCCGCAACCTTTCGCGTGACAGGCGAATGCTCTAACCAGTTGAGCTACCACTCCACGTTATACAAATATTCAACATGGGCAGCGAGGGGCTCGAACCCCCAACCCTTCCGGTGTAAACGGAAAGCTCTAGCCAGTTGAGCTAGCTGCCCAAATATCTTCAGATTATATAAAATATACTCGCAAAAATCAAACTTAATTTCCAAATATCCAAGAATACCCGAGCGAATTATTTATAGGCTTTGGATTCCCACTCCATTGAATACAATATTTTTTCTATAGCTAACTCATAGTCACAAATATCCTCTTCTTTGAACCAAACCTTTATTTCTCTCTCAGCTTCATCTACAGAGCTTGATGCGTGTACTAAATTTCTAGCTGCTCTATCTGCTTCATCGGCTAATATGTATGAGTCGATTGTAAAATCTGCTCTAATAGTTCCTACATCAGCTTGTAGAGGACTACCATGTCCAACTATTTTTCTTACGTGCTCTATTGCGTGTGCTCCTTCTATGATCATGGCAAGTATTGGACCTGCTAACATAAAGTTAATTAATCTTCTTTGAACGTCTTCTGCAGCCTCGATGGGCGTTTTATTTAGTTCCAATCCTTTACTTTTATATACTTCTATAGTACGATTTCCTGTTTTAATTTTTTCTTCGTCAGACCAAAAATAGTGCTGCATAGCTTGTTCTTTAGTGGCCTGTAAAAATTTCATTGCAACTATCTTTAAACCTTTTTTTTCAAATCTCGTGATTATATCCCCCATTAATCCTCTCTGTACCGCATCTGGTTTGAGTAATACTAACGTTCTTTCATAAGTTGAAGGTTTTTTAATCATAATACTTAGAATAACTTACCTATGATAAATCTTTTTATATTAAAAATCAATTTTAGTAAAAATGAAAAACATTTTAAATTTATGATAAAATTGAGAATGCGGTGATTGTAGCTCAGTCGGTAGAGCGCTTGTCTGTGGAACAAGTTGTCGTGGGTTCAAGTCCCACCAGTCACCCCAATAACTTCTTAATCTTCTAAATCTGTAATATAGCTTTCTAAAAATAGTTTTAAGTAAATTTGATTATTATAAAAATTTAGTTTATTTCAGGTCTTAACAAGATAACTTTTAGATATATGTATCCAAATTTTTGAATCTTTTGAGGGATTGAAAAATAGTTTTTATTGACTTCATTTTCAAATACCTTATTAAAACAAACTTATTTTTTAAAACTCTAAATAAATTCAGCCAAATCGTATAACACAGTCAAAAGATTAAATCAGCGTATTTAAGTTTAATTCATAATTTAAAATACTTGTCGCATACCAAAGACATTCGTAAATAGTTATAATAAGCACAATAGATAGTTTAGAAGTTTAATCATGAAGATAGCATTTTATATAAATGGAACTTTAAAAAGGGTTGATGCAGTAAAAAAAAAAAAAGCAACGGTTACCTTATTGAAGATATTAAAGAAAGCAGGTCACTTTATTATTGTTTGGTCAGGAGATGACATCTCTGAGATCAACAAATTCATTAATCATTATGAATTATCTGAGTATGTAGATATCGCTTGTAACAAACTTGATAGTGATCCTAAG
>CALDYZ010000067.1 GCA_937944235.1 Candidatus Dojkabacteria bacterium | reverse complement strand
CCCTTATACAAAGTAAATGTACATATTGTATTCATATGTAATTCAAAGAATTAACAACAATGATAAAAAAGAAAAGTCAAGAAATGTTGAGATACTACATAACAAGAAAATGTACTATATACTTGAATTTTTGCAAGTAACTATAACAGTACAAATTATAAAAAATTTTTTTTTTTTTTTACAGATAGATGAGTACTTATGACTATACTTCGAAAGAGAGGGGGAGAGAAAAAATATATATATAAAAACTAATAAAAAGGTAACATACATATTACAGCGAGATATAAGTCGAGAAATAAAACAATGAATTGAAAGAATACTGCAAGTAGAGAAACGAGAAAATACTTCCATCTAGGATGAAAGACATTTAATCTAAAACCTCAGTTATGATATACGCCTTTAATTTTCTTTTGAAATTGTCAATTTTGTTAACCGTTTTGATATGAGAAGGGAAGGAATTCCAGATTCTGACACCTGTGTTTTTTATATTGTGTTTAATAAAATTTGTATTACATGTATTAGAATGTAAATTAGTTCTCTGCCTTGTAAAATGAGAGTGGATTAAATCATTTGTCTGAAAAAAATTATCGAAGATTCTGGGGCAAAGATGGTTACGAACTTTGTAAATAAAAATTCCTACACTGTATTTGTAAATTTGATGTAGCTTTAATATTTTTAAATTTTTGAAAAAAGGTTTTGTTGACAATTTATAAGCCAAATTGTTGATTTTTCTGATAGCAATTTTTTGCAATCGATATAAAGGTAAAAGTGTAGATTCATAAGTACCACCCCAGATTTGAATGCCATAAGAGAGATAAGGATAAGTAAAAGCGTAGTACAGATTTAACAAATGTTTTTTATCTAAATATTTACGAGCTTTACTTAATATTCCAATTGACTTAGCCACTTTCTTTTTCGTGTATTGAACATGATTTTTCCATGATAAGGAAGAATCAATGTAAACACCAAGATATTTGAAACTATGAACTTCATCTATATTTTCACCATTAATCATAACTTTGTCATTGTGAATAATTTTCTTTTTAGGAGATTTAAATATCATAAATTTAGTTTTTTTAATATTAAGAGACAAACGATTTGACTGAAGCCAAATATTAAGTAAGTTCAGTTCCTGATTCATTATTTCAAATAGTTTTTTTTACATTCTGTCCGGACAGAAAAATATTAGTATCATCAGCAAAAAGGAGTGTAAATAACTTTGATGAAACATGAGCTATATCATTAATATAAACCAAAAACAGCAAAGGTCCAAGAATGGAACCTTGAGGGACTCCGCAATTAATGTTAAGCTTATGAGAAGAAACATTGCTATAGGTTACATACTGTTGTCTGTCTTTGATATAGTCTTTCAACCAGTCGTACGCTTTACCTCTTACTCCATAGAAATATAATTTATTAAGAAGGATCTCATGATTAACAGTGTCGAAGGCCTTTGAAAAGTCTAAGAATACCCCTAAAACTACTTCACCATTATCCAGTGAGGTTGTTATTTTGTCCATTAAAGTAATTAATGCCATGTAAGTGGAATGCTTATCGCGGAAACCAAATTGAAGGTTATACAAAACTTCATTGTCAATAAAAAATTTGATTAGTCGCTTATAAAAAACCTTTTCAAACACCTTAGACAGAGTAGTAAGCAGAGAAATTGGTCGATAATTCGTGAATAATTGTGAGTCATCTGCTTTGAATAAAGGTAAAACATTAGCTATCTTTAATTCTTTTGGAAATATTCCTTTTTCCAATGATAAATTAATTACATGTACTAAAGGATCTATAATTATATCATGACATTTCTTAAGCACATCAGAATTTAAGTTGTCCCAACCGGGACTACTGTTCTTTAGGTCTTTAAAAATATTAATCACTTCATTTCGATTTGAAGGATTTAAGAAGATAGTTTTATCAAAGTTACCCTTAAGATATGACATAGCATCACGGGAAGGTTGAGGGATTTTCTTTGCCAAAGTAGGACCAACATTAGTAAAGAACTCATTAAACTTATTTGAAATATCCTTGGGATCATTTATGATTTTATTATTATATTTGAATTGGCTTTGAGCTGATTTAGAATTCTTGCGGTTTGTTATTTCTTTAATTATTCCCCAAGTTTTATTTAAGTTATTTTTGTGGGTATCCAGTAAATTTTGGTAATGTTTTCTTTCAGTTATTCTTAGTAAATGATTAAGCTTGTTTCTGTATGTTATATATTTACATTTATTTACAGGAGAAGGACATTTTTTATATGTTGAATACAGTTTATTCTTATGTTTAATCGATAATACAAGGCCTTTTGTGAGCCAAGGTTTACGGTTTTTATATTTAACAGTTACTTTTTTTAGCGGAAAAGCTTTATTAAAGGCCTCAATGATAGAATTCTGTAAATATGTAAAACTAGTTTGCGGGTCATTATTTTCAAATATATTTTGTAAGTTAGAGTTGAGGAGTGCTTCCCTAAAATTAGACATAGTATTATCATTGATAAATCGTTTAAAATAAAATTTATCAGGCA
>CALDYZ010000066.1 GCA_937944235.1 Candidatus Dojkabacteria bacterium | reverse complement strand
AACAGAAGAAACAAGAAAAAAAAAATACTGATAACTAATTTAGATAAAAGCCTAGAAGAATTAAAGAAAGCAAGATCCTCAACAGAAAGTAAAACAAAACAATCTGAAAAAGAGGTAAAAAATTTTTTCAATGGAAGTGATACATCTATCACAGAAGAAGAATTTTATGATCAAGATCTACTAACCGAACCTAACCCCTCAGACATTAAAGATTTGACAGAAGAAATCGATATATCTGAAGAAAATATTACTGAGTTAGCCAAGAAATTAGATGTCAACTACACAATGGGTGAGATTCAGGTAGCAGATGCTTTAGAAGAAGCTAATGATACCGTTCCTATTGAGACATGGATAGACGATCCTGAGGAAAACATTGAATGGATTCAAGAAGAAGGAATTCTAACAGAGGATGTTGATCCTTATTCTTTCGATTACTCCAACTATGATCCAGATAACCCAGAAGACTACGATTAAAGTTAATAAAAAATTTATGCAAAATTACAAATACAATTATATCAAAAGAGAATCGGATAAAAATAAACATAAGTTTGATGTTGATATTGATAACGAACAATTTAACATTAATTTAGAACATGAAATATCTAAACTAAATAAAAATTTTAGGTTAAAAGGTTTTAGAAAAGGTCATGTTCCAATAAACATAGCAAAACCATATTTGATAGATAACGCATATAAAGCACTCATTAACAAAATGATACCCTCTATAGTATCCGAGATCATTAGAAATGAGGAAAAAAATAACGAAGATACACAATTCTTAAACAGTGTAGATTATATTTTTGATGATAAAAATATCCTAAAATTCTCTTTTTTTGCATATTGTTTACCAGAAATTGATTTTGATGTCATGAAAAATAATAACTTACGTCTTGATATAAAAGATGTAACTGACAAAGAAATTGAAGATGTAATAATAAACCTAATTAAAGATATTAGACCGGAGCTATTGCAAGATCAAACTGAAAACATAAGTTTAACAGATGATTTAATAGCACAAATTGGTTACGAAGATATCAAAAATTTACAATCATTAAAAAGTAGAGTGAATGAACTATTGACAATTAACAATATTCGAAGAGCAAAAAGTGATTTATTTGAAAAAATGATTGATATTATTATCAATAAATTTGAATTTTATGTGCCAAACACTATGGTAGAAGAGGGTATTGATTTAAAAGAACAAGAGCTGAAACAAAAACTGAAGCAATTTAAAATTGAGCTAGAAAGTTTTTTGAAAACTCAAGGTAAAAATTTTGATGAACTGAAAAATGAGTGGTACAACCAACAAACAAATTTACTTAAAAGGGAGATAGTTATTTTAAAAATCAGTAAAGATTTTGATATAAAACCTACCCAAGAAGAAATCAATGAAGTAATCAAAAATACAAACTATGACAGTATTGATTATGAATATTTACAGAAAATAAGCTACAGTATTACACAACAAAAGTGTTTTGATAAATTAATAGAGTTGAGTGGTGTAAAAATTGAAGACTCACAAACCAAATCTGTATTAGATAAATAAGACTACGGATGTAGATAAGATGCTTAATATTAAACTTAGAAATATTATTTTTACTGCCTTTAGTAAGTCTTCTTTTTTGATACTGTTGCTAACGTTTAAAATAAGTTTGTTTGATTTTTCTTTTTTATTATTTTCTTGCTTGGGCAAGCTACTTATTCCCAAAATTGCATACTGAACACAAAATTTTGATCTGCTTTGTATGAGACCTAGGTAACCTATAAAAAATGGAACAAAAACAATAAGCCTCCTATAAATGTCTAAATCAGTAACAATTATAAATATACTTAACAAAATTCCTAATGAAATACCTACAAAACCTATATATCTTCTTTTTAAGACATCCACTTTATTTATATTACAAACACCCGGTATATAACTATCAATCATTTGTAAGCTTTGTTGATTAAATCTATGTTTTTGTATAGGACATCTCTGATAGGTGTAATTAAATTTATAATTTCTTTAGCTAAAGCTGGTTTTAAATCTACTGATGAAAGTTTTTTATTCATAAAATCTTTTTCTAGATCCTCATAATTTTTGTAAACTACATCGCCTCCCCATTTTTCAGGTCTTTCTACTATGAAATTTTTATTGTCTAAATCAAATACATAAAACAAAATATGCCTAAGTATCAATAGTAGTGCATTACCCTCAACCTGACCATCCAAAGAATATGCTTTATTGATCTTATCTTTTATAACTTCATCTGTGTCATCAAAATCAACCTTGGAATCAGGTTCACTGGAACTCATCTTCCCAGATTTTCCTAAACCAGGTATTAATTTGTGCATCATGTGTATTCTTTTTTCGTAGCCTAACTTTGGTAAATATTCCCTAGCAAACATAAATATTTTTCTCTGATCAATACCTCCTAATTGAGCATCCACATGCAGATACTCTTCATCCAAAGCTTGTAAAATTGGATAAAGCATTCCTCCTAATACTGGATTATCAACTTGTTTGACAACTTCAGCCCCTGCACCTTTAACACTTGCAACTGTTGTTATAGTGGCGATCTTATACATATCTAAAGTATAATCTGGCGTTAATTGAAAGTCCGTTCCAATAACAAATTTTAATCTATCAATTGGAGCTTTTAATCTTTGTAGTATAGTTTTTATTAATAATCGATAATATTCAGTTCGATACTCTAACACATCCCAACTTGACTTCATATTGTCTAGATAAGCATGTAAGTTTGCTAAAAGTATAGTTACTTCCGATCCAATTTTTAATAAATCTGCAATCTTAATCATTGGCAAGAAATACCCTATACTCGGCTTACCTGTTGGTGCAGTTCCCCAGTATACTCTTAAGTTTCTTGTTTTTAGAATACCTTTCAAATCATCTTCTCCAATCAATTCATCCAAATCTCTTTTAATTACATTAAGTTTTTTATCTACAGCTTCAGGACTTTCCTTAAATTCTGATAATTTACGTAAAATATCTTGATTTAATACAATACCCAAAGGTTTACCCAAAAAATCCGTAAAGTCTATTTGATGATCTAAATAGTTATTTGGCTTATTTAAAATAAAAATCTTTGAATGATCATCACTAATTCCAATTTCATCTTCTGCTAATATCATTCCATTACTTACAATTCCTCTAATTTTTTTTGATCCTATAACTACCTTTTCTCCTGATTTATAATACCAACCTGGAACTACACATCCTGAGGGTAAAAAAGCAACAAAATCTCCTACTTCAAAATTATCTGCACCTGTCACTATCTGCACAATGGAGCTAATGTTTTCATCATTTCCGACATTTTGCACACCATTACCTACTTTTATGTTTGCTATATACAATTTATCAGCATTAGGGTGCTTTGATTTATCAACCACTTGAGCAATAATTATTTTGTTAAAAATATCATTCATAGAACAAAATCAAATAATTAACTAAATATATCACTAAAAATCACATCAGTAAATAAGTTTATGATTATCGAAAAGACTTGTTTCTTCTAACTTGAAAAAACATAAAGAAAGTTAGAATTGTAGTTAACATCCATTATTTATTCATATATTGCTCAAAAACAGAAATTTTTATTTTTTCAAATTATTACTAAATTTACTTAAAACAACTTTTTGTTGAATAGATTCTTTTTCTACTCCATTAGGAATAAAGTGATGATACACACCATTAGTTTTATCAAACCATACTAAAGATCCAAAGTTGTTGTTTTGCTTTTCCCAGTTGTTAATATCAAAACCCAACGTCTTAGGGTCAAAATTAACCAATTTATTCCTACC
>CALDYZ010000065.1 GCA_937944235.1 Candidatus Dojkabacteria bacterium | reverse complement strand
TTATAGTCACTGACACGTATCCAGAAAATATATTATGCATCACATACACAGATTCTGCAGCCAATAATATGAAAAATCGTTTAGTACAAATGATTGGTCCGGTTGGTTATAGAGTGAAGATCTGTACATTTCATGCATTTTGTAATGAAATAATTAATGAAAGATCAGATGTTTTTCAAACAAAAAAGCAGCTTACACAAATTGATGATCTAACTAAAAAAAGGATAATTGACAAGATACTGATAGAATTTAGTAAGGATAAATTTGATCATAAGCATTTATTCAAAAATAACGATAAAACGTTTTATAGTCAATCTCTTATATCTTTGATTGATAATCTAAAAAAAGACGCCATAGATCCTATTCAAGCAATCAATCAAATATCCGAGTTGATTGAATATCAAAAATCAAATCCAGTATTAGCAAAATCCGGAAAAACAAAAGGGCAACCTACTCTAGAATATTGTAAAAGGATGGATAAATTAGAAAAATTTTTGGAAGCACTGTATGTGCATGCACAATATAACGATGTACTGCACAATGAAGGGTATTATGATTACAATGATATGATACTATGGGTCATTCAAGCCTTTGAAGGAGATTTAAACTTTTTGAGAGATTATCAGGAAAAATATCAGTTTGTAATGGTTGATGAATATCAAGACACGAGTGGTTCACAAAACAAACTACTTTTTTTGCTTGGTAGTGATCATCCAGATAGTAAGCCAAATATTTTTGTTGTTGGCGATGATGATCAATCAATATTTAAGTTTCAAGGAGCAAATGTAAAAAATCTTTTAGAATTTCAAGAAAAATTCAACCCGGAAGTCATTACTATTGATATAAATTATAGATCTAATCAAAGAATATTAGATGTTGCAAATTCTTTAATCTCGCGTAATACTGAACGATTAATAAAAAAATTGCCAAATCTATCAAAAAATTTGAAAAGTGGGAGAGATGTTGCGGATCTAGGAACTTATGTAGTTGAATTATTGGACAATGATTCAGAAAATTTGTATGTACTTGAAACTATACAAAAATTGCATAGTCAGGGTATAAATTATGAAGATATTGCAGTCTTATATAGAAATCATGTTCATGCAGATGATTTGGTTGATCTTTTGCTAAAAAATAATATACCTATTAACTTACAAAAAGGGCGTAATGCCCTTGACGAGACAGTAATACTTGGATTCATAAATTTATTGAAAGTCGTTAATGCTAAATTTACTCCAGATTATGATTATATTTTTTTTAAGGCGATTTCTCAGCCTTATATAGAAATTGATCCTATTGATATCTATAAGCTATCATTAGAATTAAATAAGAAAGAATATAAAAATAAACAAAACCAAGACCTTACTGTATTTGAAAAACTACATACAAACTTAAATTTAGAAACAAATTTACAAAGTAAAATCACTAATTTTATTACAAATATATCAAAATGGAAATTGTTGAGTGAATCTGAAAAAGCATATGTGGTAGTTCAGCAGATAGCTGAAGAGTCAGGTTTTTTTAAGTACATTTTTTCAAGAAAAACTAAAATTAATTTAGAGGATTTATCATCTATACAATCTTTTTTTGAATTTGTAAAAAGTAGAAACAACATAAATAAATTTTTGACTTTGTCAGAGCTATTGCAAGATATTGATGAAATGATCGAATCCTCAATACCAATTGTAGAAAAATCTTTGAGCTCAAGCGGTTCCAAAGGGGTAAATTTGATGACTGTACATTCATCAAAAGGACTTGAATTCAGGGTTGTTATTATGATTCATTCATCAGATGATGTTTGGAAAGAAAAGAAACAAACTACAAAAATTGCTATTCCTGAGGAAATTTTAGGTATAGAATCAAATCAAGATAGTATAGAAGAGATTCGTAGGTTGTTTTTTGTTGGAATCACCAGAGCCGAAGAAGGTTTGTACATAACAAGCGCACAGACTTACAAAGAAGGTGATGAAGAAAAAAATGTTTCTCCAGCACAGTTTATTTATGAAATCGACAATAATTTACTAACAAAACTGAGTATTGCAGGACAAACTAAAACTTCTGTTGAATCAGTAAAACTATTTTTATCTAGTTACTCAAAAAGTAATAATGATGAACAAGAACAAACGTTACTTAAGTCAATTCTTAACGAATACAAATTGTCAGCAACAGATCTAAAGGAATACATTAATTGCCCGCTTAAATTCAAAATGACAAGATTGTACAAATTACCATATGGAGACTATAAATCTGGTTTAAGCGTAATATTGGGTTCTGCAGTACATAAGGGTTTAGAAATGGCTTTTAAATCCAATAGTTTTCGACATGAAGTTGCTTTAGAAAATTTTAAAAAATTTTTAGAAAATCAATTACTGTTAAAACACGATTATGAAAATTTATTGGAAATAGGTATTAAAATCATAAACAATTTTTTTCAAAACGAAAATAATTTTGATCATACGATATTTGTAGAAAAGTTTTTTGGTTATAACGACAGTATTTTGATTAAAACTGATCATTTCGATGATGTGTTAATAAATGGAAAAGTTGATAGAATAGATCTGATATCTCAAGATAGTGCTTATGTTTATGTAAAAGTTATTGACTACAAGACAAGTACTCCAAAGACAGTAAATGAAATATTTGGTTTAACTGCAAACAAAGACAGAAGCTACTTACAACAAATGGTTTTTTATAAATTATTATGCGAAAATGATACTAATTTTTATATAAAAGGTAAAAAAGTAAAAGTGCAACAAGCAGAATTTATTTTTATGAAAGATGAAATTAAAAAAATTTCTTTTGAATTTGAAGATGAATTAGTTACAGGAGTTTTAAAAGACATAGATAATGTGATCAATGGCATTAGAAATTTACAGTTTAATGGTTCTGAAGAATATCCTCTGTGTAATGAATGCGAGTGGTGTAAAAGTTTAAATAGCATATGATTGTAACGGTTATATTTAAAATTTTTATATCAAAATTACTAAAATTATTAATTTTAACCGTGATGTTTGTATTACCAAGCTTTGCAATGCAAAATTATGTATTCCGTACTTCATCCGAAAATCCTATCATAAAAAATATAAGTCTGTCACCACCAGAAAAAGTAGAATTTCCAGATTTTATCATGACACAGCTGCATGATTATGAAGAACTGTTAAGACAAAGAAGTGAAGAGATAAAACTATCAAATGAAATAAATGAAGAAATAAACAAAGTCGAGAGATTTTTTGATGTGTACAATGGAGGAGCAGTGATTAAGGGCTATGGTAAAATAATCGTTGAACAGGCTCGTCGGTGCGGAGGAGATTACAAAATTCTAGTTGGTATAGCAGGTAACGAATCTGGGCTTGGTCGCGTACCATACAAAAAGTACAATCCATTCGGTTATATTGATGGTGTACAGTACTCAAGTTGGGAAGAAGCGATTAAAAAATTGTCTTGTGTGATATCACAAAGATTTATTGCCCCGTGCAATAAAGATCTTTATTGTATAATTAACAAGTATGGTGGTCATGACACGGACAGAGAGAAATGGATAAAAAATGTGTCTTGGTTCATGTCGCAAGTTTAAAATTATATTTTATATATGTACAGATTATTTTCAGATGGAGGCAGCAGGGAAAATCCTGGAAATGCGGCTTGGGCTTTTTTTATTTTTGACGATAATGATAATTTAGTTTGTTTTGATGCCAAATTTATTGGGCAAGCCACAAATAATTTTGCTGAATATTCTGCTCTGCTGGCTGGTTTAAATCAAGCTATTAAATTATCAATAAAAAAAATCAATTGTTTTTTGGATAGTGAATTAGTCGTTAAACAGTTGAACGGAGATTATAAAGTGAATAATATTGATATAAAAAAATTTGTAGAACAGATTAAGGAATTAACAATAAATTTTGATATTATTGAATTTATACATATACCAAGAGAAAATAACAAATTTGCAGACAAACTAGTCAACATTGTGTTAGATAGCTCTAAATAGTTTATTTAGGTTGATTGTTTTTTGGACATTGTATACAAAACATCTGTAGTTTCATCGATAAGTCTCCAGTCAATAAGATCTAAAGTATCTAGTTTGGAATGATAAATTGTCATTAAACTATTAAGGTCACAACTAAACATTTGAGATCTCTCAAATAAACTTTTATCACTTAAAGGAAAACCTAATTCTAAAATTTCAACTTCTTTATATATATGCAATTTACCAAAGCCTATACAATCAATGACAATATTGTTAGCTTGCGTCATAACATTTTTATACTCTTTTTCAAATTGTCTGTAGCCATATCCCCAATAAGTAGGAAAGTCATAAGATAACTCCTCATTACCTGCAAAAACAAATAAGTTACTATCAAGAAGCTTTGCGTCTGTAGAAATTAAATTAAGCATAACCAATACACCACTAAGATTATCTATTGAGCCATTTTCAACAGTATCGATATGTGAGTAAAATATATTTTGTGGATTATTAGTGTTTCCTACAATTACGTTGCGAGATTGATACTCATACTTATCAATATCCACATAACCGGTTATTTTTTCATTTTCGTTTTTTACTTTGCTGTAATCATTTCTACCTATAGCAAAAGATACCTTGTTAGTAAATGTATGCCTGGATATTGATTGGCATGATAAATTACAAATTAAATAGTTTTTATTATTAAACTCAATATTTTCTTCAGTAGATACAATTTCAAATTTATCAATTTGTCCAGGCTCAAAACAAACTGGTACAGCAGTCATTTTTTTTCCTTTTACTTCTAGGTGATACTCTA
>CALDYZ010000064.1 GCA_937944235.1 Candidatus Dojkabacteria bacterium | reverse complement strand
AAATAAATCTTACTAAAAGTCCACAATATCAATCACAAGCAAACAAAAAAAATAACCAATATCAACTAAATTATTTTGCTTTCAAAAATGATTTTGATTTGGAAGTGATAAAGAAAAATATAAAAAATATTTATAATCGGTCTTTTTATTTTAAGTTAGAAGCTCAAGATAAAAACCCTCCAACACCAGAGCTATTGTCCATTAAAGATTTGCAAAAAGGTTATTACGAAATAAAAGTAGATGGTTATGAACCAGTTGTAGTTCAATTAGATAAAGATGCTGAAAAACTTAATTTTAGTTTTTATCTAGACTTAAATAAAAATGGTGTAAAAGATGAAAATGAACCTTTGATTGATGCTAAAACTTTGAATCTAAAAATTCTACCAATATCAGTGCAAGTTGATTATGAACTTAGAACTGGATGGAATTTGATAAATATACCTTATTTTAATGAAGAACTTAAAAAAGCTTCTGATCTTGTATATTATGTAGAGAAGTTTAATACATCCGTTTACCAAGTTTCAAAATATGAATCAGGTAATTGGGTTCACTATGTTTCAAGGAATGATCAAAACAGCGATGAAGTAAAATTTGGAGTTAATTTTGACTTAATTCCCGGTGAATCATACTTTGTTTATGTTACTCAACCTGTAACTTTTTCTTTGGTGGGTAGAGAATACGAATCAGAACCAGTTTTTAATCTAAATAATGGCTGGAACTTAGTAGGATTTTATGGGTTATCAAGTTTTACATCACATACATTCCTGTCTAAGTGTAGAATTTTTTCACAAAATTGTAGTGCAGTTAGTAGATGGGAAGAGGGTAAATTTGACACAGTTGTATATGAGGATGATACTTTTTTTGGAAGTGAGTTTAGAATAGTCAAAAATAAAGGGTATTTTGTATTAAATACTGGTGAACCCGCTAGAGTTCAGCTATAAAAATAGTTTACACTTTTTAAGTATAAATCTGAACAATATCATATTTGGTCTTGTAACTACGCAATTTTTTAGGCTTCCTAAAATAAAACTAGACTGCTGATTTACGCAAAAAATTATGTTTTTGGTAAATCATGAAATTTATGATTATTAATCACTTTTGATAACTTGTTTTATTTTAAATGGTAAATATAGAAAAAATATACCAATCACAAAACTGAAAATGTTACGAATTGTGTTTGGATCAGCTGTATAAGGAATCTGACGTATTTGTCCATACAACTCATCTGTAGTTGTTTGATTGTAATTTGTGGTTGTATTGACCGAGTTTGGTGGATCTTTTACTGTTTTTATTGTATTGTTTATTGGTTGTGTTACACTTCTAGTTGTGTCAGTAGTTTTGTTGCTATCACTAACATTAGTAACATTGTTGTTATTTGACTGTTCTGTGCGACTAAATTGATTTTGATTGTTAGTGTCATTTTGTTGATTTGTTTCTATGTTTCTTTGGTTGATTGCTAAATTCATTTTTTTGTAAAAATCAAAATCTACTGATTCTACAAATGCACTTCTCAAAAATCTTCTATCATCATTAAAAATTCGATATGCATAGAAGGTTTTACCATTTATATCTGTAAATACAAGTCTTAGGATATCGTCTTTTTTAATTTCATAAATATTATTTTGTAGATTTCTAAATTGATTTTTATCTATTGTTATGTTGGAGGAATTTGAGCGAGTAGACACTGTTGTCAATTCGCTGTCTACGTTACCAGATGAGTCTAATTTATTCATGTATAGTATTCCTTCACCGTCTGAAGGTAAGGAAATTAATAAGGGACTAGGCGTGACTAATGTAGTTGGATTACGTCTAGGCAAAGTGGTGAATGTTGTCAAAGATTTAGATAAGGAATCTATATTTACTCCATTGATATTTATCGTATAGGTGTATTTCTTGCTTGGTAACAAATTATTAAGTTTAAAATGATGAAGTTTACCAACTGATTCAGGTGTTTGTCTAGTGTAATTTTGTGCTGTGATTTTTGATTCACTGTTCTCTAAATTATATGTTAGGACAACCGTAACATCATTTTGTGTAGTAAAGGATATCTCAGCATAATTATCTGTTAAATTGGAAATCACAATATTATTAGGTGTACCTATGTTTGCCAAAGAATCATCCAATGAATTGCGTAAGTTTAGTTCATACAGAACTAGATACAAAATCATTAGTATTAATATTACTATTAAGACGAAAATTAAAATTTTATATGAATTGTAACTGTAATACATGTGTAAAAAAAAAAGAATATTAGCTTAATAAATCTGTTCAGTATTAGTATACAGCCCTCAAAGTCACGTAGTAAAGTAAACTAAAAATCATAAACACGATTGAAAAAAGCCAAAACCTTTGCACCATTTTTGTTTCTGGCCATCCAATAGATTCAAAATAATGGTGTATTGGAGCTATTTTGAACAGTTTCTTTTTTCTAAATTTCAAACTTAGTATTTGTAATGTAGAGGAAGTTACTTCTGCCCAAAATATCGTTCCCATAATAAGTAAAACATCTATAGTGTTAGTAATCAGTGCAGAAGCAACTATTAAGAAAGCTACAGGAAAAGTTCCTGTACCTCCCATAAACACTCTGGCTGGATTAATATTAAAATACAGATAAACAATCAAACTACCTATGCTTACACCTATAATAGCTAATAAAGTGTAATTTTGAGTAATGAAAGCGATTAATGCATAAGCTAATAAAGATACTAAAAACTGACCTGTGACCAATCCATCGGCACCATCAGTTATCTCCATCCCGTAAATTGCAATTACAGCAAAGAATGATCCAATAATTAGTGCTAGAGTATTGATTTCAAAGTTTATTCCAAATACATTTAAGTCTTGATTTAAGTTAAA
>CALDYZ010000063.1 GCA_937944235.1 Candidatus Dojkabacteria bacterium | reverse complement strand
CAGGATAAATTTAATTTGATTAAATCTCAAGTTATACAAGGAAAAAATGAATTTAGTGATTCCAGAAGGTCTGTTATCTTATCTGAACTGTTAAACTTATCTAAAGAATTACAGCTTAACAAAGATATAAAAAACTTATTTTCTAAAGAGTTGCAGGATTTAAACTCTGAGATTTCTGATTTGAGTGATGTTATAAAAAGGATAGTTAAATTGACAGAAGTTAATATTATTGCTGACGTATCAATTCATCATAGTGATGCTAAACTTTCATCTATGGTGGTTGTGAATGATAGCGTATTTGTTAGTGACGTGAATAGATCTGTAATATATAGGTTACCTGTGCAAGGTACCGGGATTGTTCCCAAGACTTTTGTTACAGGATTAGTACAGCCTTATTTGTTAGTTTCAGAGCCAGATGGGCATATTATTTTTTTTGATAATGATAAGAATTCGTGTGTTGGAAGAATAAGTTCAACACAAGAAAATGTTTTGACTCGTTTTCAAGGTTTAACTTTGTCTGATGTGGGTAAGGTGAATTCTGCTAGCGTGTTTAAAAATAACGGATTTTTGTATGAGATTAGAAATATCAATAATCAAATATTTAAAAGAAGTAAAATAGGAAATTCCTTTATAAATGGAGGTGCAACACAAGTTAGTGATGGATCTAACTGGCTAATTGATAGTAGATTATCCTCAGCAATTGACATAAAAACTCCTTACTCTATTTATGTTTTGTCAAAAGGATATGGTTTGCTAAGATTCTTATCTGGACAGGATACCAATCTAAATGTTGAAATGTTTGAAGGTTTATCTAAGGATGACTATGAAGTTATGAAACAGGCTGATGCTTTTGATTTAATGGATGATTTATTGTTAATCGTTAATAGTAGATTAAAAAGGTTGATGCTATTTCAACGAAAGGGCGATGAGATGAATTTTCAGGGTTTTAGGTTTGTTCAAAATTATGAATACAGGGGAGATAAAAACTTAATGAATAATATCGTAAAATTGTCTATAGTGCCTAATACTAAGCAAGTAATTGTACTTGATGGGAATAAGATTTTGTCATTACCTCTATGATAAAATGGAACTTGATATATATGTAAATAAGAGAGTGAATTATGATTATGATATTTTAGACACGTTGTGTGCTGGTTTAGTATTAGTTGGATGGGAAGTAAAACAAATAAAAAAAAGATGTTTTGATATTACTAATGCATACATCAAAGTAAGTTTATCATCAGGTTTTAATGCGTATATTAAAAATTTTAGAATTTCAGTTCCTAAAGATTTGAAGTTTGCTACTAGACAGGCTGGTCTTAGAGATATCAAACTGTTGCTTAAAAAAAAAGAGATACTTCACATAAACGACTTTTTAAAAAGAAATAAGTCATCTTCTGTGGTAGTAAAAAGGTTATTTTGTAATGAAAGTGGACTAATCAAGTGTCAAATAGATTTTGTGAGAGGTAAAAAAAAGTATGATAAGAGGAATTTAGAAAAACTTAAAGAATTAAAAAAAAGTATTATTTGTCTATGAATGACAGTATGGATATAAACAAAATTTTGCAATTCGTTGAGAAATATGGTTTTAAGTTCTATGGATATGATGAAAATAAAGTTCCTTTGCTGGTTGCACCTAACAATCAAATAGTTTCCCTAAAAGAAGTCTTAGAATTCTTTAAAAAGAAAAAAAATGAGATATCTCAAATTGAAAGTAGATCATCAGTTATAGAGAATGTAAATAAAATAGAACATTATCTTCCATACTTAGATTTATCAGTTGAAGTTGTTAATCGTCCAGATCAAGCGATAGAAAAAAAAGAAGCAGAAACTAACAAAGTTGATATGGTTAAGGATAAATCATCTTCTAGGAATAATACAAATCAAATAAAAACAAATAATAATGATAACTTGAAATTAAATGTACCAATAGGAGTAGGTTATCTACCTGCATCATTTGACCCGCTGGATATAAAATCAACGCAAGAATTTATCAATAGAAATTCGCACAAAGACTTAAAAGATACAAAAAAGTGGATAGCTACCTTGTGGATGAAATTTTTAGCTGAACAGGGATTATCTGATAGCGTTTAAGTATTAAGTATATGGAGGATTATACTAGTATATTAGTTTTGATTTGTCTTACTTTTTTGCTTTTGTCGTTAATTCTAGGCTTTGCTGGTAATTTACTATCAGATATAAAGGAACAAATTATTAAAAGGAAATCTCTGGGTCTCATTTTTTATGAATTACATGTTCCAAGATCAAATAAAGTAGAAATAAAGGCGGCCGAGCAATTGTATTCAGGTTTAATAAATATTCAGCCTAAACTTACACTTTTAAAAAAATTTATTGGAGCTAGAGTTTTTGTAAGTTTTGAGATAGTTGCCTTTAAAGAAAGTATTAAATTCTTTGTAGTTTGCCCAAAAAAAATATCATCTGTTTTGGATAGATTAATCAATGGTGTATATCCATTAGTTGAAGTCGTGAAAACCCAGGAATATAATATTTTTCCTGATCAAGGCTATGTATCTTATTATGATATAAAACTATCAAAAGATACTCGATTACCCTTTCAAACATACGAAGAGTTGCCAGTAGATCCCTTAGCGACTATAACTGATGTTTTTAGTAAGTTTAGTAGTGGTGAATCAGGTGCGTTACAAATAGTTATAACACCTGCAGGATATGATTGGAATAAAAGTGTTAAAGATTATATAAAGGCACAAAATGAAAAAACAGATGATCAGTCTAAGGACGGGAATGAAAAACCTAAACCTAAAAAGAAAGATTTTTCAGATGAAGAGCTTAACTTAATGTCCAAAAAGGTAGAAAAGCCTAATTTTTATGCTGATATTAGGTTAGTAATAGTTTCTGCTACGAAGGAAAATGCAGAAAATCATGTACAAAATTTAATGAGTGTTTTTGATCAATTAACTAAAGAAGGTGGCAATGCTTTTAAAAAAGAAAAATCTAAAACCCCGGATATAGATTTTATATATAGAATTCCTAGATGTAGTAATGTTATTAACGCTACAGAATTGGCTACCTTGTTTCATATACCTAATGAAAAAATAGATACGCCTCATATTAAATGGCTATTGTCGAAAAGAGCACCTGCACCAGATTTCGTACCATCTAAGTATCAAGACGATTACATGTATCTTGGAAAGAATTACTACAGAGGTTATGAGAAAGAAATTTTTATTAAACCCGAAGATCGTCTGAGACATTTTTATATAATAGGTCAAACTGGTACTGGTAAATCAGGTTTTATGGGAGGAATGATGATTAGAGATATTAAGATGGGGCACGGATGTGGGTTTATTGATCCTCATGGAAGTGATGCGTTGAAAATATTGAGCCAGGTTCCACCTGAGAGAATTGAAGATGTTATATTGTTTGATCCGTCCGATATAACTAGACCTTTTGGTATCAATATGTTGGAATTTAAAACCGATGTTCAACGTACTTTAGTAACAAATGAAATGCTTAACATATTTGATGCTTTGTATGATTTAAAACAAACAGGTGGACCAATATTTGAACAGTATTTCAGATATGGAATTATGCTGCTTACTGAGGATGTTGAATCCGGATCAACTTTATTGGAAATACCAAAAATATTTGCAGATGATGGTTATCGTAATTACAAATTAAGTAAGTGTAAAAATCAAGAAGTCATTGATTTTTGGAGAAAGCAAGCTGAAGCGGCTGGGGGTGAAGCATCTTTAAAGAATATAGTACCATATATTGTGTCTAAGCTAGCACCTTTTTTGACCAATGCTTATTTACGACCCATAGTTGCTCAACAAGAATCTACATTAAATTTTAGAGATATAATGGATAATAAAAAAATATTAATCGCACCTCTTTCAAAGGGTAGAATAGGTGAAATGAATGCTTATTTATTAGGTATGATTTTGATAGGTAAGCTATTAGTAGCAGCGTTGGAGAGAGATGAAATCCCTGAAAAAGACAGAGTACCTTTTTATCTATATATTGATGAATTCCAAAATTTTTTAACTGACGGTATTCAAACTATACTTTCCGAAGCAAGAAAGTATAAGTTATCTTTGATAATGGCTCATCAGTTTTTAGGACAGCTTACTCGTAGAGGTGGTGATACCAAGATCAGAGATTCTATATTTGGCAATGTAGGTAATAAAATAATTATGAGAGTTGAGGATGATGCAAAATTTTTATCTCAAATTGTTGGTGAACCTTTTGATGAAAATGACCTAAGGCAATTACCAAATTTTACAGGAGTATTGAAAATACTAGTAGATGGTAAACCATCTCCCGCTTTTACAACAAGAGCATTTTATGGTGAATCTCCTTATGACATGTACTCATTTAATCCAGACCCGTCTATTCCAGAGGTTATTAGAGAGTTATCACGTTTAAAATATGGTAAAGATAGAGATACTATAGAGCTAGAAGTAAAGCATAGGGGCACATTTATAAAAGAAAAAACAGAATCACCAAAAAAAGATTCTTTATTTGGTTTTTAAATTTTTATGTTATAATTTTTCCAGATTGTTAGGCCTTTAGCTCAGATGGTTAGAGCACAGTTCTTATAAAGCTGGGGTCCGCGGTTCAAGTCCGCGAAGGCCTATTTTTTCTCTCTGTATGTACACTAGAAATTTTTTAAGGTAATTCTTGTTGGATATACCTGTCAAGTAAGCTATCTCTTCGATAGTAGTGTTTTCTCTTAATTTTCTAAGTATGAAGTTGTTTCTTAGTGTCGACGGACTAATGGTTAAAGTGCCTGCTCTGTTTACAAAATTTGATATTTCTGCTCTTATGTTTCTATATGTGTATTGTTTACCATGCTTGTTAACAAATAAGTACCCATCTTTATCTTTACTAGTATTATTTATCAAGTTAGAATATAAATCTCGAGAAATAGGTATATATCTATCGTGAATTTTGATGAAATACACTCCTTTAAGCTTTTTGAGATTTGATTTTTGTAAATTTATAAGTTCGTTCAATTTTATACCAGTCGTATATAATAATTCTATTTTTAATAACTTATGCTTTTCATTTCTTAGTTTAAAAAATAACGATTGAAATTCTTTATCATCAGCAATTCTTATTTTGTTTGAAACTTTTGAAAAGTTTTTAATAATATAATTTTTTGATACTATGTTTTTTTTTATTAAAAATCTTATGAATGAATTGTAAGAGCTTATTATTCTTTTTTTAGTGTTAAAAGGTATCCTGTTTAAAAAGTCGTAACTTTTTGACAAGAATTCTTGTATATCTTTGGTTTTAAATTTATTGTATAAATAGTATAGATCTTGCTTGTACATCTGAATGGTTAAATTTGAAAATTTTTCTTTAGCTTTTTGGATGGATCTGATGTAGGTTTTGATTAAATACTCTGATTCCATGATTTTATTATTGTATTTATTAAAAAAATTGTGTTTAAATGATTTAAACTTATGTATTTAAAAAAAGGTTATACGTCGAAACTGAGAACATTATACAGAAATTTACAACATTGGTTAATGAAGCATGTCTTGGTCTTTTTTTGGTTCCTAATTTTCATTTTGTTATCTACCAGTGTTATCAGGAGTATTTTTGTAGCACGCAGTAACTTTATTACCTTTGAAAAAGAAAATCAAAATTATCTGGAATTACAACAAGAGAACAAAAGTCTACAAATGGACCTAAAGTACTATAGGTCAGATGAGGCCAAATTGACATTGTTAAAAAAGGTATATGGATATAACTATAAAAATGGTCAATTATTATCAATTAAAACTAGACCAGAGTTTTTAGACGAAAATGTAGAATACTTTAATGAAATACCTTATAACATGTATAAAAACTTACGAAAAAAGTTGTATTAATAACTAATTTATGTTAAAAACTATATTGCGGGGTAGAGCAGTGGTAGCTCGTCAGGCTCATAACCTGAAGGTCGTTCGTTCGAGTCGAACTCCCGCAAAGAAGCTCCTATACGTTTGATAGGAGCTTCTTTTTTGGGAGGTATTGTATTTAAAACGTAAATTGTAAAAGACTATACTGTGTGTTATTATTTCATTGTGAATCAAAGTAGCTCAGAAGGCTAGAGCGCAGGATTCATAACCCTGAGGTCGGGGGTTCGATTCCCCCCTTTGATATTTGTTAGATGTATAGTAAGTTAAAGTTTATTAAAGACACTTTATGAACAATCCTTTTAAATCTGATAAAAATAAAAAATTTTGGAGCAAAGTATTTAAAGTGAATCCTATTTACATTTTAATAGTGTTGTTTGTTTTTACTTTAGCATTGTTTCAATTAAGTAATAATAACTCTGATATTTCATATTCTGGAAAGAGTTCGATAAATGAGTTGATAAATGGTATTTTAGAAAATGATGTATCTACAATTTTAGTTTACAATGATGGTGAAGTTGTAGTTAATGGAAAACATGTAGATTTCATTGAATATTCTGAATCAATACTTCAAGATTTACCCAACCGATTTGTCAAAAGTACACAGGACTTGTTACCTGAAAAACTAGGAGCTGGTGATTTTCTAACATCTATTTTTTATTCAGGCTCTATATTTGATCAAATTAGACAAATATTCAATTTGCGAAATAGTGTAAGTTATGACACGATTTTTTTAGGTGACAATTTTGCCTATTCTATATCAAAAAATGGTAGAAATAAGATATATACCGATGAGCTCAACTTATCAAATTTTGATAGAGTGTTTCAAGATTTTCAAAAAGATGTAAGTTACCGGATTAACAAAGTAAAAGTACTAAGTTTAAATTTATATGCGAAGCAATTGGATTTGCAAAACATTCAGAATATAAATGCTTACAGCGACGTTCTACTGATTGACAACAAGTTATTTTTTCACAAGAACAAAAATGATATCAAGAGTTACGTACTAGATTGGAATGCAAATGTTGCGTCCTTACCTTCCTTTTTACAGAGTGAAGGAATATCATTTTCTAGTAAAAACTTCCAAATATTTACAGCAAACAAGCCGGAGCCTTTTGATTTGTCCGTTGTAACTCAGATCCTATTATTGGTGATGATAGTTTTTGGCGCTTTTTGGATATTTTCTATTTATAGGTCTATGCAGAGTGGTGGAGGAATGGGTATTAATCAGTTTGGACAGTCAAAGGCTAAGTTATTCTTTGGATCTAAAACAAAGACTACCTTTGCAGATGTAGCAGGTATAGAAGAGGCAAAAGAAGAGTTGGAAGAAATAGTTCAATTTCTGAAATTTCCGTCAAAATTTAGAAAAATGGGAGCCCGAATACCGAAAGGTATTTTAATGGTTGGCCCTCCAGGAACAGGTAAAACACTTCTAGCTAGAGCTATTGCAGGTGAAGCTAATGTTCCTTTCTTCCATACGTCAGGATCAGAATTTGAGGAAATGTTAGTGGGTGCAGGAGCATCTAGAGTAAGGGATTTATTTGCAAAGGCTAAAAAAGTTGCCCCAGCTTTGATTTTTATTGATGAGATAGATGCAGTGGCAAGAAAAAGAGGTACTAAAATAAATACAGGAGCAAATGAACAAACTCTAAATCAGATTTTGGTTGAAATGGATGGTTTCGAAACAAGTGATAATGTAATAGTTATAGCCGCTACCAATAGACCTGATGTTCTAGATCCAGCAATATTGAGACCTGGCAGATTTGACAGGCAAATCAGAGTAGAGTTACCCGATGCAGATGGAAGATTAGAAATATTAAAAGTTCATTCAAAAAACAAACCATTGTCTAACCTGGTTAATTTGGATAACTTAGCAAAAAAAACAGTGGGTTTCAGTGGTGCTGACTTAGAAAATATTCTGAATGAAGCTGCCATAATCGCAGCAAAAAAATCTCATAATGAAATAACTTTAGATGATTTAGATGAAGCATATTCTAAAGTAGTTTTAGGTCCAGCAAAAAGATCAAGAAAAAGAACGGAAAAAGAGTTAGAACTAACGGCGATCCACGAAGCAGGTCATGCAGTAGTTGCGTGGTTTATACCTGAAGCTACACCAGTTGATAAGATTTCAATAATTTCTAGAGGTTCTTCTGGAGGGGTTACAATGTTTTTACCGGAAAAAGATGAGAATATATTGACCAAAAATAAACTACTAGCAGATATTAGTGTAAGTTTAGGAGGTAGAGCTGCTGAGGAATTGTTCTTGGATGATATATCAACTGGTGCATCCTTTGATATAGATAAAGCTACTACTATAGCCAAAAACGTGGTTCAGAAGTTTGGTATGAGTAAAACTTTAGGTTTGGTAAGATACGGGGATTATGAAGATAACGATTATCTTGGTTATGCTTACAGCAATTCAAAAAATTATTCGGAACATACTGCTAGTAAGATAGATAAGGAAGTCTATGATATCATAATGAGTTGTTATTCAAGAGCTATAAATATATTAAAGTCAAACAAGTATAAAGTCATGCTAATCAGGGATTTTTTGTTAACGAATGAAGTAATGAATAGACTTGAGTTTGAAAAACTTATGAATTCTTAAAATTGCGTCTTGACAAGTATTGATGTTTTTGGTAGACTCACGGTACATATATATTTGGTTTACAAGTTTATCTATTTTAGAAACTTGTGCTTTTTGTCGATTAACTGTATTAGTTTTCCTTAGTATATTTTTTAGTAAGCACTTTAACAAGTGGTAAGTAGTTAGTGCTCTTTTATGTTTTTTATGAGAGTTTGATCCTGGCTCAGGTTTAACGCTAGCGATGTGCCTAAGGTATGCAAGTCGAACGGTTCTGACTCGTCAGAACAGTGGCAAACGGCTGAGTAATACATAAGAACGTACCCTAAACTTTGGGATAGTACAGCGAAAGCTGTAGTAATACCAAATGGTCCTGTAAAGGTAAAGATTTATTCGGTTTAGGATCGGCTTATGACCTATCAGATAGTTGGTGAGGTAATTGCTCACCAAGTCTATGACGGGTAGCTGGTCTGAGAGGACGGACAGCCAGACTGGGACTGAGACACGGCCCAGACTCCTACGGGAGGCAGCAACTAGGAATTATGCGCAATGGCCGAAAGGCTGACGCTGCGACATCGCGTGGAGGATGAAGGTCCTATGGATTGTAAACTCCTTTTATCTGT
>CALDYZ010000062.1 GCA_937944235.1 Candidatus Dojkabacteria bacterium | reverse complement strand
GAGAGGGGCTGTTGTTATGTGTTTAAAACCTTACATTGATCAAGTTAACAAAAGCGTGATGCCGGGACTACTTGGAGGACCTTTTAATCACTCTATAGCAGCCCTTCATCAAGCACTAACAGAAGCTTTGACTGACGATTTTAAAATGTATGCAAAACAAGTTCTAGTCAATGCTAAAATTTTAAGTGAACAACTTATCTCAAAAGGTTATGAACTCATATCAGGTGGAACTGATAAACACTTGATGATAATCAATCTAAAAAATAAACAAATTGATGGACATACTTTTAGTAGGGTTCTAGCAGAACATGGTATTATTACAAACAAAAGTACCATACCAAATGTAACTGGTACTCCTATGAAACCATCTGGCATTAGACTGGGCACACCATTTGTAACAACAAGAGGTTTAAGAGAGAAAGAAATGGTACAAATAGCGGAATTAATAGATGAAATATTAAAAAATTATCATTCAAATAATTTAAACCCTGCAAAATTTTTAGAAAAATTAAAAGAATTTTTGGAACCTTTTCAGCTTGACATTTAATAAATTCGTCCTATGGATTACGAATTCAACTATAATGATAAAATTGTTAATTACTTAATCAAATTAGAAAGTCTAAAAAGTTCTATTAGACATCTTGATTTATCAACTGATACTAAATATAAACTAAACCTAAATACCAAAGCAAAGGATATATTTTTTCTAGCGAACTCTTTAGGTGTAGAATTAACAATTAAAGATTCTGAAAAAATAATAAACAGTATTCAAATAGATAAACCCGAAGACGACAGATTACAACTAATTTACAACTACAAACTAGTAATAGAATTTAATAGATCAAATCACTTAGATACACAAGGAGAACCAGATTTAAATTTACTAATTAGGATAAACGAAATTGTATGTAATGATGTTTTTTCAGTTGTTCATACCAAAATCAGAGCAGGAAGTGATGAAATTATCACAAAGTTTGACAATTGGATAGTACTTAGAGATAAAAATATTTCTAATGATAAAGTAAAAAAAGCAATTGAAGAACTAATAACTTGGAATAAAGACGTTTCACCTTATATGAATGCTTTAGTCAGATACCTAATATTCATCTATTGTATGATAGAAATCGCACCTTTTACATCGGGAAATAAATTCAGTATTCTGGCTATTATTGATTTACTACTTCTTAAGGTAGGATTTGGAAGTAACATATTTATATCAACTAATATGACATTTTTACAGAACGAAGATAAAGTAATCCAAATATTTGCTTTATCTAAAGCAAATGGTGATATATCTTTATGGGTACAGGAAATATTAAATTTAATAATCAAAACTATTGATCTGAATATGGAAAGTTTACAGACTTTAATGATGGAAGAAGAGAGAAATAAAAATCAACCTTTCCTAGATCTGAATAAACGTCAACTAAAAATTTTAAAATACTTACAAAATGTACCAAACATAAAAAGGGAAGATTATTGCCATATGATGGAAGTGTCCTCTATGACTGCATTTAGAGACTTAGACGACTTGGTAAGAAAAAAACTTTTAAAAGTGGAAGGGAAAGGTAGAGGAACAAAATATAGATTAGCTAGTTACTAACTTAAACTTTGCTTCATTCTTTTTTCAATTTTACTTTTCAAGTATTTAAATAAGAATTCCATACCTTCTAAAGTCTCCACATCTAAATCCAAACTTCTTATCATTTCCATAAACTTTTGCAAAGAAATTAAAGCATAATAATAATTTGTTTCAGCTGACACTTCGTTGGATATCTGGCCTAATGCTCTACCAACATCTGATAAAAGTTTTATTCTTTGTTTTGTATTTTCATCCATAAAAATTTAACATAACTATCTACAATATAAAAAAAAAGAAAATACTTGTAAATTAAATATGAAGAAAAAGAGCAAAGTAATCAATTAGATTTTCGTAAATAGTATTGATAAATATTAAAAAAATTTATAATTGATTCCTTTTAAATTAATTTAAATACAATTTAACGAAACTTATGTTTAACCAAGAGAGGTTTAGGCAAAATATATTATCTGATCAAAACATTGCATTCACATTAGACAAAGCTGTTGAGATAATAACACATGCTCTTTATAGGTATTCTCAAAATATTAATAATATTTCCTTCGATAAAAATGATAATTGTATTCAGTTAACATACAATAATTTCACAAAAGTACAGTTTAAAATTAATATATCTTATCCTTTTTTTGATTCCAATGCTATTGGCTGGTATTTACCTAAAGTATATGGTGATTTAGAAAACTCAAGACAAATTTATATTAATTTATTTTACTTGTATAAGCTATCAGAAGTCGATCTGGCTTACGTTTTATTACATGAATTGATACACGCAGGAATTCTAAACGGTAAAACAGAAGTATTAGATGAAAGTTTAACAGACCAAGCTGCTTTATATATAATCGAAAATGCAGGTTACAGGGTAACTATAAGATCTGGTTATGTACAACTAAGAGAGAAACTCTCAGAATTCGGAAACAAAATAGATTACTGGATAAAAGCGCAGTCAGAGTTAAACAAATCTACAGATTATAAAAATTCACATGATTTTTTTAGACATCAACTTGCGACTGGAATTGTAAGCATAGTTTTTGAGGATGATGAATGCAGTAAGACACCTCCAGACTACGAAAAAGTCGTCACTAATATTAATAAATATAAACCGTTACTTAGATACGTATTTAACAGGCTTATTAGCTTGTACAATGGAGAAAATGTAGTAAGTGCTATGGATCTTAATTCTTTACCATATTTAGATTTAGATGATAGCTTATTAGAAACTATTTATCAAAACTTGGCAAAATCGTACCACAATGACCAACAAAAAAAACAATCACTTATACAAAGCTTTCTAGAATACTGCATGAACGAACTATTAAAAAATGAAGATAAACTTAGTTTTAATAAAAACCTAAATAGTATTGAGTTGACACAACTGTTTATAGATTATCTAAGATCAAACAACATACTGTATATATATGATTTTTTAGAAAAACAGGAATTCGACTCTTTAGTTCAAGACGCAAATAATCAATTTAATTATTTTATCAACAAAGGTCTACATCGAGAACAAAATTTAAAGACTTTAAAATTTAGGGTTATGACACCAGAAAGTTTAAGAGATCTTAATGCAGCCTAAATCTTTAAAACTTCTATATCCCAACCAGTTAGCTTTGAAGCTAATCTAACATTTTGACCCTCTTTACCAATTGCTAAAGAAAGTTTGTCTTCGTCTACATAAACTTTTACAAGTTTAGATTTTTTATCAACTATCTCAATTTTTTTAACTTCAGCTGGTTGCAATGAATTTTTAATAAAGGTTTCTATATCATCACTGTATTCAATAATATCAACTTTCTCTTCAACATTCCCAAATTGTAAATAGTTTAATATTGCTGAAATTCTAGATCCTCTTTGCCCTATACAAGATCCTCTTGGATCAATTGCTGGTGCATTTGATTTTACAGCAACTTTTGATCTAGAGCCTGCTTCCCTGGCAATACTAACAATTTCGACAGTTCCTGCAGATATTTCTGGAACTTCCAATTCAAAAATTCCTCTAAGAAACTTTTCTGACCCACGAACAACTTCCAAGTATTTGTAATCCTTGGAATCTCCTGTTACAATACCGGTCAACAAAACTTTTATTGATTCACCTATTCTGTAATACTCCGAAGCTACTCTCTCTTCTTTTTTTAATATAGCCCTAACACCATTATATGAACACTGAACGTCTTGATTCGGTAATATCTTTTCCACCTGAACAGATATGATAGTGCCAACACGATTGGACAAACTATCAAATACCTTTTCCCTCTCTGCCTCTGCTATTTTTTGCTTTATAATCTGACGAGCTGATTGTGCGGCTACCCTGCCGAAGTCACCCTCAGGAGTTATATCAAATTTTATAAAATCTCCAACCTTACAGTCTGGATACAAAATTTTTGCCTGATCCACACCAATTTGGAGCTCAAAATCATCTACATTTTTAACAACTTCTTTAAGCAAATAAACCTTGATATTTCCGACATTTTCATCTATTTGAACTTCAAGATTCTCTCTTGGTATGTCCTTTTCCTTAACATAACTCACCAATACAGCCTCTGCAATAGCATCAAGAACACTTTTAACCTCTATATGCCTTTCTGCTGCAATCTGCCGCAGCGCAGAAATAAATTCCTCATTTATCATAAATAAATTGATTTTAAAATTTAAAAAGCTTTAAATCATACTTAGTATATCACATTTATACTTAAAAATAAGTTAAAATATAAGAATGAAGATAAAAAGACCATTGATTAATCCTATTTTTAAAAGACAAAAAAAGCATGATCAGCTTGTGTTTTCACAAGAATTTGAAACAACTGCAATTCATAAAACTATAGAAAATACTGTTAATAACATAAATAAACTAAAAACATCACTAACACAAAAGGGTTTCGATATTTTTTTTTGGTATATATTTCAAAAGTTTTTTAGATTTATAAGTTTTACTTTATTTGTAATATTTATTTTGACACAATGGAACAATATTAACTCAGAAATTCCGCTGTTTTATAATTACGTAGACAATTCATATGATATCGTCACAAAAGAATTATTTTTTTTATGGATGATGGGAAATTATTTTGTATGGTTTTTAGCTGATTTAATAATTAAATACATCCCGCTACCCGATAAAAGAGCTGTTAACTTATTCGCCTTAATCTTATCAACTATATCCATTATACTTATAACAGGAAATTTCCAGATATTAATCATGAGTTCTAACATTCAGTAAGTTTTAAATTTATGGAATACCAAATATTTAACCAATATGTTTTACAGAATTTGTACCTCGTACTTTCATATGCTTTTTTAGGCTTTATTGTTTCTTTCTTTATAACCCCTTGGATTGGTAAATTGGCGGCTTATCTAAAGGTTTATGATTTACCAAAACTGCAAAGAAAAATCACAGAAAGAGGATATGACACAAGAATACATACTCAAGCATATCCCAAATTAGGTGGATTATCCGTTGTCGTAAGTATGATTTTGATAATGACCTACGTAATACACAACAGACTGATTAGTATAGATTTAGTGATGAGTCCAATGTTTATATATTTATCAACGGGTGCAGTAGTTATAGTGATACTTGGTTTTTTGGATGATAAGTACGAAATTTCTTCAACAATGCAGCTTTTTTTTCAATTCTTGGCGGCTATTTTTGTCATTTTTGCTGGACTAAGCATTAGAAACATTTCTTTTTTAGAATTTAATGTTAACTTAAATTGGTTTAGTTTTGATATTATAGTATTAAATAACATTGTAGAATTAATATTTCCCGGTTCTTTGATTACAATATTTTGGGTGATTGGTGTGATAAATGTAGTAAACTGGGTAGGTGGTATTGATGCTCTAAATGCATCAGTAAGTAGTGTATCTTTTATTGCTTTAATAATTTTAGCCCTAAGCTCAAATCAATTAAGTATAGCTATAGTCACAAGTATCTACTTAGGCACGGTATTGGGAGTTTTGCCTTTTAATTATAATCCCGGCAAGATTATGTATGGTTCCATTGGAGACTTTATGAATGGCTACTTGTTAGCTGTTTTTTCGATTTTATCTAACACTCGTTGGGCCATAACACTAATAATTTTGGCTATACCAATCTTAGATGGCGTATACGTTTTTTTCAAACGTTACAGAAATAACAAAAATATTCGCAAAAACCCATTAAAGATTCTAAGTTTATCAGGTAGAGATCATTTACACCATAGACTTCTAGATTCAGGTTTTTCTCAAAAAGAGATTTTGTTTTTAGAATTGAGTATTAAAATTTTGATAACTAGTATTGTAATATTCTTTACAGATATCAAACTTGAGTACGTCGGGTTTATGATATCAATAAGCATATTTTTATTATTTTTAATAATCATAAACCACTTACATAAAATAAATGTACAAAAAAATAAAATTAAAATCTTAACAACTGATATAGATAAACAAAACCAAAATACTGAATCAAAACAACTTGAACATATCGAAAAGTTAGTATTCAAAGATAAAGACGATAGTGAAAAAGAAAAATTTATTTATTGATCAAAGATTATTTTATTGATTGTTAATTAAATGATTAAAATCATCAATATATTTGATACTTTTTGCTTATACAATAAACTTTTAGATAAAGTACAACCTTACTAAAAGTCAATTAAAATTTGAAATCGCTATGTCAATAACCATAATTAATTGTAATTTAAAGTAGTAAACAGCAATCGCAAAACAAATTCTAGTAATTAATTCCAATAATTTAATTGTTCGGTAGTGGTGCTTTAATTCGTATAAAATAGATTCATTTTTATACAATGATAAATATGATTATACATTTGAATGTACATAAAAATTTTACAAAGAGTTAACTTACCTAAATTCTTGCGTCTATTCCAATAACTTCTGATATTGATTTAAATCCATCTTCTTTAATTAATTCAGACAATTCTTTATTAATTAAAGAAATACAAGATGGACCATTGTATATCAAACCTGTTACCATCTGTACTAATGTCGCTCCTAATCGAATTTTCTTATAAGCATCTGCGGCAGTAAAAACACCCCCACAACCTACGATGATCAATCTTTGACCAAAATTTCTATAACTTAATTTAATAAGTTCATTGCTCCTTTCAAATGTAGGTCTCCCGCTAAGACCACCTTTTGAGATCATAAATTCGTCTAGTTTTTCTTTTATATGATCACCATTTTTATTTTTTTGTAAGTTTCCAACAACTATCCCATCAATTTTATGCACTGCAATTTCTTCTAACAAATTAACAAACAATCCATCATCTATACTTATAGGCATTTTGACAAAAACTAAACACTTTCTTTCTATCTGATCCATTTGATCTAATAGCTTTTTTATCTTGTCTACTGATGTAAAAGGTTCTCCTCCAAAAGTATTTGGACAAGAAATATTTATTGTAATATAACCAAAAATGTTTTGCTGTACCGCCAGTTTAAATGATTCCAAATAATCTTGAATTGCTTGATTTTCATCACATGTATCTTTAGAATTAGTTTT
>CALDYZ010000061.1 GCA_937944235.1 Candidatus Dojkabacteria bacterium | reverse complement strand
TGTTAGAAAAGTATGAAGTGAAATGTGTTCCAGAAAATGTGTTTGAAGGGTGAAAATATCAATTTGTTAAAATATTTGGGTCACAGTTATCAAAATGTTTAAATATTTGCAATATATATCGGACACCAAATGATATAAATGAAAGTTATCGAAACTTTACCAATCAGATTGCAGATCTTTTAAACTCAGCACAATTTAAACAGAGTGAAACAATATTGGCAGGAGATATGAACATAAACCTTTTGAAAGTATCAGAAAAAGAGGCAGTTAGCAATTTTGTAGAAATGATGATCTCGCAAGGCTTCTTTCCTAAAATTACTTTGCCTACTAGATTTAGCGAGAATAAAGGAACATTAATTGATAATTTTTACTGTCAAACAAAAAATCTTACTTTAAATACTACAGCAGGAATTTTAATTAAAAAATTTTCTGACCATCAACCATATTTTATGTCTTTAAATAAAATTGAATGCCATAAGTTCAGTAAGGAGAAAATAAAAGTTGTATGCATGGAAAAAGATTACATCAACAAAATTATTAACGAATTAGGTAATCAGAGATTTGATGATGTCCTAGATCTTAGGCAAACAGCAAACCCAAATGATAATTATAATAAACTAGAAAATATAATCACAAATATAAGAAAGAAATATATAACATATAAGTTTGTAAGATTTGATAAATACAAACATAAAAGAAATCAATGGATTACAAGAGGAATATTGATATCTATAAAAAAACGTGATAAAATGTACCGAGACTTTAGAAAGTTAAAACCCACATCTGGAAACTATGATGGTGCAAAATTAAACCTGCAAACTTTTAACAAAATTTTGAAAACAAGTATACGAAAGGCAAAAGAATTATACTATGCCAAACTCTTTGTGAAATATAAAGCAAATCTTAAAATGACATGGAACACCCTAAATGAAATTTTAAAAAGAAAGAATAAAAAAGTGATTTCCCATAAAATGAAAGTAAATGGAAAACAAACCAGTGATGCAAAAGAAATTGCAGATATTTTTAACAATTATTTTACAAATATAGGACCAAATTTGGCAAAACAAATTACTTCTGACTGTAACTTAAATTATACAAATTTTCTAAAACAAAATATATCAAGTCGTTTTAATTTTGTAAATGTAACTGAGCATGAAGTACATCAAATAATTAATAAATTAAAAGGTAAAAGTAGTTATGGATATGATCTACTGTCCACACTTTTGTTAAAACAAATATATAAACCAATATTGCCAGTTCTAACTTGTATCATAAATCAAACATTGAAAACTGGGATATTCCCGGACAAGCTAAAAATTGCCAAAGTTATACCTGTATTTAAAAATGGTGAAGAGAATAACTTTGAAAACTACAGACCAATTTCTTTACTACCTGCCATATCAAAGGTTTTTGAAAAAGTTATTTTCAAACAGTTATATGCATATATGACAAATTATAAACTGATCTGTTCAAATCAATATGGTTTTAGATTGAAACATTCAACTGAATATGCTGCTATTGATCTCATTGACCATGTGATAAATGATTTGGATAATAATTTAGTACCTTTAAGTGTGTTTATTGATCTCTCCAAAGCTTTTGATACACTGGATCATTCTATCTTAAAAGGGAAATTGTGGTATTATGGTATTCATGGGATTGAACATGATCTATTATCAAATTACTTACAAAATAGAATACAATATGTACAGTATGGTAATGAAGAGTCATCATACTTAAGTATATCCACAGGTGTACCACAGGGATCTATTCTTGGACCACTTTTATTCTTGATTTACATAAATGATATTGTATGTGCTAGTAATGTTTTCAATGTTATAATGTATGCTGATGACACCACTCTTACATCTTCATTGAACTTGTCTCGGCAAAATGATGGAAATCAAATTAATCTTTTGAATGTAGAACTGGGTAAAATTGTAAATTGGTTAGAAGTAAACAAGCTGTCACTTAACATTAAGAAATCAAAATACATGATATTTCATATGCCAAACAAAATTATTGATTGTCAAGATATTAAGATAAAAGACAATGTGCTGGAGCGTGTAACAAATTTTAATTTCTTAGGAATTGTATTGGATGAATGTTTATCATGGGCCCCGCATGTAACAAAAGTGCAAGGGAAACTCTACCGAATCTTGGGCACTTTAAACAGGGTCAAACAGTATGTCCCTGAAACAATTAAAAAAACTATTTATAACTCTCTGGCTTTGCCACATCTGAATTATGGTTTAACTCTTTGGGGTTTAAAAGGTAGTCGAATTCTTAAAATACAAAAGAAACTTGTTAGATTGATTTGTGATGCAAAATACAATGCACATTGTGATCCTATTTTTAAATCACAGAAAATTGCAAAAATTAATGATATGTACAATATATCACTTTACAAATTTTACTATAAGTTTCATAACAGAGAATTACCTGAAAACATACTTAATTTCAGATTACAATTTCAAACAGATGTTCATGATCATAATACTAGATTTAAAAATCATCTTACTGTCAATAGACCTTTACATTCCTTTGCAGAACAAAAGCTTGATATCTGTATACCAAAATTAATAAATAATACTCCTGATCATATACTCTCAAAGATCCAAACTCATAGTCTTCAAGGATACTCTAATTATATAAAAAACATACTACTGTCTGATTACAAAACTACATGTGATAAACCAATTTGTTTTGTTTGTAACAGAACTTGATATGTGAACTTTATGTGTCTTTAATTAAAAGCTGCAACTATCTTTGGTGGTCCCCTAGCAGCGGTTTTTTATATTCCTTAGGGGGATCTCCTGGGCCATGTAAAAATTGAATCTGTGTTTGAATTTGAATTGTATTGCATGTTTTGTTATGTCTTTTGCCCAAATAAAAGACTCTGACTCTGACTCTGTCAAAACATTTTTTAATGTCTAGAAAGCACA
>CALDYZ010000060.1 GCA_937944235.1 Candidatus Dojkabacteria bacterium | reverse complement strand
ACAGGTACGTGAACTCTTCTATCAAACACATACATCTCTCCCTCAAAATTTTCACCTTTAACCATTTCAGAATATCTATGAATACCACCATGTAATTGATAAACATTTTCGACGCCTTGGTCAATAAGGTAGGCAGATAATTTTTCACACCTGATTCCTCCCGTACAATAAGTTACAACTTTTTTGTTCTTGAAAATGTCTTTATTTTTTTGAAACCAAGCTGGAAAATCTCTAAAATGTTCTATGTCAGGTATTACAGCATTTTTAAATCTTCCAATTCTCGCTTCATATTCGTTTCTTCCATCTAAAATTAAGAAATCTTCATTATTATCATACATTTGCTTTAATTCGTGTGGTTCTAAGTATTGTGCCTTGTTATTCATATTCACTTTAGTACCAAATGTGACAATTTCTGGTCTTACCTTAACTTTTAATTTTGGAAATATGTCCTGCAACGTGGTATTTGATAGTTTCCAATCTATCTTTCCTACCTGGGATTCAGTAAATACCATATAATTCTGACAACTTTCCTGAGTACCGGACAAAGTTCCATTAATTCCTTCTTTGCCTACTAAAATTCTACCTTTAAAGCCATGTTTGTAACAAAATTCTTCTTGTTCTGAACGAACTTTTTCAGGGTCGTCAATATTTATAAACTTATAAAAAAGTAAAACTGTATACATTTTTTTATTAATAAATTTTTATTTTAGATTTACCTACGTCTTGAGATATGGATCCATCTGGAAAAGCAAGTAGCTCAATGTAGATTTTACCAAAAAAATTTTTTATCTCAAAAAAATTGGTAAATCCTTGTTGTGTTTCAAAAAAAAACTTTTTATAAAATATCTGATCATTAAAAATTAGATAAATATTTAGAAATTTAGTAAATTTTAATGTTTTAACTATATCATTTGCAAATTTCATTGATATATTGTCTATATGAACGTGAAAATCTAAACTTTTTCGAATGACTTTGTTTAAAGTCAAACCATAAACCTCTTGTTTATACCTCTCAATCAAACCTTGTATATGAATTTTATTAGAATTCAAGGAGATTTTTACTTTGTATCTATTTAGTGGTTTATTCACATAAAAAGTTATAGAACTTTTAAGATTTAAATCGTCAGTTATTAGTAGTATTTTTCCTTTCACAATAGAATATTTATTTTTTTTAATGGTTGACCCACGATATGGATATGCAAGTTCTACTACAAATTCAAAGTGTTGCCCATCAAAGTCTAAGTAACTTGCTGGTTTGGATATTTGCAAAATGTTTAAGTTTTGTTTCATAATCATGGCTACTTCATCTGGTAGAGTTAGCAGCTTATGTTTGTAGGTTAGAAGGTTGTACAAAAGTTATATAGTCTCCTGGTCTAACTAACGGAGAAATATCTGCTTTCAATGACTTGGAAGTATCCAGTTTTGCAGAATAATCAGCTATATTGCTATCATCTAGTTTGTCAAATTCTATATCTTTGTTAACAAAAATTTGACTATACAAACTTAATGACCTTGCTAAGGATACATTCTCTTGGCTGTCCAAAGCGTTCTTTTTTGATATGGTTGATGCAAGATAAATATCATCTTCCTGCAACATAATTATTTTAAGTTTACCTTTTGGTATTATTGTGTGACTAACACCCAGGGCATCGTTATTTGTTAGTTGTTCTAATTTTACCTCATCATAAACCAAAACCTCAGAACCCAAAATCAAAGGTTGTTCAGTTTTTATTACTACTAACCTGGAGTTTAAAATTGCTACAACAACTCCTAGTTTTTTTATTGACATAAACTAAATCTAATAAAGCAATACTACGTTATTATAACATTTTTAAAATTCTAAATGAATATAGAATAATAATAACTTAACTCATTTCGCAATTCATGTTTAATTAAATAGTTTAGGTTTCAAAGGTATTCAATATGCTAGCTAGCAATGCATTGGTATTGATCAAAGTTAGTAATTTAAGATAATTGCAGAATAGAAAAACAAATTATTTACAATGAATTGCTTTATAGAAAAAAAAAAGTTTTTTTATTTCTGCTTTAATTTAATAATTAAAAAAAGAACAGGTGATATTTATTTAAAAATATTTAAAGATAAAGCTTAACAAGATAATTGTTTTTGTTCATTTTATATCTGTTATTGCTAGTAGATATCACGACAAAGATTTTTAAAATCATCATACATATCAACTAATTATGTTAAAAATGTTTACAAAAAGTTTGATAAAATTATTGGGTTACAAATTATTTAAAAGACCATATGATTACGTCAAGTAAACAACAAATTTTATCATTAAATAAGATATCTGATTATATTTATCACGTAGTTTATTCAATTGACAAGGATTTCAAGTATATTCCAGGACAGTTCGTTGGTATACAAATAAACTCCACTTACAGAAGAGCTTATTCTATTTTAAAATCTGAAGATGGAAGAATAGAATTCTTGATAAATACAAGTCCCGGTGGTATAGCTTCTCAATATTTTCAGCGTTGTAAGGTCGGAGATGAAAACATGATAACAGGTCCATATGGTAGATTTTTTTTACAGGAAAAATCTACTGAACAAATTTTTTTAGTGTGTACAGGCACAGGCATAGTGCCTTATTTAGCTTGGTTGAATAATAGACCGTTCAATGATCACCACAAAGTTTTTAACCTAGTGTATGGTATTAGGTACTTAAAAGATGATTTAACTTTGCCGTTTTTACATAGAACTGAAAATGTTAATGTAATACATTGTGTAACTCGTGAGGA
>CALDYZ010000059.1 GCA_937944235.1 Candidatus Dojkabacteria bacterium | reverse complement strand
TTTAGTCGAAGAGATACTTAGAGGTTTAAGTGGTAATCTTGTAGATCTAAAAGAGAAAATAAATTCAGTAATCTTAAGATACTTTAATGCTTGTGGAGCTGATGAATCAGGTATAATTGGTCAAAATTATCCTAAACCCACTCATGCTTTAACTTTGGCAATAAACACGGCTTTAGGAAAAAATAATGAATTCACAATATTAGGTAACGACTATCCGACAAAAGATGGTACTTGTATGAGAGATTATATACACGTATCTGATCTAGCCAGTGCTCATATTAAAGCTTTTGAATACTTAAAAGATTTGGATGGATCAGAGGTTTTTTGTATCGGTACCGGTACTGGTACTAGTGTTTTAGAATTAGTACATGAGGTAGAAAAAATTCACGGTAAATTTAATTGGAATTTTGGGAACAGAAGACCAGGTGACCCTGCAGGTTATATTGCAAACCCAGCAAAAGCAAAAAGGTTGCTAAGTTGGCAACCTAGATACTCATTTGGTGATGCTGTTTTACATGCTTATAATTGGGCAAAAAATAATCCTAATGGGTATAAAGGAAATTAAAACAATTAGCAAGTTTGAAAAAAATTAACATAGTTGTTTAATACTTTTGTTGACTAAAATTTTAGGTTATAATTTTTATGATTTTGTGAAAATAATTTTATGTGGAAATTTTATAATCCAGTTTTTGATTATAGGTCTGAGTACCATGATTACGATACTCCTTGGGCAGGACATGTTTATTTTGCTTATGATTTAATATCTAACCTAAAACCAAATACTATCGTAGAATTAGGTACACACAAAGGCACATCATTGTTTTCTTTTGCTCAAAGCGTCAAAGACTTTAATTTAGATACAGAGATATATGCAATTGATTCGTGGAAGGGAGACCAACATTCTGGATTTTATGGAGATGAAGTGTATGATCATGTAGTAAGTATTGTGCGTAAGAATTATGGACAACAAAAAGTTAGATTGATGAAAAAATATTTTGATGAAGCACTTCAAGATTTTGAAGATAACTCTGTAGACTTAATACACATAGATAGTTTACATACATACGAAGCAGTAAAACACGATTTTACTTCTTGGTTACCTAAATTAAGATCTAACGGAATCATCTTATTCCATGACATTTATGTTACAGATTTCGGAGTTTGGAAACTTTGGGAAGAAATTAAAAAAGAACATCCTAACAATACATATTTAGAATTTTTTCATAATTATGGTTTAGGAGTCATGATTACACCAGATAGTCCTATCACAAATTTGTTTAAACACAAAGAATCACTAAATTTGTTTTATGAATATTACAATCAGAAACAAAAAACTAATAGTTACCGAGTATAAACTTCAAGAAGAGATATCTAACAGAGATAATTACATAAATGAAGTTTTAAGAAACAATAAAATTAATGAAATACATAATAAATTAAATGATCTAGAGCTTAAAGTAATTGCAAACTTAGAGGATCTTTGTAGGTTAAGAGAAGAAATTAAACATGCCAGAGAAGAAATTGAACACGCCATAGAACTAGTTCATAGCTTAACAATAAAATCACAAATAAAGAAATTATGTAAAAAACTGAAAATAATAAAGTGAATGTTTTAGAATTAAAAATAAAAGATTTAAAATTAATAGAACCTAAAGTTTTTGAAGATCAAAGAGGTTTTTTTCTTGAGTCCTATTCCAAAACTAAATTATCTCAAATAGGAATAAATGTTGAGTTTGTGCAAGATAATCACTCTAGATCATCAAGAAATGTTTTAAGAGGTTTACATTTTCAAGCTCCGCCGTATGCCCAAGATAAATTAGTAAGGGTAATTAATGGAACTGTTTTGGATGTAGCATTGGATCTAAGGTTAGGATCACCTACTTACGGAGAATATGAAATTGTAGAACTGTCAGATCAAAACAAGAGAATGTTTTTTATACCAAAAGGTTTTGCTCATGGATTCGTAGTACTTAGTGATAGTGTAGATTTTTTGTATAAAACTTCAGAATATTATCATCCAGAATCAGATGGTGGAATAATATGGAATGATCCAGATTTAAATATAGATTGGACAATACAAAACCCAATAATTTCAGAAAAGGATAGTAAATTGCCGTTTTTTAAGGATTTTAAAACCCCGTTTGTTTATGAAAAATAGTATTCTTTTGATAGGTAAAAAAGGAATGTTAGGAAGTATGTTGTATGAGTCTTTGGTTAACAGCAATTTTAACGTTATAGGATTAGGATCTTCAGAATTAGATATAACTGATTATGAAAAAGTTAGAAGTGTTATCAAAGATACTCAACCCTCAATGATAATAAACACTGCAGCTTATACAAATGTAAACGAGGCTGAAAATAATGGTAAATCGATTAACTACAAAGTTAATCACATCGGAGTAAAAAACCTTGTTGATGCTGCAAATTTAACAGATGCTATTTTTTTTCATATATCTACTGACTATGTATTTGGTCAAAATTCAAAAAGTGGATACAAAGAAGATGAAGTACCTATAAACCCAATAAATGAATATGGTAAAGCTAAAAGGCTTGGAGAGATGGAGGCTGAACATTGTAAAAACAAGTTTTTTATTTGTAGGACATCGTGGCTTTTTGGTCCCAATCGTGCAAATTTTGTTACAAAAATTTTTGAATTATCAAATGCTAAAGATGAAATTCAAGTTGTATCTGATGAATACGGCGTCCCAACATACACTAAAGATGTATCAGATATGATTACTTATATGATCAGAAATGTTGAGAAATTAACTTCAGGCTATTATCACTTAGTAAATGACGGAACTTGTAGCAGATTTGATGAGGCAAGTGAAATAATAAAATTTGCTGGACTTAAAACAAAGATACTTGAAAAAAAATTAGAAGATTTTGACAGAAAAGCAAAAGTTGCTAATTATTCGATTTTACTTAACACAAAGTTACCAAAACTCAGAGATTGGAAATCAGCATTACAAGAATACATGAATGATTATCTGTTGTATAGATAACAATTCATATAGGTTTAAATACTAACATAGTTTAATTTTAAGAATTTTTATATATGAACATATTAATAACCGGTGGAGCAGGCTTCATAGGGACAAATTTTGTAAGATACTGGTCCTCAAAGTATCCTAAAGATAAAATAGTAGTTTTAGATAAACTTACTTACGCCGGCAACATTGAAAACTTAGAAGATTTAATAAAAACTGACAAAATAATTTTTATAAAAGGAGATATTGTAAATAAAGAATTACTTGAACATATAATAATTCATTATAAAATAGAGACAATCGTTCATTTTGCAGCAGAATCTCATGTAGACAGAAGTATTGACGCACCAGAGGACTTTATTATGACTAATATTATAGGGACCTTCAGAATTTTAGAACTGTTAAAAAAATACAAACACATTAGATTTCATCACGTATCTACTGATGAAGTCTTTGGAGAATTGCCATTAAACGACAAAACAATTAAATTTACAGAAAAGACTAAATATGATCCTAGATCCCCATATTCAGCATCAAAAGCATCCGCTGACCACTTGGTAAGATCATATACAACCACGTATGGAATACTAGCTACAATATCAAATTGTTCAAATAATTATGGTCCTTATTGCTATCCTGAAAAGCTTATACCATTAGTCATTACAAGAGCTTTAATGAATGAACAAATTCCAGTTTATGGGTTAGGAAATCAAATAAGAGATTGGATACATGTTGAAGATCATATTTTAGGTATAGATTTAATTTTACAAAAGGGGAAAATTGGTCACACATACTTGTTAGGAGGTAATGGTGAAAAAGAAAATATCTACATAGTAAAAAAGATATTAGAAATACTTAATAAACCTAATTCTTTGATCGTACATGTAGGAGATAGAAAAGGACACGATCACAGGTATGCAATAGATTTTAGTAAAGCAGCCAATGAAATAGGATTCAAACCATTGAGAAATCTTGATGAAGGATTAAAAGAAACTATAAATTGGTATAAAAATAATCAAGACTGGTGGATAAAATTAAAACCAAATGCAGATAAAATTGCTCAAAAATATTTATCTAATCCTATTTAAATTATTATTATTCAAAATATGAAAGGTAACATTTTAGCAGGAGGATCAGGAACAAGACTATATCCGATAACTCTTGCGATAAGTAAACAATTAATGCCTATTTATGACAAACCAATGATTTATTACCCATTATCGACATTGTTAAAAATAGGCATAAAAGATATATTGATAATTACCAATCCTGAACATATAGACTCATTTAAGAGATTATTAGGAGATGGATCACAATTAGGAATAAAACTTACTTACCTTGCACAAGAAAAACCTAGAGGATTGGCCGAAGCTTATATTCTAGGAGAAGAGTTTATTCAAAATGACTCTGTTGTTATGATTCTTGGAGATAATATTTTTTATGGCTCATCTGTTGATAAAATTTTACCAAGATATAAAGTTATCGAAGGTGGAGTAATTTTTGGATGTGAAGTACAAGATCCTAGTCGTTATGGAGTTGTACAATTTGATGATGATTTTAATGTATTATCGATAGAAGAAAAACCCACTAATCCTCGGTCTAATTATGCTATTCCTGGATTGTATTTTTTTGATAATAGATGTGTAGAATTTGCCAAAAAAGTAAAACCAAGTACAAGAGGCGAATTGGAAATAGTAGACATTCACAAACAATATTTGGATATAGGTAAATTAAAAGTTGATATTTTTGATAGAGGTACAGCTTGGCTTGATACTGGAACTTTTGAATCGATGAATGAAGCAGCTCAATTTGTAGAAGTTATTGAAAAAAGACAAGGTTTCAAGATTGGTTGTATAGAAGAAGAAGCATACAAGCAAGGTTTTATTTCTAAAGAACAATTATTAGAACTAGCAAAACCATTAATAAAGAGTGGTTATGGAGAATATTTGATAAGGATAGCAAACACATAAATTAAATTATTTCATATACTTTATATCTCCATTTAGTATACATTTTAGGTATTTAAAAAACTTATATAACCTCTTGTTTCTTAAAAGGAAGAAAATTAACTTAACTTTGATTTTTTGTGTTAACTTAGAACTATTTCTCAATACTGGGAGTATATCTAATGTATAAAATAGTGATAAATATCTTAACCATGCAATATTTTCATCGTAATTCTTATTGACATTACCATGACTTACATCACTTTCAATTAAATTAAACAGATTTCTTGCAGTATCCTTAACGTGATTACACTTTACTTTTGATACCCTGTTTAGTTCATCATTGTAAATTTTTTGGTTTAAAGAAATTAAATGATCTACTGCTTTATCCACAAAAACATCATAGTCAAAAGTTACCCCAGCATCATAATTTCGTAATCTATCTCTAAAAACACCTTGATTAACAGTAATTATATATTTATTTAAATTAAGTAATTCACTTAAAACTAACGAGTAGGTTTCTTCAGTTTTAAAAGGTAAAATACAGACATGCATTTTACGTAACAAGTTCTTGAGATCTTTAACTTGATAATAATTGTGTAAAATTATTAGCTCATTATTTTTGTTTATATCTGTTATTCGAGATTTTAAAATTTTATCTGATACCTCTCCAAAGATATGAAATTTAAAACTATTTTTGTCTTTAAGCCTCCAAACAATATCTAAAAATAAATCAGCACCCTTAAATAAGAGAAAATTACCTAACCAAAATACATTAATCTCTTTTTCATTAAAAGGTTCTGTTTCTGAAATTTTTTCAATACTTATTCCGTTTTCCAAATATACAATATTATCTGCACCTCCCAAAAAATTTTTCATTAAATTAAAAACATAGTTTGATGGAACGATCAATTTATTTGCAGATTTAAACAAAATTTTTACATCTTTTAATCTTTTGATATAGTAATGCTTATCTTTTTGTGATTTTGCTATGCTTAGTATGCTTTCATCAATACTTCCACCATGTTTTTCAAATATTCCTATACTAACATCCCAATACGATGGACATATTGACGAGAAATCGTGCATATAATAATAAAAAGGTATCCTTAACTCATGAAATATTTCATATATATTTGTTGGTAAATTCCTAAAAGTATGAAAAACAAACACATTAGGATTTAAAACTTGTAAGACCTTTTTAATTTCTTCATTCAAAACGTTATTTCTCAAACGAAAACTGTCAAGTTTAAGACGACGAATAGGAATATATAAGGTTATTTTAGATCTTACGTTATAAATAATTACTTTATCTTGTTCTACTTGCATTAAGTAATGATCATATTCGTCTATGTTATTAACAATATTATCTACAATATTTTCTGTACCACCAAATCCATTCGCTGTTTGATAAATTATGTTGTTTACTAGATGAACAACTCTTTTCTTTGCTGAGAAAAATTCTGCAAATAAAAAAAACATTCTATGATACATAATCCATGGATCTTTTGTAAGGATGTAATTTAACCAAGGATTAAACTCTGGATACCTTGCTTCTATTATTTTAGTGTGCTTTTCTACTAATATCTTTTTAGCATTATTCTTCTCTAACTTTTCTAATTCTGAATAGCTGACAGAGCTACCTTCATGCTGTATAAATGTATTTGATGCTATAAAATTTACAAATCCAGCCCTTCTTGCCCTTAAACAAAAATCTATTTCTTCTCCATTACCTTTTCCAAAAGTTTCATAATCTAAAACTCCTATCTTGTTTATTGCTTTTCTAGTTATATAAATACAAAATCCTACGTTAGTATATGTACACAAAGAATTTTCTATACTAATTTCTTCGACTACATCACTCCAACTGTCCAATGTATGATTTGCTGGTATAGAATTATTTTTATAAAAATCTGGTATGTTTAAAATTCCAGCTCCCGAATTTGTAAAAGGCGAAACTGTAGCTACATTATTTCTTGAATATGCAACTTGTTGCATTTTATACAACCAATTTTTAGTTACTTTTGTATCACTATTTAAAAGCACAACATCATTTTTATCAGAAATTTGTATCCCTTTATTACACGTTCCCACAAATCCCAAATTTTTCTCATTGTGAATTGCAATAAAGCGATTATCAAAATTGGCAACATTGTTTATAAATTTCTGTATTTCCAGGTCTGTCGAACAATCATTTATTAGGTATATCTTTAAATTATTTACACCATGATCCACATGTAGCAAAGAATCAACACACTCTTTGACATAATCTATCGCATTATATATTGGTACAATTATGTCTACATTTTTTTCGTGTAATTTAAACAATTGATTATGTTTAAACTTGAATAACTTACTCACTTTTAATGTCGAAGATTAATTATTAATACAATAAAATTATATCAACAAATTGTAAATTTTTTAACTAATGAACTAACAAACTAAATTGGTCATTAAATTTAATCGTAAAATGTATAAAAAATTTTTTAATATAAATTTACTAAGTTTATGGTATATAATGATTTAAATAGTAAGCATAAAAAATATGTCAAAAATTTTAATAGTGTCGTGTTCCACCAGGCCATTTTTTAATAATGGACAATCAAAAGTAATAGATATCTTAAGTAAAAGGTTATTGTCGTTAAATCATGAAGTTGCGATGTGCACATTTATCCCATTTAACACTCAAAACTATCAAAATAACTACAATGGTATAGATTATTATTACATAAAACCAGATACTAAAAACTTAATATTAGACTTTGCAAAAGTCCATATGAGTTTATCAGGATACATAAATCACAATCATTTAGATCAATTTAAAAAAATAATAAACACATACAAACCAGATATTGTTAACTTCCATTCTATAGAGGGGTTAGGTGTTAATTTAGTTGAATATTCTGTACTTCAAAAAATTTTTACCGTAGTAAATGTTCATGATTATTATTGGATATCACCTCATCAGTTTCTTTTAAAAGCCAATAATAACTTATATAATGATGATGAGATGTCTTATGAAAAATGGTCAATTGCACTGGGTATTTGGGAAGATTATATATTTGAACAAACTGGTAAAGATATTACTAGATTTTTTGAAGAAAAATTTGAATACACTAAGTCGATACTAAATAAAGCTAATGTAGTTATATGTCCATCATCAGATATACAGAGCGTTTACATAAAAAATGGAATAAAAAAAATTCATGTAATTCCCAATCCTACTGCTGATGAAACACTTAATAATATCCAAAAAAAACTTGAAAAAAACAAACAAAGTAAAAATGAGAAATGCTTAGTATTTGGTCACTTAGGAGGATCTGATACTATTGGCAAGGGCGTAGATATAGCCATAGAAGCAATAAAAAAAATAGATAAAAAATATGCTAGACTGGAGATTTGGGGTGCTTATGATGAAAAAACTTTGTTGAAAGAGACTCTAAATGGATTACTGGTATTTTATAAATCTCCTATACTCACAATCAAATCTTTATACACATTTTTTAAATTCTATAAAGATTTGATAAGTAAAATTATAAAAATCCCTCAATTTTCATATTGGCCCAAATTTTGTAATCCAGCAAAAGTGTTAAGTAGATTTGATTATTTAATAGTATCAAGTAGATATAGAGAATCTTATTCATTGGCCGCTTCAGAAGCAATTCTAAATCATATACCTGTAATTGCTTCAGATAAGGGAGGACAAACAGATTTTGTTATCGAAAATGTTACAGGTCACTTATTTAAGCACGGTGATAGTGAATCTTTATATTCTGTTATAAAACGCATAATTGAATCAAATGGCAACATACATTACAATTTTGATGACAAAAAGAACATAATTAATGGTGAAACTTTTGTTAATAGATATTTAGATCTAATACACCAAGTAAAATCCAATAAAATAAGTTAAAAAAGTGGTGACAAACTAAGAAGATGATCATACTTATTTAAAAGTTTACTTAATAAATTAAAGTTGTATTTTGTTTATAGTAAAAAATTTATTTTGGTATAACAAATTACTATCGTTATATGAGCTTATCTTGTAAATGAACCGATCATCATCATAACAGTCATTACTCTTTACCTTAAAATAATACGAAAAATGATTAACAAAAGAGTATCTATCTATTATTGATCCATTTACACACAAATTGTCAATATGAATATCTTTACTGTATTCAATATATTTGAACAAATCGTTTCTAGCCAATTTTATTTCATTAGCATATGAAGACAACTCTTTACATCTATTATCTAGAAAGTACAAAAACGCAATTTTACACACATCTAAATTAAAATACTCTATATTATATTTTTTTAATGTAATGTCTATAGACTCAATATCATTCACTGTGTAATCAAATACAAGTGTATATCCTGGAAAAATGATCAACCGTTGTTGATCATAATTAAATATTGAAGATTGCGTCAAGGAAGATGTAAATAATATATAAAGTAACACTGGACTAATTATTAAATACATAAATTTTTTGTATTGAGAAAATATAAAAACAATTCTATCTACAAAATAAACGATCGATATAACTATTACAGGTAGAAAGTATATAATAAAACGAGCATCAGGCCAATCATACAACAAGATCCAGAAACAACTTACAATAAAAAAGTAAATAACAAAATAAGTTTTCATCAATGATTTCTCTTTACATAAACTATATAGCATCATAGTGATACCTATAAATCCCAATATCACTCCAGGCAAAGTAAATATGTTTACAAGATTAATGAAATAATAATCAAGATGCTTTAAATTTAAATTAAGCAATTCAAACTGTACTACCTTGGAGTATGTAAAAGATCCAAAATGTATAAATCTATAGATGAACCACCAACCAACAATGAACAAAATAAGCAAAAAGGAGAAAAAAAGTTGAAATCTCTTTTTTGTTGATAAATTACTGTATAAATCTGAAAAACTTTTTCTATATATAATATTTTTCGTGAACTGCCCAAAAAGTAAAAAAGAATTAATTATAATACCTATGAGCCCAATGTATTGAAAATTAGAAGATATTGCAAAAAATATGTAAGACATTAAAAGTGGATACATTTGTTTATTATCTTTAGATAAGTACATTAGCATAAAC
>CALDYZ010000058.1 GCA_937944235.1 Candidatus Dojkabacteria bacterium | reverse complement strand
AGGTTCTCCTCCAAAAGTATTTGGACAAGAAATATTTATTGTAATATAACCAAAAATGTTTTGCTGTACCGCCAGTTTAAATGATTCCAAATAATCTTGAATTGCTTGATTTTCATCACATGTATCTTTAGAATTAGTTTTCGCTATAGATAAGCCATAAACAAAATTAGGCTGTACACTTTGCAACAATCTATTAACAACAACCCTGGTTCCATCATTTTTCAGACCATAGTTCACCCATATAGATTGACTTTTTTTTAGTCTCTTTAATCTTGGTTTGCTATTTCCTTCATAAGGATACAAAGTCACAGATCCTATTTCTGCATGTCCAAAGCCAATACTTGGTAAAATTGAAGCTATATTTCCCTCTTTATCGAAGCCTGCCGACAAACCTATTGGATTTTTAAAACGAACAACACCTTTTATTTCTATAAATAAATTATCAAATTCACGAACAAACAACAGTTTAATGAAATTTCTTGTTACGCTAAACCTACCTAACAAATTTCCTATTTCCAACATTCTATTATGAACAAATTCAGGATCAAACATAAACAATATCCTTTTTATGATATGTTTGTAAAGCAAATACATTAAATACGAGAATTTATATTGTATCATTTTTGTTTGTTTAACAATTGTTGTATATGAGATGTTATTGCTATTCTGCTAGACTTATAGGCCATCTTACCATTCATAGTCAACTCCACATATATCACTCTACGATCCAAATTGTATTGAATACGTTTTATAAATTTGTTTTTTTCCATTCGATTTAGAATCTGAGTAGTAGAAGAAAGAGACAAATTAAGTTTTTGCGATATTTGTTTTACATTAACCTTGTCATTATCAAACAGAATTTGGGAAATTAAGTAAAAAGTGATACTCATATTGTGTTTTTGAAAAATTCTATCAATGATCTGCAAATTGGTATGAAACCACATTAAAAACTCATCACAATTAGAAAATTGCATACTATAAAATTTTAAATTTTGTATTTAATTTTAATTACTCTCAATGCAAACTAATTTCTTGTTGAAAGGTACTTCTTTTTTGGTCTGTTTTTGTTTTTTTTATTACGTTGCTTTTTTACTTCTGTTATAACTTCATCATTGGCAACATTAGTAGAAATTTTTTTATTAATGTTGATACCAACCTTATGGACTGGTAAATAATTATTTATAAAATTAATATAATCAAACTTAAATAATGTACTAACTGTGATCAAACTGAAAATTGCTGCTATGGTGCCATATAAAACAAATAACCCTACCCAAACAAAAGCTTGCCCTAAAGCAACTATTGTTACAAATATAATAAAAACAATCAATGCTAACTTTTGTTTTAGATTAGAAGTTACGTCTATCATCAAATTAGTGAGATCCGATAATGAAGAATCGTCACTCAATTCTTTTTTTATATTGTTTAAGAATAAAACCATTACAACTATATTACTGATAAATAAAGCAATCAAATGAATATCCCTTATCATAATTATTCGAGAAGAAATTGACATAGCAAGTAACACAAGCAATGTAGTGAAATACATTGACAAAATTAAAAAAACGCTAAATTTAGCAAAAGTATAAAAATTTGTAACTTTATTGTTCTTCAATATGTAGACTAAAAAGAAAGCAAAAATAGAAGTTATTGGGAATAAAATTAAAAACACTAATACATTATTAAGCGATACAGAGTTTACATCGGGAAAGAATTTCCTAACATGGAAGGACGGAGCATCAGCTAAATCACTTATTAATTCTTGATACTTCGATACTAAATCTTCTTCACCGATATTTTGGAATATAGGTACATTACCTCTTGACTGATCAAACAAAACTATATTTGGTAAACTTGGTATTCTACCCACAGCAGTTTCCATACTTTCTTTACTTCCTCCAAATAGCTCTACTTCATAATACTCTTTGAACTCAGAAAAATAAAAACCGTTATTTACTATCAGTATAAACGGCGTAACAAAAACCGTAAAAAGCACAGAAATCGATAACATTAATTTTAAATTTAAATTTTTCATTTCGAACTAATTAAAAGAAAAAAAATACTCCTGAAATAATATTTGTTTAAAGTCCAAACTACTATCAAGCCCAGTAATACTGTGATCAAAGTATCTGTCAATTGATTTAGAGGCATAAATAAATATGATGAAATCACTAAAGTAATAACAGACACAATTAAATATCTATTTGTGTGAAAGATTTTCATTTTGAGGTCACTTTCATCATCTAATAGAGCAATTTTAGATAGATAAATCATTCCATAAATAATAAAGATTATAGACCCTAATATAACACCTACGCTGATGGGAGTACTTAATATTTTTAACAATACAACAAAGGTGCTGAAAGTCATAGACAAATAAAAAAGTAGCCTCAAAGCTTTCTTTGCTTTGAACTTAACATAAAAAAGACATATAAAGAGCACTAAAGTTATAGAAATTAAAACCACAAAATTGGATAAAGAATCAATAATTCTACCCCCAAGTTGAATGGTAACAATTTCTTCTTCAGATCGGTCTAATGATACATCAAGTGTATGATCAGGTGTAAATGTACTAACTAAACGATAGTATATAGATCTTAACTCAGGATTAATGAGTTGTTCTGAGGTATTTATAAATCTAACTTTTTGAGTTATACCCTTGTTGTTAGGATCCTGTTCTGTGATTAGATATAAAAAATCACCACCATCAACAGACATCAGTATAGTGGATCCCTCTTCTTTTAGATAAGATTTGAACTCTTCAAATTTACCATCTTTTACAAAATTTACAAGATGAAGTCCTATGGGGAATGATATTAATTTTCCATCTGATCCTTGAGTCTGCAAAATCTCTGTTGAATTACTAACCGCAAACTTACCTGACAGGTCTTCGAATGATAAATTAAACGAAGAATCATTTTTGCTATTGGTAATAAACGAAATATTGCCCTTTTTCGTTACCCACCTTGCAATAAGTTCAGAATTAGAATAATACTCAGGAATTAACAATTTAATAAAACTTCCTTTCTCATGCCTTATCCCTACAACTTTGATATCTCTTAAATTCGATTTATCAAGTCTGAACCTAATTTTTTGCACAGTCTTGTTAATTAATTGATCAGAAATATTTACGTTTTCTGAACCACTTAATTTAAATATGTGCTCACTAGCATTAAAAGCTAAAGCACCTCTTTGTGTATCTCCAATTCGTGAACCAGGAATCAAAATGCCAAAATTTATGTTTGAAAAATTTATATTTGTACCTAACACATCTAAATTTATAGATGGCAAAGATAGCGTCACAAACGAAATAGTAATGCCTATTAGAAACATTTTCTTTAGAGTTGTTAACCTAAACATCATGCTTTGAAAACAATATAATTAAATTGATTTTATAAAAAAAGAATTATTTAATCAAATATTTGGTAAATAACAAGACTTTATGAAAAAGTTAAAGTGATAAAGTAACCTAAACCGTGCCTGTAAGATGAACTAAAAAACACAAAACAGAAAATTTATTTCTTTCTTGGTACTTGTAGAATTTCTTTGACAGAATCAAAAATCTCTAGCCATAAAGGTCGAACGTTGTAAAAAGCCAACAAATCCCCCTGAGGAATCTGTGGTTTTTCAAGCCAAACTATCATTACAAACGTTCTATCTGACGATGCATCGTATCCAATAAACGAAGCATTAATATCGTTTGTGTACTTACCCCCCTCTGCAATTAAAGCAGTTCCTGATTTTACCCCAATGTCATAATTTCTCAAATGATGAAAATGATATTCATTATCAGCAATAGATAATTTATAGTTATACCTCATCAAATCAGTAACTTTACTAGCTGATTCTTGACTTATTACCCTTGTTTCTACGATCGGATTCATCATAACATCTATCCCATCACTTCTAACAACTTTTTTAACCACTCTTGGCTGGACTCTAACTCCATGATTTGCTACAGCTGCAGTATAAACTAATGACTGAATTAAATTGGCTTGATACCCATGACCGTACGAATATGCTGCAACATCTCCTACATTCCAATCAATTGAATCTTTAAGTAATCCTATTGAATCACCCAAACCTAAATCAATTTTACTAGAGCTACCTATTCCAAAATTTAGCAAGTATCTGTAAAATTCTTTCCTACTCATTTTTCTTGCCATATGATAAAAACATATGTTATCGGATTTTGCAAAACACTCTTTTACAGTCATAGCTGACTGTGGCTTTTTGTTCCATGTGCATAAGGGAGGTAAATCTGCATTGATCGTTTCACATCCTTGATGTCCATCAGGTAATATAATGTCTTCCGGTTCAAACACCTTAGCATCTATACCTGCAGCTAATGTTATCAGCTTACCTATAGAACCTGTTTCATAAGGTCTTATGATAGCAGAATTAGTTAAACCCACTACATCCTCGTCAGTAACTAAGTTTGGATCATAGTTCGGATAATTTGCTAGAGCTAAGATTTCTCCATTCTTGGGATCCATAATTGCTACACTTACACCCTTTGCTTGATATTTGTCATAACCTTCTTTCATTTTTATTTCAACAATCTCTTGCAAATGTTTTCTTATTGTTGTGTAAACTGATGCTCCTGTTCTTGGCTCAACGGTTAGTTCAAGTGATGAAGCAACTGTTTGCCCTATAGCATCTTTTTCTGTTTGCAACATTCCTTTTATTGGGTTTAAAACTCCGTTGTACGATCCTTCTATACCTCCTACCCCTTGGAGTCTTTTTCCTACTAAATGCGTAAGACCAACAACATGGGCAGCTAATCTACCCTCTGGATAAATTCTTTTTGGTATTATATCTAAAATATAACCTGATAAAAATTGAGAAGGGTACTTATCAGTTTTAAGATTTACCAAAGCATCATAAGTTTCTTTTGTTAGATCCTTGGCTAGTAAAAACCATTTTATGTTTTTCGATTCAGCATTCAAAAATTTTAACTTTATCTCCTCTTCTGACATTCCTATTACACCAGACACTTTCTTGATAAATTCCTCACGTGTTTGTATCCCTCGAGATTCAAAAAATTCTAAATCCCCAAGCCATATGTACATATTGAATCTGGGCTCGCTATAAGCCATAGTCGCACCTTCAGCAAAGTATATGGCTCCTCTTTGAGAATCAAGCTCACTTACAAAAGATCTTTGTTTAACAAGATTTGAAAATTTTTCACCATCAACAATTTGCCACCTTAACGCTATTAACAAAATTAAAATAGCAAATACAATAAAGAGATAATTAATAACTTTGATTTTTGTATCTATGTTATCAAATTGCTTTTCTTTCATTGACTAGTATTATTCATTGAAAATATATCATGATCGTAAACTTCTATGACTATGGGTATTTGTTTCTCCAATTTATACTTTTCCACCAAAGGTAAAGCATATACTAAAGAATTTTCCTTTTGAATCTCTGATTTCAAAAATTCATTTTCTCTTCTTAATCTAGCTTTCTCTCTTCTTATAAAATCTATTTCTCTACTCATATTTCCAGTAGATGCTGTAATCACTATCTGCAATACTACATAAACCAATAAAGCTACAATGTTAAGTATAATCAATAATTTTTTTGTGTTAACTTTTACATTTTGAGATTCATTATGTTCACGAAAATTTTTCATACTTTTTCTACAACAAATAACTTAGCACTTCTTGACCTAAGATTTTTAGTTAACTCTTCTATAGATGGTCTTACAAAATTACCATCGCTACATTGGGATAATATTTTCAGAGAATTTTGATTGCGTTTGATAAAATCTAACACTATTTTTTCTTCTCCAGATTGAAAAGTGATAATGCACATTCTTGAATTAATTTTTAAAACTTCCAAACTATCTACCAAGAACCTCTTTAAGTTCTCATATTCGTTATTAACTCTAACTCTTAAAGCTTGAAAAACTCTACTATACACAGTATGTCTTCTTGATTTACTCTGAATTCTTTTCAGATTAAGTGCGCTATCACAAACTTGTACTAAATCCTTCACTTTTGCAAATAGTTTATTTGATCTGAATTTTCTAATAGCATCTACTAATTTTTGGTTTTCGTTGCCTCTAAAATCTGCATACAGATAAAATATTTGAGATAGCTCATCTTTACCTGCAGTATTTAAAATATCTTTAGCCTGTACAAACAAACTTTTATCGAACCTCATATCTAAATCTTGATCAAGCTGCTGATATGATAGACCTGGAATTGATTCTAATTGATCACTTGACCATCCTAAATCTGCTATTACGCCGTCTACATACATAATATTTTGTTGATGAAGTGTATTCTTTATATTTGAGAAATTTTCGTTAAATATTGTTATTTGATTAGAAAAATTTTTATATTCGCTTCTTTCTTTAAATTCATTGATGGAGTTCACATCTACATCAAATGCATATACATGAACATTTTTTGCTTTAGATAACATATCTATTGTATGACCACCACCACCTAATGTAGCATCTACATACAGTCCATTATCTTTTACTTGTAAAAAGTGTATTATTTCATCTTTTAATACAGATATGTGTTTCATTAAAACGAAAAATAAATAATTAAAACGTCAATCTATCTGCAATATCAGATACATTTTCAGCTAAATAACTCAATTTACTTTGCCACTTACTTTCATCCCATATCTCTATCCATTCGCCAACACCCAAAAAAACAACTTTTTCTTGTATATCGGCAAAGTTTTTTAAATTTTCGGATAACACGAACCTTCCTTGCGCATCAAATTCAACTTCTTGTGCACCACCTAAAATAAACCTTTTTGTATCTCTTAAATCAAGTTTAAGCAAAGGCACTTTATTTAACTCGCTCATAAAGTCTATAAATCTTTTTTCATCAAACATTATCAGACACTTTTCATAACCTCTGGTTATTACACTTTTACCCTTCATCTCATCTCTTAGTCTCTTGGGTATAGCTAATCGGTTTTTTTCACCTAAAACTGCATTGTACTCCCCTATAAACATATTTGAATATTATCACATTTTTACCACTTTTTACCACTTTTCACCATAATTTTAGTATAACAAAAAATTTACAATTTTATGATAAATTTATTTCAGTGTGAGTGAAAATAAAAAAGGTACGAAAATTAGAAAAATATCACTATTTTTTACTGCTGCATTTTTATTGCTTGTTGTAAAATAAATCTAAACGATTTTATTAAATACAAATTTATGAATATTTTTAATGAAATATTTTCAAGAAAAAATTTTAAGTCCTTCATTTTACAATCCAGTCTTGTTTATGTATTTGTGTCTTCTTTTTTAGTGAGCTTGACAAGCTATACACTATCAACAGGTTTTTCTACTAATCAAAATATCCAAAATTTTTACTTTATAATTTTCGTAGTATCATTTGTACTGTTTTACTTTTTTTATAATTTTTTTGTAATACCTTTACTTCATGGTTATTTTGGGTATGAGGCCGTTCAAGCAGGCTTAGAAAATAGAGATTTTGATTTTTTTCACATTAAAAAAAATCTGCTGATAACAAACATAAAAAAATCATTAAAATTTATATTACAAGATACAATTTATAGTCTTCTTTCAATGATTATATTATTACCAATTTTTATAGTTATGTATATTTTATTTGTCGCATATCTTAACAATGGAGTTAATTTACTTGATCCAAATTATAATCCATCAGCTAATATTTTGTTTTTATCAGGAATTATTTTTACAGTTATTGTGTTATTGTTTAGCATGTTTTTTACGCTCATAGTTTCCAAAACAGCTATGATACTGATGATTTCTACTAATACCTTCAGTTACGCATTTAAAATAAAACTTTTGTTTGATACTTTAAAAACAAATCTCAGATCTATATCTACTATATTTATCAAGACAATATTACTTGGATCTTTACTGATAGTGATGTTTATTATCACATTTTTTATATATTTATTAATTTTAGAAATGGTATTTTCAGCCAATAGTAGCATGAGTATATTTTTGGCTGTTATAACTTATACAGTATTTACTTTAACCTTTGCAATCTTTATGGCATTTATAAACGTTACAGTTAATTTTTATATAGGCAGAAGTTTTAGAGAAAAAGTAAAAATAAGAATGTTTTGAAATCTTTCAAAATATCTCTAAACGCCATACAAATCTATTTATCCTTCAAGACTAGTAGCTTTAGTGTTTAAAAAATCTTTCAGTTCTTTTTGTAAATTTTGACTTGTTTGTCCTGCCGTATTTGAAGTTAACAGTATGACAAAATGATCAAAATTAACTATGCCATAATT
>CALDYZ010000057.1 GCA_937944235.1 Candidatus Dojkabacteria bacterium | reverse complement strand
TTTTGTGCAAGTTATTCAAAACAAACTCCAGTTTATATTTTAATGAATGCTATTGAACAAATTGATGACGTAACAACATTAGCTCATGAAACTGGTCATATGATTCATTCAGAATTACAAAGAAAAAATCTAGAGATTTATTATGATGTTTCATTGGCAACTGCAGAGGTTTCATCCACTTTTTTTGAAGATTTTGCATTTGACAAAGCTTGTATGAATTTAAAAGACAAAATTCAGATTTTTGGTTTGAAAGTAGATAAATTTTTTGATCAAATTTATACAATTCATATGCAAGCGTCTGGATATTTATTTGAACGTAACCTGCATAAAACCTTTCGTGAAAAGGGATATTTATCAAAACATGATATAGACGAATTATTGTATGATGAATTAAAAAATTTTTATGGTAATGTTACAAATGTTAGTGATTTTAAGGATAGATGGATTATATGGCCACATTTAAGATCACCTTTCTATTTGTATTCATACGCTATGGGGTTATTGATCAGTAAATCTCTTCAATTTATGGTCAAGAATAATACAAATAGTATAAATAAAGTGAAAGAATTTATGAGTTATGGCAATAGTTTATCGCCAGTTGAAATATTTAATAATATTGGAATCAATATAACAGACCAAAATTTCTGGATGCAAGGTATCAGTATGTTAAGAATGCAGTTTGAGGGGTTAAAAAAAGATTTTCACAATGTGATGAAGTTAATTTAGATTTTAGTTATTGTAACAGATAAGTCTTCCTGATTGTTGTTTACGTTTCTAGTTGCCAGCAAAATTTGATCACCTTTACTTAATATGTTTAATTGTTCAAGTCGTTTTATTATATGATTAATTGAATTGTCGTTATTAGATTGTGTTTGCAAGTCTAATGTAATGGATTTTGTTACCCCCTTAGATATTGCGAGATGTCTTACTGAAAATTCCTTTACTACAAGAGCGTAGACAGGTAATTTTATAAAATGTCTTGCAATCATTCTTGCAAGCAAACCATCATCATCATACACCACTATAGCTTTTAAACTATCTTGTAAATTGTTTGCTAACATAGCAATTGATTTACCAAAAGAATCTACTTTGACCTCATATTTCGTATTAGTATTAAAAACAATGGATGGTAAATTTGTTTCTACAACTGACGCAATTTTTGATAAATATCGAACAGCTTCAACCGGATATTTACCAGATGATGATTCTCCAGATAACATTACTGCATCAGTACCTAAATAAATAGCAGTTGCAATGTCATTTGCTTCCGCTCTTGTAGGTTTTGGATTATAAGTCATAGATTCAAGCATCTGAGTTGCAGTTATTACAATTTTACCAGCTTTTTGAGCTGCTTCTAATAACCTTCTCTGAACTACAGGCACCATCTCTACTCCTAATTCAACTCCTAATCCTCCTCTTGCAATCATAATACCATCAACTTCATTAAGTATTTCATCAACACTATCAACACCTAATTGATCTTCAATTTTTGCAATAAGTTTCATGTTTGAATCTTCAAGATGTGTTTTTATAAATTTTGCTGATTCTGCTGATTGGACGAATGAAGCTGAAACATAATCCCAACCTAAATTTATAGCATGTTTTAAGTTTACCAGATCCTTTTGGGTTAATATTTCAGAAGAATATGTTGCTCCTGGCAAATTCATTGCTTTCCCAGGTTTTAAAAGTTCTCCTACAACTACTTCACAAATTATATTTTTATTTTCAATATTTTTAACAATTAATTCCGTTTCGCCATCACCTATGACAATTCTTTGATTAACTTGTATATATTTATAAAGATCTATATAGTTACTAGGATAAATTTCACTTGCATTATCATTGCCTATTACAATTGTTTGTCCTGGTTGTATTGTTATCGGATTCAAAAATTTATTTAATCTAATTTCTGGTCCTTTTACATCCATCATCAGTGCCACTTCATCTGAAATGCTTCTTACCAAATTAGTAACCTTATTAAGTTCATCAATATCAGCAAATGCACCATTCACTCTAGCACAATTCATACCAGCTTCAATCATCTGTTTTAACACTCTCGGATCCCAAGATGATGGTCCTATAGTGCATATAATTTTTGTTCTATTCATAGCAATGAATACTAACTTAAATATTGTTCAAACAAATGATTATAAAATATTTACATTGAGATTTCTTGAAATATTTTTGTCGCTGCATCTAGCACAATACTGGATTTTGCTTTTTTACTTATTTCTGAAGTAGTTTTACCATTCCAAAAGTGTCCCTTACCAATAAGATCTTTAGCAAGTAAAAGTTCTGTATAAAAAACATCAGGCGTCAATTCATTATTTTGTTCTAAAACTTTGGCAATACCAATTTTTTCTGCATATTTTGCGTTCAATAATTGTTCGTTTTTAATTGAGTTTGGTAATGGTATCAAAATACACATTTTAGACAAAGCTAAAAATTCATAAACACTGTTCGCTCCTGCCCTAGATACAATCAGAGATGATTTATTTAGTGCTTCACCTATTTCGTTAGCATGTATATATTGTCTAATAACATAGCTTATTTGTTTTTCAGCTGGTAAATTTCTTTGTATATCTAAAGCTTTTTCATAGTCCATTGTTATACTACTGTTGCCAGTTTGATGTACAACATTAAAATGATCTAAAATCATAACTATTTTTTTGAAAACTAATTCATTAATAAAGTGTGAGCCTTGGTTACCCCCAGTAACAAACAATATATGTTTATTTCGAGTAAAATCAGCTGTTAAAGAACTTGTTTTAATTACAAAAATTTCTTTTCTTACAGGATTGCCAGTAAAAATGTATTTATTTTGTTTGGTTTTGATAGTATTCCACGACACAAATACTTTTTTAGCTATTCGAGCAATTATACTATTAGCTAAACCTATAACTTGAGTTTGTTCATGGGTATAAATTGGTATAAATAATATTTTCGCAGCAAAAGCTACTGGCACAGCTAAAAAACCACCAAAGGATAAAACAAACTTTGGTCTTTTTTTTATAAAAATTATTAAAATTTGTAAGTATGCTTTAACAAATTTGAATAAATTTGTAATTAAAGCCAAAAACTTCAGGATTATATTTCCGTCAAGTTGAAATTTACCTGAATCAAGTATAATATGGTTAATTTTTTCATTTATTACGTATTGATACTCAGCAGACGTATTTCTGTTGTTCTTTTGATTATATTTCTGACATATCCATACAAAATTAGTATATCCATTCCTTTTAAATTCGTTCATTACTGCAATTGCTGGCGTCATGTGACCACCTACTATGGCTATTAAAATGTTTTTATGAATGTTTTTCACTCTGCTTCGTAAACTTTATTTCTAAATTTTCTTCTAAACGAAAAAGCAACACTTGCAAAAATTGCTAAATAAAATCCGCTTGCAAAGCTAGACAAAGTTAACATCGTACTTTTAGACAAATCATCTAAAGGCAGAACCTTAACTTGATCTGTTTTGCCTAATATAGTCGAAATATTTATCGAAGGTTTAGATAACCATTCTAGAATATTAGTTAAGAATATGGCGTTCTGCTGTACATACATACTCTTAGAGGATCCAAACCTACTATATAGTTCATCCGAAAACATAAAAGAATCTGACGAAATCACCAACCTTCCATCAAGTTTATTTGAGACTGACACTATTACATCTTTTATCATAAGTTTATCTTGTTGATTAACATTTTTGTTTATTTCTGTTAAGTTTTCTGATACATATGCATATTCAGATGTAGTGTACAGCACATCTATCGAGTCATTTTCTATTGTTAATGTGGATGGCAAAAAAGTATTAACAACAGCAGGATCACTAAACATTTCATAAGCTTTTTTTGATGGTAGAATAATAGGATACTGAGGAAATCTTTTGAAAAAAGGGGGTTGAGGAATTGAGCCTATTAGATTGGAGTTTATATCTAAAACAAAATCATAATTTGGTTTGATACCTATATCGTTGAACAGATTATCAATAGGTGTAATTCTCTTTTTTGCTTCTAACTGTAAATCTGTGATAATTACAGTATCATAGAACAACATTAAAGATTTGCCGGAATCATAAAATTGTTTCAACACTTTACCCATATTTTCCGTGAAATCTTCAGTAGGACCTAGAACTATTAAAGCAGCTAACTCATCCAATTTATTTTCGTTCTCAGATAAGATAATATCGCGAAAATCAAAAAAGTCGCTAATTAGCCTAGGATACTGAGTAAAACCATTTTTATAATTCAATGATACACTATTTTCCACTATACCAATAATGGGTCTTTCAATTTTAGCTAGTTGCATTATAGTTTTTGAAATTTGAAATTCTAGATTCGACACATCATTACCAAGATTAAAACCTGCTTTCACTCCATCATACTCAAATCCAATTCCAGCAATACCCGCAGTTGTCGATGCTGAATCATCAGATGCAACTAAGATGCTTTGTCCAAAAATATTATACGATGATGCTTCTTTTATTTTGTTATCATCTTTTAATTCAAAATTAACAAAACTGAGTTTAAATTTATCTGGTCTTGCTGCTTGGTAATCCTTTAATAAATTAGTAGCACGATTTAACACTGGTTGTACTTCTAAAGGTAAATTATTTGATGTAAATAACTTAACATCTATCGGATTATTCAGCTTGTTTAATATCTGAACAGATTCTCTGGACAAGCTAAATTTTTTGTTTGAAGTTCCATCAATCCTTAAATTTAACATTGGTGAAAAATAAGCTGTAAATATAAAAATCAATGTCGTTAATAGTACAAGTGATCTAAGTTGAAAATGTGCTTTATGAAAAATAGGAAGTCTTAATTTTCCTATGAAATATCTTGCTGAAAACAAGAACAATACTATTACCATAAAAAAATATAAAACATCGCTTACTTCGATAACTCCACGTCCTAAATTTTGGTATCTTAATAGAGGGCTAAAAACTCCAAATGCACTCTGAAAGTCAATCGGCAATATTTGTAAAAATTGGCTTCCTAAAGCCATAATAAAAGATATAAATACAAAAGTTGATATAAAAGAAATGACTTCACTTTTGAACAAAGCAGATATAAAAATACCTATTGCTGTAAATGCCAGGCTAAGTAGTATTAGACCTAGATATTGCACAATTATCTGCCCTAAATCTAATGTTCCATAAAAATTGATAATCAAAGTTGTTGGTAACGTTGATAATATCAACAAAATTACTAAAATGCCTACAGAAGCAAATTTGCCAAGAATAAAGTCAAACTCTTTTATGGGCTGAGTCAAATAATATTCTATTAAGCCAGTTTGTCTATCTTTGGATACAGAATTCATAGTGAGTGCTGGTATTATCACAACCATAGCTATTGCCATTGAACTGAACATACTCGTTAAATCATCAGTAGGAATTTTTGCATAACCGTAAGATTCAAAAAATAAAATAAAAGTTAGTATTAAAAATAAGATACCTATCCCATATGTAACTGGATTGTAAAAAAAACTTTTTAATTCATTTTTAACAAGTTGACCAAGTATCTTTGGAGTAAAAGCAAAAAGAGTGAATACCTCCAAACTCTTAATAAATTTATTCTTTAATGATTTTAGACTTAAAACTATTTTTATTTTCATATCGTTTAAGCAGTTAAATCTCTAAATATATCTTCTAGCGAATATTGTTTTTTTGAAATACTATGTACTACTAAATTTTCATTTTCTCTTATATACCTTGTGATTTGCACCATCAATTCATCATTTGAATGAGATTTGATAATCAACTCAACAACATCATTCTTTTGACTTAATAAATTAACATCTGATTTGTCAAAGTAACCATCTAATTGACTAATTTTGAAATTTTTCTGCTTAAATATAAATACCACTTCTATGTTTCCTTTATTACGCTTTAAGATATTTTGGGTGGTATCATCAGCAATTACTTCACCAGCATTTATGATCAATACTCTATTACACATAGATTCTACCTCTGCCATTACATGCGTTGATATCAACACTGTTCTATCTTCTCCTAATTTTTTGATTAGGCTCCTTATTTCAATTCTTTGGTTGGGATCTAAACCTTCTGTAGGCTCATCTAGAATCAGAATTTCAGGGTCATTAATAAGTGCTATTGCTAAACCTAATCTTTGTCTATAGCCCTTTGATAGTTCTGATATTGGTTTGTATGCAACTTTTTCCAATGAAGTAGCTTTTATAACATAATCTATTCTTTCAGAGCGAAATTTACGATTAAAGTTTCCATGCAAATCTAATGCTAAATTTAACATTTCCATCACATACTTGTCCTTGGGTAATGGGTTGGTTTCAGGCATGTAACCTATTTTCGATCTGTAAAAAGAATCATTAAAATTAATTTTCTTATTGTTTATATAAACATTACCAGAATCTGGCACTAAGTATCCAGTAATAAGCTTCATTAAAGTGGTCTTTCCAGCACCATTTGGTCCTAGTAGGCCAACAACTTCGCCTTTTTTAATTTGTAAATCAATTGACTTGATAACTAAATTATTATTATATTTTTTGGTTAACTTCTCCAACTTTAACATTGTCTTCACTGCAGAACTAGACACATCAGAAACTGACAACGAATTTAATGTATCCAACGATGAAATGGTAACAGACATTTTAGCTATTCTTTATTACTAACAACTGTTGAATTTGCAATAGAATTCAAAATATACAATTGAATAATAATGCCTACTACAGGTAGTGGAGTAACCAGACCATATATCAAACCTAAACTTTCATTTTTACCAAATGCTACTGCAACTTTTCTAAACAAAGACACATTTAACAGTATAATAATAATTTCAGAAATACATATTGTCAATAGGCCTATTAGAGGTATTAAACCTGTACAAAAAGCAAACATGAAAGCAAATAATTGACCAAAACCGTACAAAAATGCATTTCCTTTATCTCCTACTGCTATACTTAAATAGTAATTGTTTACGAATGGTATAAAAGCTAATAAATCCTTGTCTTTTATACCTTTTTTGTTGTACATTTTTTTATATTGCACTCCATAAAAAATTATTAAAAAAACCGCTACACAACAGCCAAACAATAAAGTGATTATACTCACGATAAAACCAATTAAACTAGCACTATTATTATAGTCATAGTTTCCGATATTGTCTTGAGCAAATACATAGCTACTACTAAATACCGTTGATAACACGAAGATTATTAACAAAATTAAGTTTTTATTGCAGAAACTTTTAGCTAAATAAATTGATCTCTCCATATAACATATCATTAAATAAATAAAACAATAAAACTACGCTAGGTACGATTTGAACGTACGACCTACCGCTTAGAAGGCGGTTGCTCTATCCACTGAGCTACTAGCGCACTATCAAGAAAAATTATACTAATTATACTAACTTAATAAGTAAATTACAATTTTTCATTTAGTGAAAATTCTATGTAATGTCCAGAGTATCAACTTCTTCTTTAGTTTGTTGTTTAAGTAATTCCATAGGATTAGTTGTTATAAGTTGATGCTCATTTTCGCTAGCAATAACCTGTAAAGCTACATGATTTGCTCCTGCAAAAAATAGCCCTTGACCAATACCCGCTGACATAAGATAAGATTTCTCACCTTCAGTCAAATAAAAAACTTTTTGTAGTTTTTCTATTGTACTTGGAGATTGTTTTAATAATATTTGCATGGATGAATTGCTAACTATTGCTCTGCCAAAATCCGAACTTAAAAAGTCATCTACATCTTGAGTGATTGTTGTAAGTCCTAAACCATATTTTCTTGCTCTCTTAGCTATGGCATATACGAATCTTGCAGCATCTGGATATTGCATCATTATCCAAGCTTCATCAATGATTAATAGCCTTTTCTTCTTATCTCTCTTAATTTTTGTCCAAATAAAATCTAACATCACATACATAGCCATTGGTCTTAAGTTATCAGACAAATCTCTAATACTGAACACTGTAAAATTACTTTGCAAACTGACTGATGATTTTCTATCAAACACACCTGCAGCGGATCCTTTAAGATATGTTTCTAACCTGCGAGCCATAGAATGAGCCTCTTCTTCTGACATTGCATTTAATATTTTGTATAAATCTTCTAACAATGGTGGTTCATTTGTATGAGTAGAAGGATCTGGAGTTATACCTTTTTCTCTATATGTCAGTATCAATGCTCTATCTAATATGGCCGCCTCCTCGGGAGTCAATACCCCACCAAGCATCATTCTTATCAAACCAGACAGTGTTAAAATTTTGAATCTTAATTCATCTTCTTCACTAGAATATAATCCAGACAACTCAAATGGATTTAGTTTTTGAGACCCATCCTGAGAGAATGAAATATAATCTCCACCAACTGCCATACATAACCTATCAAATTCCTTTTCAGGATCTATTACAATTATTTCTGTACCAAGCATTAGAGACCTAACAGCCTCAAGCTTCACAGTATAAGATTTACCAGAACCTGATGTAGCTAAAACCACAGAATTTGCATTCGGTAATGAAAATCTATCAAATATAACTAATGAATTGTTATGTAAGTTCACACCATAAAGCACTCCATACTCTTGTGTCAACTCAGATGATACAAACGGAAATGTTGTTGCAATCGCAGATGTCTGTAAATTTTGATACATCTGTATTTTATCTAATCCATAAGGAATAGTACTCTGAAAAGCTTCTTCTTGTTGTAAAGTTGCAACTTTTATTATTACTCCTAAAGTTGCCATAGTACCTTCTAAATTTTTAGAGATCTGATTTAATTCTTCCAGTGAACTAGCATGTACAGTTAAATATAACGCATACTGAAAATACTTTTCCGTACCTGCAGCTAATTGCGACTGAAACTGCAAAGCATCATTTAGCTGTTTCACCACTATAGGATCTGCTTGTCTACCTGATTGAATTTCTAGATTTATTGTGGCTTGAAACTCAGCTATTCGTCGTTTTAAAATTTTCAGAATTTCAGATGTATCGTGTGGGTAATAAAAAGTACTTATATCCACCGGATATTCAAAGTTTATTAACGGTTCAAGCCAATTTGGACTAACTATTGGAGGAAACTTAACAGCAAAATACGATCTAAAATACTTATTACCAATTACCATGGTGTTAAAATTTACTTCAATAGCCGAAGGTGCAATTATATCCCTAACACTAATCACACCTTTAGCAAACTTTTCTATAGCTCTTTTCTCTTTTTCCAGAGCTATCATTTCCTCTCTGCTTACTGAAGGATTATCTTTTGCACTTAGAACATCTTTTATGTTTGCATTTGAATTTTTGTTTTCTTTTTTTCTAAAAATATCAAAAATAGACATACCGATTTTTATTTTAAATTACCAGCTATACCTGTTTTGATATCACTTGTATCTATGTTAAGTATTTCTATACCCATTTTGTCAGGTTCGTAAATTGAATAAAAAAGCTTAATTAATTCATCATTGTTAAGTTGTTTAGAACTTATACCTGCATTTCCTAAATTTTTTATAACTTGATCTCTTTTAGGTTCTAACTCATCTTTAGCTTTTTTTATTATTTGAGAAATATTTAGAATTCTTTTTGGCTGCCCTAGGACCCTTCTAACCCAACTAGTCTCTATGATTTCAAGAGTTTGTGATGGAATAACTAAAAAGAACCTTTTATCTAATACTTGTGTTGTTAGTGTCAAATTGTTTATAAATTCTTGGTACATACTAACTTGATTAATGATTTTTTCTGATACTATCCTGCTTTTATAATTGTCTAATAATTTCATATATTTGGATATATCTGTTTTTTGTGTTTTTATAACTATCTGAATAGGGAATTTTATTGAATTCAAGAAAGCAGAGAACGCACCAATTCTCGCATCTTGCTCCATGCTATCCAATAAATCAAAATTTATTGCAGATGTTTCTATTACGCATGAAACCTTTCCATTTGTAAGGACCACAAGATTATCTCGAATGTCCGCTATATCAAGATGGTCTTGTGTACTCATTTGTTTTCCGGTCGAAAGCAAATCAAAAAAATCCATAACCTTATAAAGTATAAGTTTTACAATCTATAATTTCAATATAATTAAAATAAATTTGTCTTTAATACTCGACATCTTTTTTAAAAAGCATAAGCAAAACATCTATAAAACTTATAACTGCAAGATAAATTTAAGATAAATAAGAGTACGTTTGCAAATTTTAATTTTGATGTTAGCTTTGTTGTCTTAATAAAAATTTATATATTGCACATACTACTTAAAAAGTATATATTTATTAAAGACAAAAATTGTTACCTTTTTAAATATGTCTGAAGAGTTGTTTACCACCAAAAGATATACTTCACAAGAGTTAGAAAAAATTTTAGGAGAAAGGATAAATGTTTTAGATCATGGATTTATTAGATTGATTGATTATATGGGAGGTGATGAATCTATAGTACAAGCAGCGAGAGTATCGTATGGTAAGGGAACAAAAAAAGTATCTCAAGATAGAGGGTTAATTAGATATTTGATGAGACACAAGCACACAACACCATTCGAAATGTGTGAAATAAAATTTCATGTAAAACTACCCATTTTTGTAGCTAGGCAATGGATTAGACACAGAATGGCTAATGTCAATGAGTATTCAGCCAGATATTCGATTTTAGATAAAGAATTCTACGTACCTGTAACTTTGGAATCTCAAAGTAAAAAAAATAATCAAGGTAGAGGTGAAAGAATTAAGGAAAATTCAGAAAAAGAATATATAGATAAAATAAGATTAAATTCAAAAAATGCATACAGTTTATATCTTGAACTACTAAATTTAGATGATGACGGAAATGTTGTAGATCCTTCTAGAGATAATGTTGCAAGAGAAATATCCAGGTTAGTTCTGCCAGTGAATTTTTACACACAATTCTATTGGAAAATTGACCTCCACAATCTTCTACATTTTTTAAGTTTAAGAACAGATAAACATGCTCAATATGAGATCAGAGTATACGCAGATAAGATTCTTGACATCGTAAAACTATGGGTACCATTGACATATGAAGCCTTCGAAGATTATAGAAGAAAAAGTATAACGTTTTCGAGCCAGGAAGTTTCCCTCCTGACAGGAAGTATAGATAAAAGTAAAATAAAAGAAAAACCTCAGGATATGTCGGAAAGAGAGTGGGAAGAATTTAACTCCAAAATTGACATATTATAATTTTTGACATATCTTACGAATTTGTCCACAAACTCATTAATCCTTAAACTAGTCTCTTCATTTTTAACTTCTTGATTTGATGTATCAAAGACATTATTCGCATTTGATATTGGTAATCTAAAATCTGATGCAGCATGAAATCCTAATATTGTTAACAATAATAATAATTCATTTTGTGCCCTAACTGTACCAAAACCACCCACTGTACATCCACAAATGGCTATGGGTTTGTTTTTGATGAAACTTCTCAAATAATCTCTACTCAACCAATCAAAAAAATTCTTTAAAACTCCAGGTATGAAGTTGTTATATTCAGGTGTAGCTACAATAAAAGCATCAGTATTTTTTACTGTTTCAATCAATTCATTAATTGTTGAAGGTAAATTATTTTCTAAATCTTCATTAAAGTATGGAATATTCTCAAGCGTCAATAATTTACAATAAACTTTTTTATTCATCAAATAACGCTTAACATAATTCAACAAAAAAGTATTATAAGATCGCGACCTTAAACTTCCTGAAATTAAAAGTAAATTTAGTTTCATATAATTTACGAATCTTTAAATCGATAAATATTAGCATAAATAAAGAAAAATGGCAGGTTTACCATTTACCCTGCCACTTCAAAATTACGTTTATAAATTCTTTCTTGTTCGTGCCGCCTTAATCCTTTATATGTATTTTTTTTGGTAACATCTCAGGCATCTTCGGAATTGTTATCTTCATAATTCCATTCTTCAATTCAGCCTCGGCTTTATCAGTATCTACCTTTGAAGGAAGAGATATGACTCTCCTGTGATTTTCACTAATGAATTCTCTTATAAAATATTCACCATGTTCATTATTATCGCTATCCTCTTTTGTTTGAGACTTATTAACTTCAATTACAAGCATATTGTCCTCAAATCCCAAATTGATCTCCTCTTTTGTGAAACCAGGAACTTTTACATGTACCTCAAACCTATCACTAAATTCCATAGCATTAACTTCTATGTCTGTCCTACTTGCCATAGGCGCAAAACCTATATCGTTTAACATATTTGTCATTGAGTCTTCAACGACTCTAAATATGTCAGAAGGTCTGACGACAGAAATTCTTCTTGCCATAAGACTTAAAACTAACAAATAATATAAATTAGCAGGTTAGCAGTGTATTTGCTAATCACATGATAATACAAAATATATTTTAAAATATTTCAAATTTTTATCAATTGACATTCTTTACTATTTTGATAAAATTTCTAGGCTTAATTTGAATTTGCAGGTGTCGTATAGAGGTTATTATCATGGTTTTCCAAACCATTGACACGGGTTCGAATCCCGTCACCTGCTTGTTGTAGAACTTCTTAGAATTATTCTTTTATTTTACAGACTGTTTTTTTATTGCTAAGTAATTTTTATACAATTGGGAGCCTAATTTTTATATTGAAAGTAAAAAAATAACAAAAATTTATAAAATTGCTTTACGCTCTGAGGGATTCGAACCCCCAACCACTTGTTCCGAAGACAAGTGCTCTATCCAGTTGAGCTAAGAGCGCGTTAAGTAAAATATACCTAAAACAGCTAACAAATCAATACAGGCGTGTATATTTCAAACAATAGCAAAAAAGTCAATTTTTCTCTAAAAACTCCTAAATATTTTACTAAAATTATTCTATCCTAAAATTTTTATTTTAAATCCAGCATCTCGAATGTATTTTATCATTTTTTCGTCTCTCTTACAGCCTCTAAAAATCGTATAAAAATTGGATGGGGATTAACAGGTGTAGATTTATATTCTGGATGTGCTTGAGTAGCAATAAAAAAAGGATGTAATTCTTTTGGTAATTCTATCATCTCTACAAAAAAATCATCTGGAGATACTGCAGAAAATACAAAATTGTTTTGTTCAAAAAGTGATCTATATTTGTTATTAAATTCATATCTATGTCTATGTCTTTCAAACACTATAAGATCACCATTTGTATTCTCTGTACCAATATTATGTGATTTATAAATATCATACATTATCGTGTTCTTTTTTATGACACATTCGTAAGACCCCAATCTCATTGAAACTCCATTTCCTTTTATGACTTGATATTTAGGATCAAATGGAATACTATGAATGATTTTATTTTTAGTATTAGGATCGATTTCTTCGGAATTTGAATTTACCAAACCTATAACATTTCTAGCAAACTCTACACAAGCCAGCTGCATTCCAAAACATAATCCCAAGTATGGGACTTTATTTTCTCTTGCATACTGTATAGATTTTATTTTCCCTTCCACACCTCTTGATCCCCATCCAATAGGTACTATGATCCCGTCTACTCCATCTGTATAACTTTGTATAGAGTTTTTCTCAATATCTTCTGCATTGATAAACTCTAAGTCAACTCCAATACCAGTATGCCAACTTGCGTGTTTTAAGGCCTCAACAAGAGCCAAATAACTATCTTTGAGCTTAAATTTACCCGTTGCAATGTATTTGCTTATTATTCCAATTTTTACTCGATTAAATCTAGTTGTATTAATTCTCAAAACTAATTCTCTCCATTGATTTAAATCAGATTTATTTTTAGGCAGTTGTAATAGTTCTAAAACTTTTTCATCAAATTTTTGTTCATAGAAAATCAAAGGAATTTCATATATTGATTTTACATCTGGGTTTTCAATTATTCTATCGGGTTGCAAATTACATTGTATAGCTACTTTTTCTTTGCGAACTTCATCAATCTCACAATCACTTCTCAAAACCAAAAAATCTGGCTGAATACCAGCCATATTTAAAAATCTGATTGACAATTGAGTCGGTTTAGATTTCGGTTCACCCAAGTGTTTTGGTAATGGTACATAACTTACATGGACATGAATAACACTATTAGGATAAAAAAGTTTCATCACTCTAGCAGCCTCATAGTTATAGACATTTTGATATTCTCCTGCGGTACCTCCTAATTCAACCAAGCATATATCATTATTTTCTCCTGCAATCTTTATTCTCTGAATTATCTCGTTTGGAATAGTTGGGATAGCGTCAACTGTTTTACCTCCGTATTTCATACTTCTCTCTTTTTCTATTATGGACAGATATATTTGTCCCATTGTTGTAAAATTCTTTCTACCCACTTGTATACCTAAAAAACGCTCGTATGTACCAAGATCTAGATCTGCCTCTAAACCATCTTCACACAAAAAAGGATCACCATGCTCAATAGGATTAATAGTACCTGAATCAACATTTAGATAAGATTCACATTTTATAATACCTATCCTATAACCTCGTGATTTAAGCAGTACGCCCAAAGCAGATGCTGTAACTCCCTTACCTAAACCTGAAATGACTCCTCCTGAAATAAATATATATTTTGTATTTTGCATAAAATTTTATCAATCACATAAAATAATTATATGTAAAATTATAGAGATTTTGTTAGAGAAATTTTATACTTAAGTTTATTGAAATTTATTATATGGTGACAAAACCTTTTATTTGTTTTGATGGCTTAGATGCTTCAGGTAAAGATACACAGGCGAGACTATTAGCTAGCAACATTCATGATGGGAACACATTTATTTCCAAAAGCAGTAGTATTTGGCTAACAAAAGAGCAAACTGACTTAACACAAGAAGGATGTCTGATTACCCAAAAACTCAAACAAAATAATTTTTCACCGAATGAGTCTACCGAATTGTTTATAAAAGATAGATTAGTACACACAAAATTTATAAATCAAATAAAAAAACATTCTGTTGTAGTATGTGTTAGATATTTTTTATCGACTTTAGCTTATCAATCAGTACAAGGTGTAGATATCAATACTTTGTGGAATATGCATATTAAACCACGAGGATTTTTTGATGAGGGATATGATCAACCAATAATTATACCTGATTTTTATTTTTACATTGACATAACTCCAGAAGAAAGTATAAAACGCATAATGTCTAAAAGAAAAAACATTGAAGTATTTGAAAATTTTGCAATGTTACAAAAAGTTCATGAACAATACCATAAAGTTATACATTTTTTGCAAAGTAAGAATATCAGTATTTTCACAATCAATGGTATGCAATCAATAAATGATATACAAGAAAATATTTTAACAATTTTTAATAATGGCAGGACATTCTAAATGGAAAAATATTCAAAGAACTAAAAGTGTAAATGATCTCGCTAAAGCAAAAGAGTTCACTAGGCTTAGTAGAATGATAGAAATTGCTGCTCAGTCTGGTATAGATCCAACATTAAATTCGGAGCTGGCTGATGCGATAGAAAAAGCAAAAAAAATGAATCTACCCAAAGATAAAATAACAAATGCAATTCTTAAAGGTGCAGGTAAAATCAAAAGAGAAGGCAAACTAGAAAAAATGCTTTACGAAGGCTATGGTCCATACAACATGATGATGTTGATACAATGTATCACAGATAATAAAAATAGAACAATATCAGAACTGAAAACTTTTTTTAATAAAAATGGAGGCAAGCTTTTAGAAACAGGCTCAATTAAGTGGAACTTTACACTATGTGGTTTAGTTAAATTAAATAGCATTAATGAAGAGCTATTCTTGCTCATTTCTGGATTAGAAGGTGTTATAGACATAGATGATAAAAATTATCTGATCTATACAATACCAGAAAAGCTAGGTGCGATTAAAGATCAAATAACAAAATATACAAGTGTTGAAAATTCTGAATTGGTATGGTTGCCCAATAAAAAAAATTTTTTCACGCATGAGCAGTTGAATATAATTAACGATTTTATAGATAGACTATATAAAATTGATGATGTAGATAAAATATGGTATTAACAGTAAATTGATTAATCAGTCAGATAAATCACTAAAAATGGAGAATAATTATGAAAAAATTTCGTTAAGAGAAAATCTGAAAATAATATTATGGATAATAAATAATGTACGTAAGTTATTACCAGTACTATTTTGGATACACTTCATTGTTAGAATTATTCAATATTTAAAGTCCCCAATAGAATTATATATTGGAGCTGTGTTTATTGATACAGTAATTAATAAAATAATAAATGGAACTATAACAGTAGACATAATAATTGAATATTTGATCATCTATACATTAGTTGAAGTCTTTTTTGGAAGTATAATTGTAATTGTAAATGATAACCTGGACAAATATATTCAAAGTATACGAATTTATAAAATAAATTTACTTTTTGCAGAAAAAGTACAAAGCTTAGGAATAGAGTCTTCAGAAGATCCATCATTTGAAAATTTGAAAAAAAAGTTGAAAGAGAAATCACATCTCTTGATTATGTGTTTAACCTAATTATAGAAGTTATTTACAATGTAATTCTAATGCTAGGGTACATGGTTATATTGACTCAAATTGATTTTTGGCCATATATTATTTTAATTTTTTTATTCATATCAATAATATATATATTTCCGGCATCTTTCTATCGTAAAAAAAGTTTTAAGTACGATTTTGACACTACAGAAATGCGAAGAATAGCAAATACTTCACTAAATGTCACAACCACACAAAAATTTTTGCCTGATATTTTAGTACTTGGTGCATTTAAATTTTTTAAAAATAAACACACAGATCTTATGATAAATACTTATTATCCAAAAGCTTATCAAATATACAGCAGATGGAATATCTGGATAGGATTTAACAGATTCATATCTGTAGTTATTAGTTCTGGTATTTACTACTTCATCATCAAAATGGCTGTAGATGGTCTAATTTCTGTAGGTCAAGTAACATTTTTTATGGGAAATATTAATAATATTAATTACAACATAAAAAACGTTTTTATAAACATAAGCAAGATCAAGGAAAAAACTTTATATCTTAAATTAGTGGTTGATTTCTTTGAAACAAAACCTAATATAAAGAGTGGTGAGATATTTTTACCCAGATTGACTAAACCACCTGAAATAGAGTTTATCAATGTCTCTTTTAAATATCCCAATACAAATAAATACATTTATAGAGATTTTAATTTAAAAATATACTCTGGTGAAAAATTAGCTATAGTAGGTAGAAATGGTGTTGGAAAAACTACTTTGATCAAGTTAATAACAAGATTTCATGATGTAACAAAAGGTCAAATTTTGATAAATGGTATAGATATTAGGTCTTTACAAATTAACGAATGGTATAAGAATGTAAGTTTGTTTTTACAAGAATTTAATCTATTCGAATTTTTAACAGTAAAAGATAACGTAGCATTAGGAAAAATAAATAAACCAATAGACGAGGATAAGGTTATGAATGCATTAAAAAAGGCTGATGCTTGGGACTTTGTTAGCAAATACGAGCATGGTATAAATCAAATTTTAAATAACGCATACACAGGAGGAATCAAACCATCTACAGGTCAAGCACAAAAAATCGCTATTGCTCGATTCTTTTACAGAGACTCCCCTTTGATGATACTAGACGAACCCACTTCATCTATTGATGTAGTTTCTGAAAGTAAAATTTTTGATGCTATTTATAAAACTTTCAAAGACAAAACTGTCATCATTATATCCCACAGATTGTCCACATTAAGAAAAGCTGACAGAATAATAGTAATTGATGATGGGAAAATTATTGAAGAAGGTACACATGAACAACTCTTAAAGTTAAATTCAGTATATGCAAACATGTATAATATGCAAATGCAAAATATTTCTTAAAAATTATTTTCTGCGAGTAATAAACATCATCTATCTCATCCTTTGTTAAATTTCTTCTAGTTACCTACAACTCTGTTTTTACTTATTTTTAACTAATGTGCAGGATAAACAATTTTATAATATATTGAGTTCACTAATGCTTATTTAAAAGAGGAAGTTTTTTCAGTAAAATTAATTTTAGTTTAATATATTGTTAAATTAAGTTTAGTTTTTAAAGGCACAGAATCGTATAAAATTTTATATAATCTCTACATAAATAGATACATCAATCAATATCTTATTGGTATGTTGACCGCACAACCACGAAGTGTTGGAAATTCATCGATAATAAAAAAGTTTTAATTATAATACAGTTGAACATCGTAGCTTGTAGTAAGTAGTTTGAACTACTAAATATAAAATAAAAGACTTAATAATAAATGTAAGTAAGTATATTTTATATTGATCCAACGGTTTGATATATCACAAAGATTCTGTGATTTATAAATTTACTTTGCGGTACGGAACAGGTTTTGCGAGGTCAACTACATATAAAGAATCATTAGTCCTATAAAAACTATACTTACTTTGATGAAAAAAATCGATGACTTTGTCCTTAGCTGCTAGAGTAACAACTCTACGCAATGTATTTTGACTTAATGAAAACTTAAATATACCATCCCGACCATCTTTTCTATCAATGAAGGTTAATACATCCTCATCTTGATTCCAAATAGATGCATAAAAACCTGTGAAATTCTGAGAATAAACTTGTTTTTGTAATGTTTTAGTATTAAAAGCAACTAGTTCACTTAAGTTTGTTTGTTTATTTTTAATAGTATAAATAACTAAATTGCCGTCATAAGTAGCATCTAAAATATTGATATCAATTCCTGATTCTTCAATAGTAATAACATCTTTAGTATTAATGTTTTGAATTATAAGATTTGAAGTTGATGACTTACTGTTTGATAAAAATTCTGTGTAGATTACATAGTTTTTATTTTTTGTAACAAAAAAGTCACCAAACTTTAAGTTTGGTCCTCTTCTCAGCTCTATTGACGCTTTATCACTTTCATCTAACAAAATAACTTCCAATACAACTATTTTCTCGCTTAATGAAGTTTTAGGTTCATATAGATTGATAGATACTCCAGCTCTAAAAAATGTACGAAGATTCTGTAAATTTGGAATTTTGGAATCATCAATTAATCTTTTTAGGTTATAAGTCTCGTCTTTTAAATCTATAGAATAGGGCAGTTTAATGTTAGAAGAACGAAGCCTTGGAACATTCTCCAATCCGGAAGCTGTAAAATATAAAACATCCGATGAGTTGTCGTAGTAAATATCTTTAAGCGAAATCCTTCTTGTAGAGTTAAAATTGGTAATTTTTTGTAAATTTGATCCATCTAAATTTGTAGAATAAAAATTTTCTACATTATCTATTTTTAACCAATGTATAACCTTACCTACTTCTACTAATTTAAAACCATACAGATCATTTAATCCTTGATTAATTTTTTGAGTATAATTTTGAGTGAGATATCCTGATGCAAAAACTCTTAATGAATACTCTTTACCTAATTCTAAATCCTTTATTAAAAATTTACCTTGATCAAAAATAAGTTTTTGACTATCAGTTATTCCAAATACATCAAATTGTACATTATTGACAATATCTTCTCTGACATAAGACTTTAAAACACCTACCAAATCCCCAGATTTTTCTAATTTTACGGGAGGAATATAATTATTACCCGGATTTATAAAAATCGATTTTGACACATCTAAATAATTATAAGATTCGTAAACTAAATCAGCATTAGAGTTTGCTACTAAATCTTGCACTACAAATGTGCCATCCGGATTTATTTTATATTCAACATCATTAACGTACAATTTATCATCTTGAAAAGTATAGTTTTCGTCCGCAACAAACCTACCATTTAAAAATCCAATTTCATTAGGTCTTAAAAATAATTCCACTCCATACAATGATTTATTCAGAGATCTTTGAATGGTTATATTTTTTTCTACTTTTTCATATTTATCGGAGTCCACTATGATATTTAATTCCGTGTTTGTAATGTTATCAAAAAGTGCAACTCCAGCATTATTCGTATTTAATTTTTGTCCATTCAAAAAAACTGTTATCTCGGATATTGATTGATTATTCAAAGAATTTAAAACTGATACTTCTACCTTAATTGGAAAAAATAATAAATCTAAATTAGTAAGAAAAGTGACTATTCTTAATACACCTAAGATTAGACCAAAAAGAAAAAACAAAAATGTAAAATTT
>CALDYZ010000056.1 GCA_937944235.1 Candidatus Dojkabacteria bacterium | reverse complement strand
CTCATAATCTACCATTCCTATAAAGAATATATTTTTTAACATTTCTCGTTCAAAACCAGTAAAATTTTCATCTTCGAATGCCATCGTTAATTGAACTGCTCTATCAGGTCTGAAATTATAAAAAATAATTGTGTCGTTATCTTTTATGCTTACAGCATCTTCTGGGCTAGTTTCAACAATCAACATTGGTTCTAAATATTCATCAAATACATTATTCGCATAAGATTCTTCTATAGCTTTTCTCCAATTTTTTACTATTTTTCCTTTTTTCATTGTTAATAAATCGTATGCAACCTTTGTTCGGGTCCAGTTTCTGTTTCTATCCATAGCGTAGGCTCTACCTACAACACTTGCAATTTTGCCAATTTTTTTTTGAAAAAGATATGCTTCTATTTTCTCAATGATGTCAATTGCTGCTGTTTGAGGTGAATCTCTGCCATCAGTAAATAAATGAAGATAAACTTTGTCCGGATTTGCATTTTCTTGTACTGCAAAATTAATAAGGGCAAATAAGTGATCAATTGAGCCATGTACAAGTCCAGTACCGACAATACCCATTATGTGAATGCTGCTTCTGTTAGACTTTGCATGTAAGAAAGCCTGCTTTAAATTCGTGTTTAGGAAAAACGACTTATTACTAATAGCATTATCTATTCTAGGTAAATTTTGGTAAATAACTTTACCTGCTCCAAGTGTCATGTGACCAACCTCACTATTACCGTCTGTTCCAGGTGGTAATCCGACGTGTAATCCAGATGCCTCTAGATAAGTATGAGGGTAACTTGGCCAGTAAATATCAAGATTTGGAGTTTTGGCCAAAGTAACAGCGTTACCTTCACTGGGAGGTGCAACTCCTACTCCATCCATAGATATTAAAACAACCGGTCGAGGTCTTGTTACAAAATTCGCCATAAAAAATGTACTGAATACTTATAATATATATTAAAACAAATTCAAGAATCAAGGTAGCAAAAAGTTAGTGATTTCTGTGTTTTAAAAAATGTGAATATTTTATTTCATTAGACTATAAAAATAACTGAAGTTATAATGTACATTCACAGAATATTACATTCTTTTTGATCACTAAACTTAACAAAGCTTCACTAATCCGAATACCTGTTTGCTGATTCTTATCTCTCTCTCTTTGCTAATACTACAAGCCTTTGAGCGTTGGAATATAAAGGAGTACAAGTTACAATTTTTATCAAATCTTCATTCGGAGATAATGTGTAAATTAAAGGATCTTCTCCATCAAAAACGTTGATACCCACTACCTTATATAGAAGTGATCTCCCATCGACATTTATTATTACATCATCTCCTCTTTGCAAGTTATCTAAATACCAACAGCTTCTAGGATCATTTGGTCCAAAGTGCCTACGATGGCACAACAATACTACTTCTCCTTGTCCAAGTTTATAAGATGTAGGAGATACCCAAAAACCTTGATTTAAAAGTTCATTAGCATTAAGACCTTGCAATACAGGACTCGAAATTTTAATCTTTGGAATTGATATGCTGATAACCGATTGATTAATGATAACATTAGGATCTTGCATCGCAAGCAACTTAGCATCATCCAATATGGCGTCTGGGAAATATTCTCTTGAGTGCTCAGCTTTAGTAGTTAATTCAGGTACTGGAAAATTGTAGTCTGTCATAGAGTAGTCGATTTGATTGATATTAGTGGTATTATTTTGTTGAATATTGTTTGTAGTATTCGTTTCAATAGGTTTTACAGCTTCTGTTTTAAATTTTGTATTGGTTGTATCTGCCCTGGGTGGTACGAAAAAATTATAATCGGTTGTATCAATTCTCGTAAATTTTGATATTTCCTGTAATACATTGTTCAATATTGGTTGCACAGATGTCCAAATAGAATTTAACACTGTTACTAATGCAATCACGCAAATCAAAAAAGCGGTGCCTAAAAACAAAACAGTAGCTCTATCACTAATATTATCCTTATTCATATTAACATTATATCAACAATATATTAATTGTAAAATTGTAACTTTTTCTTTTACAAACTATCTTGAAATGCAATATATGGTTATGTATATTGAATAGATGTGTAAGAAATATGAAGCTAAAAACAAAGAAAAATAAATACGTCACTATTCTATATGATTTGAGTGAACATTCAGATTGGGAAATATATGGTAGAGAAGCTATGCTTGCTGCATATATGAAACATGAATACCTTACAAGATCATATGATTTAGTGATATCGTCGTTTGCATTTGATGATTTTATAATAGAAAATAATTTATCAGAAAAAATAACAAAAATTCTTGAAAATGTTAGACCATTGATCAGAGAGACTGCAAAAAATGCTTCTGAACAAATCAATAACTTAATAATGAATTCACATATCTCTCAGAAATTACTCAAAGAGATCACGGATGTTTTAAATTTATCGAGAGAAAATAATTTAGCAAATCCAATTCTTAATTTACGTTTCTCGAATGTAATGCCTGATAAAGTAATACCAAAGGAACGGTTTGATTGGTATTTTAATAATGACACTAAAGTTATACAAAAAGTGTTGTTAAGGGCATTTACAAATATCTTTTCAGTAGATGCGATAGAAATGAGAGTAAATTCATATTACAGAGATGTCATAACCACTGCTTTGATATTAAAATTTATACCTAGGGCTGAAGCATCAGGAGAAATTTTTTTCAATGGTAAAGACAAGTGTGTACTAAAAGCTTTTTATGGGGTTAAATTGAACGATGAGATTCAGAATGTTGATACTTTTGAATACGAGTTGACTAAAAATCAAGAAATTTCAAAAAATATATTTGTTCAAAAAACTATGTCCATTTTTACAGGAGTAAGCGAAAGTGGTACTGTAGTTTATTCTAATGTAGAAGTATCAGAACAATGGCAATCAAGACCTAAACTAAATGATGACTTAAGAAATAAAATTTATAAAATTTTTTCATCAATCTACAAAAAAATTAACCATCCAATAAAGTTTAAATTTTTTATAAGCACCGGGAATATTTATGGTGATAGTATTTTTTTACAGGATAACTATGAATCAGAATTAAGTAATGAGCTATCAGATAAGTCTGATATGAGAGATTTCACTGAATCTATTAATTTATCGGTTGAGTTACAAAATGTAGATGCTCCTGCTGTAGAAACAGTTAAAGAAACTGAGAATTCAATTAATGACAATGTCAAGAATGTTAAGTTGGACATACAAAAACTTGCAAGTGAAGTAGAAGAAATGGTCGAAAACAAGCAGATAGTTTCAAATACTTCAGCTTCAGTAGGTGCAGAAGTCGAAAATTCTAAAGATATTCAATTGCAGTTAAAGTTAGTAGAAGTTGATAGCTTACCCGCTAATAATTACTCAAAAAGATTTAAAGAAAGCGATTTATATGTAGTTAGAGATGCAATTTTTAATACTAAGATATTTATAGAACTATCACGTTTAACTCCCTCTAGGGTTGCATCATTGAAACATTTTTACGGAAGTTTTGTTGATGGTACAGAATTGATATTGCAAGCCTGCGTACTACCAGAAAGTCCAAAAGTATCTACTATGGAAAGATCAGTGTTAGTTGATAGGTTTGCACAGCATGTCTTTGCGGCTGCTAAGTCAGTACAGAAGTGTATTTATATGCTTTCGGATATAGATGAATCGAGATACTTATTATTAGATGAAGAAAGTCCAAAGTATATTTCTGATTATCGATTATTACATGTTACGGATGCATTAACTTTTGAAGTATCAATAATAAAAAGATTTAGAAATATATATGAAGTAAAAAATACATCTTTATGTTTACCAGCAAGTAGAAACTTAGAAAACGTATTAGAGATAAAAAAGTTGTTACATTCTAAGGGTATCAGAAAAAGTAGTGGCATGCAGATTTATTTAGAAGTAGGTTATCCAATTTTTGTCGAGCAAATTGGCAGTTTAAGTGTTGATGAATTTGGTGGTATTATTTTGAATTTAAATAAGTTGTATTCTTCTTATTACCATCGTTCAGATTTTGTAAGAGAAGATCTAAATCAATTCGCCATAGCTTTGCGTAAAATAATTATGTTATTGACAGATAAAGGTTTCAAAATATTTTTTATGGCCTTTGATTTTGATTTAAGTATCTTGGAGATGATTTATGAATATCAATTTGAAGGGTTAATTTTTACTAATTTGCCATCTCCAGATGTATTAGAATACATATGGGAGAAAGAGAAAAAATTACAATCTTCTTGATTTTTTGCTATAATTTGTAGTTTTTAAATGGTTGCAGGGGGTTGGTAGCTCAATGGTAGAGCAGTGGCCTTTTAAGCCATTGGTTGAGGGTTCGATCCCCTCCCAACTCACTTTGACTCTTATAGACTTATGAAAAAACCTCTTTTTTTTACAGTTTTCCTTATAATTCTTGCTTTTGTATTTATTTTTTTTGAAAGCAATTATAAATCTGGTTTTCCTACAGAAGATATATCCTCTGATTCTGAATCTATTTTGTCCGCACCTTCTGATCAAAATATTGAAGGAGATTTACTCACCGAAATATTTAATCAAAAAGGATTAGTCATTTTCAGATTTAACAAAAATGATCATGGATTAAAATACGTTATGAACAATGATAATTTGACTACGAAAGATATAGTTATAAAACATGACTTACTTGCTGCTATAAATGGTGGTTTTTTTCTTAAAGATTTATCACATGCAGGTTTATTAAAGATTGAAGGGGTAGTTTACGTCAATTTAGCACCCATAGATAAACAACTTAACGGTGTAATCTATTGGCAAGATAGTAAAGTGGGTATTGCTAAAATTGATAAAAATTTAGATATCAAATATTTTGATAGTGCAATTCAAACTGGGCCAGTAATGATTTTAGATTCAGTAATCCAAGAGGAACCTATAAAAAGTTCTGTAAATGGTATGACTAATCATTTAAGAAGTATATTCGGTTATGACAGTACATACTATTATTTTATTTATACAGTACAGCCTTACAGTTTGTTGGAAGTAGCAAGTTTATTAGTAGAAAAAATAAATGAGTATGAACAATCATTGAATTTCATAAATCTGGACGGAGGATCATCAACAAGTTTTTACATAACAAAAAATGAATCAGCTTCTTTTAGATCTTTTAAAATACTTCCTTTTTTGTTAGGAATTTTCTCAAATTATCAAACAAGCAAGCAATAGTTAGTGGTCCTATTCCACCAGGTACAGGAGTTACAACAATATGTTTTTTGTCATCTATTGAATAATTAAAAAAATCCCCAATTATCTTCCCATCTTGTGTTTTAACACTGGTTATGTCTATTACTACTGTATTTTCTTTTACCATATCCGGAGATATTAGATTAGTTGTTCCTGTTGCTGTTATTACGATGTCAGAATTTAATATTAGTTCCTTTAGGTTTTTTGTTGATTTGTTTGCTGTAGTAACTGTGGCATTACGCTTTGATAAATAAATAGATAGAGGAATACCAACTAAATTTGAATTATTTATAATAAGTATGTTCAATCCATCAAACTTTGTTATATTAATCTCTTTTAAAACTTCGAGTACAGCTTGGGCACTAGCGGGCAGTATGGGATCGTCTTCAGTTAGTATTTTTGCTAAAGTTTTTTCACTAAGACAGTCAATATCGAGATCTTCTGGTATTGAGTTTAATATTTCATTCCGAAAATTTTTTAAATTCTCAAATAACGGTAAT
>CALDYZ010000055.1 GCA_937944235.1 Candidatus Dojkabacteria bacterium | reverse complement strand
GCACTAGCGGGCAGTATGGGATCGTCTTCAGTTAGTATTTTTGCTAAAGTTTTTTCACTAAGACAGTCAATATCGAGATCTTCTGGTATTGAGTTTAATATTTCATTCCGAAAATTTTTTAAATTCTCAAATAACGGTAATTGTATTACTATGCCATCCGTATGTTTTGATACATTTTTTATAGTATTAATTATATTATTTTTGTTTACTGTTCTGTCAAAACTAACAATTTCACATTTTACTCCTAGTTCTTCTGATTTCTTTTTTTTTAAATTTGTATATCTAATTGAGGGTTCGTCATCATTTATAAGGAATATGCTAATCGTAGGAACGAAATTCAAATTTTTAAAATAAAGTTTGAGAGACTGCTCTATTCTATTTGATATAGGTTTACCTTTTATGATATACATTGCTTATTCAATCAGAAAACTTTTCTAGTAAAACTGTGACGGTTCTTTCTTCGCCTTTTGATAATACTTTTAATGTAATTGAATCACCAAACCTAAATTTTTGTATGATATTTGGTAATTGATTTTCTTTACCATCAATCTTTTTACCATTAACTTCTAGGATAATGTCATTTTCCTTTAAACCTGCTTTGTCAGCTGGACTACCAGGTATAACTGCTAAATCTGTTTGTCTTTGTCCTCTCTGTATTAACGCTCCATAATTTACTCTTAGTGAGTTTTCTCTGGCTAATTCTTCATTTATGTAAATAAACCTAATACCAAGTCTAGGTCTTTCAATGCTTCCATCTGAATTTAATCTTTGTAATAAGTCTCGAACCATATTTGATGGTATAGCAAAACCTATATTTTCAGCATTTCCAGCAACTGCTACATTAATTCCTATTACATTACCATCTATATCCAACAGCGGACCTCCAGAATTTCCTTGGTTAATACCTGCATCTGTTTGTATTAGTCCAGTTAATGATTCTGATCTTCTTGTTGCTGAATTACTAGCGACTATGTTTCTTTGCAATCCTGATATAACTCCTTTAGTAACAGTATTACTAAATTGTCCAAGTGCGTTCCCAACTGCTATAACTGTTTGTCCTAGTTGTAACTTGTCAGAATCACCAAGTGGAAGATAATTATAATTATTACCATCAATTTTTAAAAATGCTATGTCTAAAATAGTATCTCTGGCCAGTACTTTTGCTTCTTTACGTGTATCATCATTAAATATTACTGTATAAGAAGCTGATTCATCTTCTACAACATGTCTATTTGTAACTATCAATCCATTTTCACTTATTAAAAAGCCTGTTCCAGCACCTACTTGTCTCTGTTCAGTACCGACTTGTCTTCTTTGAGGTATTCTAAAGTTAAAACCTCCCCAAAAAGGATCATCTTCAAATGGGGATTGAAAAAATTGTTCAAATTTTGGTAACTCCTTTGTGATGATGATACTCAATACCGCTTTATCTGCTTTTCTAGCTACTTCTATTGTTTGGGAATTTTCTTCTACAACATTGACTGTTTTATTTAGTACACCTTGAATTATATCAACAGGATCATTGGAGTTAGATGTAGATGCGATTCGAAAACCAACATAACCTCCAACAAATCCTAAAATAGGTGTAAAAGAAACCAAACAAGCCATAATCAACAAAAATATTACACTTTTTCCTTTCATATCTTTAAATCCTAAAAACAATGAAAAAACTCAAAACGTGATTAAAAACTTTTTCAACTTCACTTTATTAATTAGTCTCTGCGGCTCCCTAATATTCTCAACATGTATATAAATAGATTTATGAAATCAAGGTACAAAGTAAGAGCTCCAATAACTGCTAATCTATTTTCATTTACATCTACATTCTCTTCAGATAATCTTTTCAATTTTTGTACATCCCAAGCAGTAAGTACCAAAAATATTACAACACCTAAATATGTTATGATCCAATAAAATGGCTGACTGAATACTCCAAATAACAAACTAGCAAGAAGATTGAATATTGAAGCAATAATTATACCGATCAAACCCATTACTGCTAGAGATCCTAAGCTACTTAAATCTCTTTTGGTGACATAGCCAAAAACAGCCATTGTACCAAAAGTTATAAAAGTTGCTCCTAAAGCTGTTATTATACCTAACAAATCGTAGCCTACCATAATTACTCCTAATGTTAACCCTGTCAAGAAAGAATAAAATATGAATAATAAGGATCCAACCAGGGCATTTACTCTTGTGGCCATAAAGCTAAGTGCAAAAACAACGACCAATTGTAGTATTACAGCTGGTACAACTAATAATGAAGCAACTTGCACAAAGGAGTAATTAATTGAAGTGATTGCTAAAATTAAAAAAGATGTAAAAAATGAGATAAACAATCCAAAGGACATAAGACCAAAAACTTTGGTCATAAAACCACCAAAAGTAAAAGAAAACCCTTTTGATTGTTGTAGAATTGGTGATGAATATTCCATAGCAATTTTTTAACTTAAAAAATAATACTTACCTTATTATACTACATTAAATATCTTTTTATTTCATTATTTTTTTATTCATCTATTTTTTGAAGTGGATGAAATTGTCTATGGTTTTTTTCTGCAAATTTATCTGACCCGTGTACGTACTTTGATGTGGTTTGTAATGAAGAATGACCCAGAAGTTTTTGAATTGCCACTGGACTAGCTCCTTCTTCTGCTATGTATGTTGCAAAACCATGCCTTAGACTGTGAGCTGAAGTCGGTACGACTATACCAAGTTTTCTACGATACTCTGCAATTTTCATCTGAATATAATTCTGAGACAGTCTTACTATGTAAGGATTGTTCGTGGATTTTCTTGTCCCCCTAGTAGGAACAAACATGGCAGGGAAATTATCACTTCGTTTTTTTAGATAAGCATTCAAAAAATTAATAGCTCTAGGAGTAAGATACACAAATCTTTGTTTTTTACCTTTACCTAAAATATATATTTTGTCATCAATAATTTTATTGTCTTTGATTTTGAAGTGTTCTCTATCTAAGTTAATAACTTCGGAAATTCTCATTCCTGTAGAGAAAATTAATTCTAATATTGCTCTATTCCTATATTTAACAATCTCTTCTGTTTCAAATTCAAAGGGAGACTCTATAAGTTTTACCAATTCATCTAATTCTGCCACTTGTTTTTCTTTTTTTTCAGATTTAATCATTTTAATTGCAGATGGAGGTATTGGTACAGGTTTATCAATGTCAACTAAAAAACTAAGATATGAACGTAAAGAGGATAACATCCTATTTACAGAGGCATCAGACAGCTGACCTTTGTACATGGATTTTTTTATTTCTGAAACTTCTTTTTTGCTTTTTTCTACTGTAGATTCTGTAAGTTCTCTACCTGCTTGAAATTCGTGTAGTATAGGAAGATAATTTTGATCTCTCAAAAAACCTTTGTAATCAGCAATTATTAGTTTATCTATTTGCTCAAATGTTATATCAAGATAATAAAGGAATGCCATAAATATTTCTAAATCTCTGGAGTAATTTTCTATGGTTTCCTTTGAATAGTTATTGTTTTTGAGACTAGATATAAATTCTCTCAAATATGGTAACTGGTATTTTGATTGGATTTTTTGCTGTTGTTGAACAAAGCTTTTAACTTCATCATTCATAGTATTAAGTATAGTTTCATTAGTATATTTTTTCAATGAGACAATTTGTTTATATCAAATTTGTATTTTTTTCACTAATGGAACCAAATGTAAGTTTTAAAACAGTAACACTTTTTTTTTATTTTTAATTTTTGTTATTTCATGATATTTAAAATGTAGCTTGTACGAGTTAAAATGATCTAGATCTTAATAGTTTAGTTTACTTATTGTCAAATATCCAAAAACTATAAAGTCTGTAGAGATTATTTATAGCAATTTTTCATATGGACGATTTAAAAAAGGTAAGAAGAATTTTTTTAATTGGCATAGGTGGAATAGGCATGTCTGCTCTGGCAGTAATTCTACAAAAAAGAGGTTTTGAAGTTCTTGGTTCTGATAAATTAAACTCTAAAACTGTCGAAATTTTAAAAGAATCAGGAATTAGTGTTTTCATTGGTCATAGTAAAGATAACATATCACAAGATATTGACCTTGTAGTCTATACTAATGCTATAAAAGATGACAATCCAGAATACTTAAAAGCAAAGGAGTTAGATATTCCAGTAATAGAAAGAGCAAAAATGTTAAATATACTATCCTCTAGCAAACGAAGTATTGCAATATCAGGTACTCACGGAAAGACTACAACGACTTCAATGATTGTAAAAATTTTTCTTAATGCTTCGAAAGATCCTACAATTGCAGTAGGAGGTCATTTAGATGAGATAAATGGTTCAGGATATGAAGGGACTGGAAAATATTTTATCTACGAAGCATGTGAGGCTTTTGGTTCATTTCATAAACTTTTTCCGGATATAGCTGTAGTAACAAACATAGATGATGATCATCTAGATTATTACGAAAACTTTGAAAATCTAAAGAATGCGTTTTATCAATATTTAAACAACAATGTGTCTTCTTCTGGAGCTATAATATACAATTCTGACGATGAGCCTCTTAACTCAGTAGTTAAAAAGATAAAAAACAAAAGAAAAATTTCAGTTGGAATAAAAAATCAACAAGCTGAATTTGTTGCAATGGATATAGTGTTAGATGAGTTCAGTTCCAATTTTGCAGTGTTTAGGCAAGGTAAAATTTTAGGTGAATTTTTTATAAACATACCTGGAGTTCACAATGTGTATAATGCTTTATTAGCTATAGCTACCGCATATGAAAATAATATAGCAAATGAGCATATAAATAAAACTTTTGCAAATTTTCAAAATGCAGAGAGAAGGTTTCAGGTCAAATTAAGGTCTCAAAATCTTACAGTTATTGATGATTATGCACATCACCCATCAGAAATAGCAGCTACTCTCGCAGCTGCTACAAATCTATCAGCCAGGCATAATGCTGCTCTCATAGCTGTTTTTCAACCACATTTGTATTCAAGAACGCAGCAGTTATACAAAGAATTTGCCAAATCTCTATCAGTAGCTGATAAAGTTGTTTTGACGGATATTTACGCGTCAAGAGAGCAAAACGAAAATAATGTTTCTACAAAATTAATTTATGATGAAATTGTAAAAATAAAACCCAAAGAAGACGTATTTTATGTGGAGAAGCTTGAAAATATAATTGACGGTGCTATTAAACCTTTATTATCACAAGGCAAAAGCATAGTCATAACCCTGGGGGCCGGGGACATATGGAAAATTGCCGAAGAGCTTTCGTCTAAATTTCCAAACTTGCTTTTTAGCTGATTTTATTTTAGTTGAAAAAACTAACCTATAGTTTATTTATGATTTCTTTAAACGTTCTTCCTCTTTCCTCGTAATTTTTGAACATATCAAAACTTGCACAACCTGGTGATAAGAGCACAACGTCTCCGACTTTAGATAGTCCCTTTGCTATATTGACCGCGCTTTCTAGGCTATCAGAATATAAAGTATTACTAAATCCCAGCTCTCTGTTTATTTTTTCTTTTGCTTCACCAATCAGAATTAAAGCTTTTAATTTTGATTGAGCTAGTGATTTTATTTTTGTAAAATCAAGCCCTTTATCTTTTCCTCCCGCTATTAGTATTATGGGTTTATCAAAACTTAATAAAGCTTTTTCTAAAGCGTTTACAGTTGTGGATTTTGAATCATTATAATAATCAACTCCGTCTATATTTCTAACAAACTCAATTCTGTGTTCTACTCCTTTGAAACTTCTAATCACTTTTTTGATGGTTTCATCTGAAATACCAATGATTTTTGCTGCAAGAATCGCTGCCATGCAATTTTCAACATTGTGCATCCCTTTTAGCAAAATTTCATCTCTATTTATGAAGGATGATTTGTTATAAAAAATTGCATTTTCCTTAAAGTAAATATCCGCATCTTCTCTATTTGTACTGAATGTTAAAATTTTTGATTTTACACCATCTACAATTTTTTCATAATAAGGAGAATCAAGATTAACTATCGCGTAGTCTTGATCTGTCTGGTTTTTGAAGATTCTTTTTTTGGCTTTTAAGTATTCCTCCATTGAAGAATACCTATCAAGATGATCTTCAAAAAGGTTAAGGAACAACCCAACATGAGGTTTGAATGTATCTATAGCTTCTAGCTGAAAGCTTGAGATTTCAACAACAACAATGTCATCTTTTTTTATTTCGTTGTAAAATTCAAAAATAGGAACACCTATATTGCCACCAAGGTGTGTTTTCTTCTCTGTTTTTATAAGCTCATATATGAGTGTTGTCGTTGTAGTTTTTCCATCTGTTCCAGTTATACCTACGTAAACGTTAGAAGGAAAAAATCTGTAAAAGAATTCAATATCTCCTATTATTTCTATGTTTTTTTCTCTTGCATATTCTAATAAAGGAATATTTAGGGGTACGCCTGGACTAACGATAATCAAGTCAATATTGTACTCATCGAGTATTTCTTTTGACTGATTACCAAGAAGGTTCACAGTTTCTATCCCGGAGTTGTTAAGTTCATTGATCAGAGATTCTTGTTCTTGACTTCTTATAATATCTGAAATTAAAAACTTATAGTTTTGTCCAACCGCTTTTGCAACTGAAAAAGATGTTCTCTTAGTAAATCCGACTAAAAGTATTGTTTTACTCATATTGTGATGACTTAAAAAAACTTTATGAATATATTATAACTACTTTTTTTATCTAATACCAATGCTTTTGACAAAGCATCATATTAATTTTGAAAGTTAATGACACGAACATATACTGAACATAAACTTTTAATGATGCATTTGCATCTTAAATTATTAAATTATTGTTTTACTCATTAAAAATCTTTGCAATTTTTACATTTACAATTTTGTTTGGTTTTCACTTTACCAAAAAATCTTAAATTTTGATTTATTAATGTGTTTTCTGGTGGGTTTGGATATATTGTAAGAAAAAATTAGATATAATTGAAAGTACGGAGCGTAGCTTAATTGGCTAAAGTACACGGCTGGGGGTCGTGTGAGTGCAGGTTCGAGTCCTGTCGCTCCGAATAGTCAAAAATTTTAAAAAATTGTTTTGCACTATTCTATCTATGATGAAATTATTTTTAATCTTGTATTGTTTGCTATCTAGATTTTATTTACCTGTTTTATTTTTTGAAGGTACGTAAGTTTATATGTTAAACTAATTTAGTTTAAGTTAACTGTTTTTTAAAGTGAACAAAGAACAAAAATTTTATGATGTAT
>CALDYZ010000054.1 GCA_937944235.1 Candidatus Dojkabacteria bacterium | reverse complement strand
TAAGGGAGGTGCTGGGGAAGCCTGAGCTCCTAAAACTAAAATTTTAAGTTTTTTAACTACTTCCTTAGACATAATTTATCTCTAACTTAATCTAATAATCTAATTCTCTTTTATTTAATTTAAATTTAACACGTTAACTATCATTACTAATAGGTGTGACGCTAATGATATCTACAGTCACCGGGGTTTCTCTACCAAATAGAGGTAGCATAACTTCTACCTGTCCTTTATTTTCATTTATAGCACTAATGGGACCAATTAAATCTTTGAAAGGTTCATGCAAAACTCTAACTGGTGTACCAACAGTTAAATTAGTCTCAATTTTTGGATCGTTACGAACTTTAGTATAGGCAAGTATAGCCTTAACTTCTTTATCATCGAGAGCTTTCGGCCTCTTAGAAGTTGATCCTACAAATCCAGTTACACCTTCCGTATTTCTTATAATGTGTAAGATTTCATCGGATGCTTCAAAGTGTGCTAAAATGTACCCGGGGAAGATCCGCTCTTCGACTTTTTTTTTCTTACCTCTAAACATCACGATCTTTTCTTTTGTAGGTATTATCAATTGATCAATTTTATCTTCTAAACTTCTAGCCTTTATTGTCTGTTGTAAAACTTTAACAGTAGACATTTCTTTTCCAGAGTTACAAGTTATAAAGAACCATTGCAAACCTTTATTCTCCATATTGTGCTTTAGATAAACTTACAAATATATTATAGCGTTTCTTAACGCGTTCAGCAAGTAATCTATTATTAAAACAATAACTATTGACAGTATCAAAAAAAGGACTACAAGAGAAGTAGTATTTCTGACTTCTTTAAAACTAACATAGTTAACATTTTTTAATTCTTTAAATAAGTGTATAAAAAAAGACTTCATAATAATTGCTATTATTTTTTGATCTAATCATCTACCCGTATAGGATCATAACACGGTTAAAACAACAAAACACGGGCACCTAGACTCGAACTAGGAACTCTGGTTTTGGAGACCAGGAGTTTACCATTAACCTATGCCCGTAACACTTACTTTACTTTTTTAGAAAATGTAAAAATTGCGTGTTTCTTTAAGGCCTTACTAAACTTTTTTATCTGGGTTTTTGTGTTGGTAAAATCCTCAACGCTTTTCTTACTAAGCCTTATAGTGTAATGTTCACCGGTTTCTTTATTAATAAACCTATAAGCTGATTGCTTTTTCCTTTTTTTTGAGTTCGCCATTTAAAATAAAGGATAAACAAACAGATTATAATTCTAAAATGTTTCAAAATCAATGATTGTATGTTGATTTTTAACGGCAAAGATAAAATTAAGATCTGTTATTTTTCCTGAAATTTAAAATAATTACATATAGATATTTTCTAAAGCATAATTTTTATATCACCCGAATTTACAGTTGTTATGAATGGTATCTCCAGCTTTATTAGTCTTTCTAAAACTTGGTCAGATGGGTGTTTATAAATATTGTTTAACCCAGCTGATACTATACAAAGGTTTGGAGATATTGATCTTAAAAATTTTTCGGAAGATGAATTTTTACTTCCATGATGGCTAAGTTTAAGTATTTTAAAATTATTTTTTGGTATTTTTGCTAAAATTAGATTAGCAATTTTATCTTCTATATTTGAACTTAAATCTCCTAATGTTATAATGCTAGTTTTATTGTAGTTAATTATCATACCTAAAGAACAATCATTATTGTCTAAATAACAATCATCTTCAGGCCATATTATACTTATATATTTATATTCTGACTTTTGTACTAAATTTTGTTTTGTAGTTGGACTTTCTGAAATATAATCCTGAAGGAATTTACCTATTTCTGAGTCATTGAATTGTGTTGTAGTAAAAACGTCGCTTACATTTTTTTTTAGTAAGTAGCTTATTCCTCCGGCATGATCCTCATCCCCGTGAGTCAAAAATAATTTTGATGTTGTACGTCTACTAAAAAACTTTTGGTATTTAGATAATGCAGTAATAGGGTCTTTACCTGTATCTATAACTATTTTTTCATCTCCGATATTTATTAATGCCATATCACCTTGTCCTACATCCACTTGAACGTATGAATTTGTTTCACTTATATTCATACGTATATTCTCCAAGTTGGAGAAAAACATTATCAATATGAATATGCTGGTTGTAAATAACACTGATTTATTTGTCAACAACAAATTCTTTATCAAGCTTACGATTAGCATATAACAGTGAAATAAACATCAAAAATATCGTGACTACTATTAAAATCAAGTTAGATTCTTGTCCTATCTTGTCATTTATTATCTTTATTATTTCCAGAAATATCTTTGTGATAGTCTCTATTGCATTTGTAAAAATTTTAGCTAGACTTATACTAAAGAAACTAGACAAAAACCAAACTCCAATGATCGGATATATATAAATTATATATATATTAGCGAATACATTACTTATAATTCCAATAAATTGAGATTTACCAAAAAATATTATACTAATTGGTATCAATGCTATTAGGATACTTGTTTGTAGGGATAAGTAATTAATGATTATTTTGCTTATATAAAGACTTTTTGATAAAAAAATTTTGATTTTATTGAAAAACAATAATATGGAATAAGTTATTCCAAATGTAAGTACAAAACTTACATTCATTACTACCTCAGGAATATGAATTAATGATAATGAGAGTATTATATTGGTAGTATGTATGGCATCAAATTTCCTACCAAATATTGAACCAATCGCAAATATTAGTAATAAAAAAAAGGCTCTAGAAGTTGGTATATTGCTGAAACCCACTATTCCGTAAAATATAAATCCTACTAATACTACTACTAATATTCTTATTCTGTAATTAAGTATATTTAAAATAAAAAATACAAATCCAGCCAAAATTCCAAAATGTAGACCAGAAACTGTAAGGATATGTGCTATTCCTGTGTTTTGAAAAATTTCATAAATGTTTTTACTTAAAAGTGTTTTATCTCCTGTGGTAAGACCGAGGATAATACCTGCAGTATCTATATCAAAATTATCATATATAGCCGATTTTATAAAATGTCTGGGGAGGTAAAATATATCAGGTGTAAAATCTAATTTTGTATAATCGACTAGTTCACATACTAGATAGACATTTTTTGATATTAAATTGAAATTATTAGAATCATAAGGTGATAAAAATTTTAAGTTACATTTAGCGATCAGATTGTCAAATTGCTTAATAGTATTGTATTTTTTTGTCACAATCAATAATTTTGTTTCTAAATCTTTTATGTATCCTATAAATTCAGATTTATAGTTTTTGTTTTGAGGATTTGTTTCAACTAAGATAGTTAGGTTTTTTTCAACTAAATTATCAAAATTGAGAAGGTAATTTATTTTGTTGTTTGATAATGTGTATTGTAACGTGATAATTAATATAAAAGTTGATACAGCTAATAATTTATTTTTATTATTTGGAATACAGAGAAGTGTTAATGTAATGGTTATACATAAAGGTATATAAATTTTATAAATTGCAAATAAAGAAGAGGATATTAAAAATAAGGTAATAAAGTTGACTGGATTCGAGTAAAATTTTAGTAAAGATCTTTTGATTTTTTGGATAGTGAATTTTAGTAATATAACAGTTTTTTCAGTGAGCCCATTCACAACTTTTAGGATTTAATCAACAGTTATAAGATTTTTTATTTGTTCAAATTTTTTATCACCTATACCTGATACTTTTTTGATATCTTCTATTGATTCAAAAGGTCTACTATTTATTATTTTTTGTGCAGTACTTCTACCAATTCCAGGTAAATTATCTAATTCTGAGATGTTCGCGGTATTGATATTGATAATTTTCTGTTGATCGATAAAGTTATTTTTTGTATTGTAATTACTTTTTGCATATTCTTCTTTAGAGTCTTTATTTCCGATTAATATATTTTCGCCATCTTTAAGAGGAGCAGATAAATTTATTTGTCTTAAATCTAGCTTATAATCATTATTGAAACCTCCTGCTAGTTTAACGGCATCATATAATCTGCTGCCAATCGGTAATTTGTATACACCCGGTTTCTTTACCTCTCCATGTATTTGGATGTATATGTGATTAAACTCATTCAGCCTATAATCTATAAAGATAGCCAATACTAAAAATAACACAGTTAAAATAAATATTTTTTTTGTCATAAATAGTAATAGATTAAATTTTAATTTAATCTAAAATCTGTACACTTTCTATATTGACCATTAGGTCTAAATTTAAGATATTCTTTTCTATATTTACTAATGTATTTTCTCCAGATATTACTTTGCCGATTGGTGTAAATCTACCATTCATATATTCTAAACGATTATCATTTGATATATTTGGTAATAAAATAAAGAATTGACTACTATTGGTGTTTGGACCACTGTTTGCCATACCTATGAATAATGAATCAAATTTTGGGGTTTCAATATTTGGAGTTGATCTAAAACCTCTCCTAATCAATTCGTTTCTGACGGTCTGAGATAAATCTAAACTATCCCAGTTAATTTCATCTTCAATAAAGTAACCAGTGTTTCCTCGACCTATAAATCGAGATGTAGAATCAATCGAATTCCTGTCTCCTCCTTGTATTAAAAATCCATCTATTGCCCTATGAAATTTTGTACCATTATAATATCCCAACAAAGACAAGTAGATGAAGTTATTGACATTTTTTGGTGCAGATTTACCGAACATCAATAGGTATATATCTCCATATGAAGTTGAAATTTTTACTTTTTTGTTAGGGTTGTTGAATATGAAATTTTCTGTTGGAGGTGAAAGAGTTTGATAATTATTTGCTCCATATTTAAACTCTGATGGTTTGTTGATAAAAGGTAGAAAAACATTTACTCCAAAGTATGTGTATATAAACAGCAAAATAACAATTCCTATTAGATAAACAAAACTGCTGTCAGCTGACTTCCAAAACATCTGTTTTACAAGAAAAAATTAAAATCATTAATTTTTTTATTTTGCTGATGATTCGTTGATTTTCCTAATTTTTTTGTATGCCTTCATTGATACCTTTATGGTTTTTGTACGTCCGTCTTGTAAACTTACTTTCAATTTCCTTAAATTTGGTAACCAAGTTCTGTTAGTATTTTGGGCTTTGAATTTCCATGCACCTCCACCACCAGAGCTACCTCTTCTGTGCTTATGGTTCCCACCAAAGGAAGTTTTTTTGCCTGTTATTTCGCATATTCTTGACATAGTTTAGTTTAGTAATTCGCAAGTATTTTAATATAATTATTGCAATTTAACAAGATAAAGTAGTAAAATAGGTATCTGTGTTATGCCACTTTAGCTCAGTTGGTAGAGCAATTGTTTTGTAAACAATCGGTCGTCAGTTCGAGTCTGACAAGTGGCTTTCCGGGGATGGCGGAGCGGTCAATCGCATCTGACTGTAAATCAGACGCCCTAAGGGCTACGGAGGTTCAAATCCTTCTCCCCGGAT
>CALDYZ010000053.1 GCA_937944235.1 Candidatus Dojkabacteria bacterium | reverse complement strand
TTTTAATTCTTTCAAAGTAATTTTATCTTTTGATTCTAAAAAATCAAATACCTCTTTGTATCCAACTGCAAATCTGAGATTGTTTATCATTGTTTGACTAAAATTTGATAATATGTACTTGCATTCATCAACAAAACCATTTTTGAACATATACTCTACTCTATTTGCTAATTTGTTTAGCAAGATATGTTCATCTATTTTTGTGACAATTAAGTCAAAATTATAATACTTTTCAAATTTAAGGTTTTGCTGTTTTTCCTGGGATCCTCTCAATAATAGATTGATTAATCTTCTAGGATTTTTTATGTCGGATTGATTAAGGAACGAATAATTTATATTATTTTTCTTTAATTCAATGTATAACTCTGCAAGGGATAAGTTTTTATATTTGTCAACATTATTTTCATGAAATGAAAAATTGTACCTGTATAAAACGGCAGATAAGTAGTATCCACTTCCTCCGACTAAAATTACATTTTTTTTCCTCTCATGTATGTTTTGGATTAGTGTTCTAACAATCTTTTGATATGTAACGACATTTATTTGAAAATCAGGTTCTAAATCGTCTATTAGCCATACTGTTGTGTTACTGTTTTTATACTTTTTTGCTTCAAAAGTTTGATTATCAATTGAAAATTTACAGAGATCATCGTTTTTAGGTGTGATTTTACCTTTTGCGGATCCGATGGTGAAATATTTATACATTTGTATTGTATCGCAGTTTATTATTTCGTAATTAGGATTAGATGTTGCATATTCTATAGCTTTTTTTGTTTTACCACTGCCTGTCTGTCCAGTTATTACTAAAATGTTTGACATATATGTACTTTTAATCTCGTTTAAAATATTTTAGCTAATATAATCACACAAATTGTATACCAAATAAATTGATAAGAAATATTGTTATATAATAAATATTGTTAAGTTCTATTTTTTGTATATATCAAATGTAGTTGTGGAATAAGTTAATCACTCAGAATTATTTACAGATACGATTTATCTTGTTTTACTATACAGAATTTAATATATCTGAATAGTTTCAAAATTTAAAATTTTGAGGTTAGAACAAAAAATCTATTATTTTATTTATTGACAAGGGTTTTACATATTTCTTATACTTTTGACAACAAAACCGGTTTTGTTAGTTTTATTTAAGTTATTCATTTAGTTATGAATAAAGCAGATTTAGTAAATTGGATAGCCAATAAGACTGGCTTGACAAAAAAAGATGTAGGAGTTGTTTTGGATGCGTTTGTTGAAGCAGTTACAACAACGGTGCAATCCGGCGACTCTGTGACGTTAACAAATTTTGGCTCATTTATGGCTTCACAAAGACAAGCTTCCACGAAGAGAAATCCAAAGACTGGTGAGCCTGTAAAAGTTCCAGCAAGAAAAGTTCCAAAGTTTAAGCCAGGCAAGCAATTCAAGGATATGGTTAAATAATGGGATAACTGGATTAAATAATAAGTGGCAAGCGAAAGCTAATTGAAAATTGTTGTTTTGTAATGGATGTTTAGTAGAAAAGGGGCTCTGCCCCTTTTTTTATGCATCAATTTGAATGTAATTTAACAATTTCTTTTTGATTCATACCTTTGTTTGAAAGATTCGCAAAATACAGATGCTAAATATTATTAGCAAATCTTGTTCTATCCATATTATCAGTCAAAGCAACAAATCCATTAAGTTTGATCGTAAAATTTTCTTATACTACTTCACAAAGTTTGTTTTATAAATCTGATTATCAAATATAACAAGTTTTGGTATTTATTTTTTCAGTAATTAATGGATGTTGACTTTATAGTCATTTTTAAGGCGCACATTTAAGGTTCGAAATATGATTTATTTCTTTAAATTTGTCTTACATTTATTTTCAAATTTGAGGCTGTTATTAAAGGTTCGAATATATCTTCTGCAGTCATATTGCATTTTTATCTAAAGATGATAAAAAACTTTTTTTAGTTTATCCATCTTCAATGACTTGTGAATTATGTATTTTGATTAAGTTGCTCTATATTTTAATGTATCAGAATTTGCTTGTTATAGATATTTTTGTTCTGTTTATCTCGTGATCAATTGTATTCAAAATAAATAAAATATACTTTGTATTTTTTTTATGAAGTATAGTCCATTTGTAAACATTTAGAAAAATACCAATCAGGTTCAGAAGTTTAAATATAATTTTGGTTTTTAATACCTATAAAAGTCTTGATGTTTTTATGTTATCAATTTTTTGATTTTTTATTTATGCTGTGTCAATATAGATTCAATACACCAACAATATATACTTACCTTTTATAAAAATCATGTAAATCTTAGTTTATGTATTCTGTTACGTTTTAGTGGATCTATTCTATCTTGAAATTTTGAGCATATGTTAGTTTAAAAAATCCAGAAACAAAAAGCTTTAGTTCATAATTTTTTCAATTCCAGGAGCAAAATTACTTATCTTTAATCTTGAAATTAGTTTTTTTATATCTGAATCCATTGTATAAATACGGATTTTTATTAATAAAATAAATTGAGTTGCCTATTAGTTGGCATCTTTAGAGCCTTATTAAATTATTTTCTAAATATTTAAGTATTTCTTAACTCTTTGAATGGATCGGGACCAAAATTGTTTGTTAGGCTTTTTATTTTTTGTGTTTGATAAAACTGCAATTAGAGTTTTATTGTTTTGCCTTTCAATACTATCGAAGAGATAAAAAACAAACTTTCATATATTTTTTTATGTTTACTGAACAATCTTTTGTGAATCATAAATTGTTGTATTAAGATGAGTCTTAATTTATATTATATTAAGGTCGAGGTTATTACTACAAATTATAGTGAAAAATTTAGTTTTTTTTCTTATTTTAATTTTAATTTTGTTTTTGTGTGCACTATGGTCTCCATGGGTATATGTAGATTTGTGGAGTGTATTGGGTTTGAAGAAAAATGACAAAATATCTGGACTGCACGTTTATTCTCTTGCAGGGAGTATAGGTGTTTATGTAGATGACGTTTTTTTGGGAAATGCTGTTCCTGAAACACCCTTGTTTTATGATATTGTAATGCCAGGGAAAAGAATTGTTCGTTTAGAGAGAAATGATCAACAGTACAGTGAAATTAATTTTTGGAAATACGAAAAGTTCATAAATTTTATCGAAAATACAACTGTGGTTGCGTCGTTTTTACTTGGACCTACAGATAGGGTTTCAGAAGGTCAAATAATATATGCTAGCGAAAGAAAGAATAAAAAAGATGCAGGTAAAGTCTTTCTAAATGTAACTAATACTGAAGATTTTTACATATCGGTAAATTCATCTCCATCGGTCTTTGTAGAAGGAAAGTTTTTTGAAATCAATTTTGATGTTCAAAATCAACAAACATATAAAATTTTTAAAGACAAATATGAAAACATGGAATTTATTTTGTTACCTGCTGATCCAAATGATCGTTTACAATTTACAAATTATGATCTTCATGTAGAAGTACATTTAATGAAGCAAATTTTAGAGGTTCAAAAAATATGATTCCAGAAAAATACTTAATAAAAAGTTCGGTAAAGTATCCTACATCAATAGTCGTTTCGGGTACTTCAAAACTAGGACTTGAAATAGCTGAATCTTTGCTTGAGCAGGGAATTTATGTGATAATTATTGATACCGATACACCAGAAAACTTGGCAAAACTCGATACATTACCAAAGGGGGGCTTATTATCTTTTGTAGATTATTCTAATATAACTTATTTAGAAGATGAAATAAGGAGATTAGACTATGTGTTTTTTCTGGCTCATGATACGAAAGATCCTGAAAGCAGTATATCTTCTCAAGAATTTTTAACGTTCTCTAACTATTTAGATATGACTTTGGCACTTGCTTTAAGGTTTGAGGCTAAATTTTTATTATCAACCTCTATTAAAGCTCACCAGTGGGCATTGAACAATGAGTTACATTTCCATCTCGCAAAAGATTTAATTCAAAATACCACATACACTTCGTCGGAAATTCAGAGATACGCAGAGAGCCTGTGCATTGAGTATTTCAACAAGAGAAAGCTTGATGTAAGGATTGTTCGATTAGCTGAGTTGATAGGTGAAGGTATAGATTTTTTATCAAAGAGTAACTTTAATGACATTTTGCTACAGGCTGTGCAGAATAATTGTATAAGACTAAAAAAAGATGGTTTAGAATCAGAATTTTTAGTACATGTATTGGATGCTGCTTACGGACTGATAAAAGCGCAATTTTCTCAGAACACTATGGGTAAAATTTTTACTTTAGCTTATGAGCATCCTTTTACACATCTTTCAATAGCATACAAAATTCAGGATATTAACCCAGATGTGAAAGAAATTATTTTTGAAAAAGAAGATGACAATTTACCATCTATAAAAATTTACAAGCCTGCACCAAATCTGTCGACCATTGGATGGTTACCGAGAATAAGTATAGAAAGAGCTATTAAGCAATCTATGGCGGATGCAAAATTGTTTTTATTGTCTTTGGATCCAAAAAAAGACGATGAAAGATTACAAAGCACTAAATCAAAAAAGATAAAAAAATTTCTTAATTTTGCAAAGGGCTTACCAATAAATCAGTTAGAGGAAGATTCTTCTAGCAACACTTTGTCTAAACTGCTGTCAGAAAAGTTAAAACAGGAGCAAATTAAGGCAGCTGAGTTATCTTTAGCATCCGAAAGAGTAAAACAAGCAAGAAAGTTCAGACAACTAACTTTTGAGGAAAAACTACGTTCATTTGTATGGCAAGTATCTTTGTATTTAGGTAAGAATTTTTCGATATTTAAGCATAAAAGTCCTGCTCAAATAGCTTTTATAACCGGATTGGTTTTTACACTTAGTTTGATGTATTTTTTTGTTATTAGTCCGTTAATACTAACAGCTAAAATATCATTCATAAATTATTCATTATTGGATGAAATAGTGACAAATTCAAATGATGTGAATTCTTTGGAATTAAATCTCGAGAAATTTATTGACTCCGCAAAAGAACTTCAGTTCGTCTTGGGACAAACAGGTTGGATTTTTCAATTGATTGGACTGAAGGACCAATATGAATCATTTATGAACTTTAATGAAAAGTTAAACGAGATAGTATTTGATTTTAGTAAATTAGTAAAGCCTGTTAATCTTTTTGTAACAAGTTTAAAAAGTCAGCGAAATAATATATCTCTAACATTGGCTTCAGATAGTTATTTAAGTATTAATGCAACAGGGATAGGTATAAAGGAATATCTAGATCAGATAGAGAATGATTCACAAAATGTGAGTATTTACCATTCGAGTATTCAAAAAAATCTCAAAGAATTAAAGTCCATAAGTTACCAAGTACCTGTAATAGGTGAGTTTTTATTTAACAGCTTTAATAAAATAAATTCTATATATGATCAAAGCATCAAAAATTTTAATCTCTCACTCGTGTCTGAACTTTTGGGAAATAACAGGGAACAAACACATTTAATAATACTGGCTGATAATTTAAGACCAAAACCAATGGGTGGAGACGTTGCTGGTTTGATTTTGGTAACCTTTAATAATGGAGCGATCACCTCTATTGTGGCTAAACCAATTTCAGAAGTTAATTTTGATTTTAGTTTTATTGGTTCTAAAGAAATTGATACCATAAATTTAACAAAGTTTACCCAAGTGGATAAACAGACATTTTCTTTTAGTGATATCATGTACGATATCACTGATAATTTTTTTGATACAACAGCAAAAATCATAAGCACAGTCTACAATAAAAAAATAAATAATATATTTGTAATTAATTTATCGAGTTTAATAGAAGTATCGAAGAATTTAGAAATTGAGGTAGATGTAGATAATACTCTAATAAGAGGTGCTGAAGATATAGTAAAGTCTCAAGATGCTAACTTTTCATTAAAATCAAGACATAAATCTATAACAGTTTATGGATCTAAAGTTTTATATTATTTGTATGATTCATTGCTAAAAGGTAATTTAGGTGTTCTAGCAAATATTGATGGGTTGTTAAGGTCTAGAGATATACAACTTTTAGGTAGTAATAAAATAAAAAGCTATTTTGACATTTCATCATATGAAAATTTAATAAAATATGACACATTTTTAAATGTCTATTTAGGTGTAGAAGATTCTCTCTATAATAGTCCTACAAAGTTGCCTGTTTTGTCTCACGCTTATTCAGCTGAAGTAACAAAAAATTTATCAGAGACTGCTAAGTTGCTTTTAAGACTTCCAAATTTAGGAATCAGTTCTGAATTGTCTTTATGCATGAATGCGAATATTTCTAATAGTAATATTAAGATACTGGATTTTCCGAACATTAAAACTTCAATAAATGAGTTCCAAAACATTAAGTGTATTGTTTTTAAAATTACTAATGAAAATCAGATAACTATAGAGTACAACAAAAACTTGACGGACACAAATGCATCTGACTATGACATTTTTATTAAAAAGTCTCCGGGGATTGTCCATAATATTGATATATCTTTAAAAATATTTCCTTCAAATCAAAACTTTAGAATCAATAGGCAGATGGTGGAAGGCAATAAATATATGTATAGTGGATTAATGTTTTCAGATAAGATTTTAAACCTAGAATACAGGTAAAGATTGATTTATGATTAACTTATCAAGTATAATGCAGTTGTATAAGTTTTATTAACACAAAATTTATGGCTAGAACAAAGATGAAAAAAAACAACGATGAAAATGTACTTCATTTAACTAAAGAAGCCTATGAAGCATTGCAGTTAGAATTACAAAATAGAATAGAAGTTGTAAGAGCTGAGATAGCGGAAGAATTAGCTGTAGCTAGAGAGCTAGGTGATTTAAGTGAAAATCACGCATATCAAGTGGCAATGGAAAAAAGAGAATTCAATGAAAATAGAATCATAGAATTGGAAGGCATACTAGCAATAGCTCAAGTTGTAGAGGATGAGCCTGTAGAAGATGGTTTTGTTAATATAGGAGATACTGTTATGTTAGAAAATTTAGATACAAAAGAAAAGAGAGAATTACAGATAGTAGGTTCAGAGGAATCCATGTCTGCTGACAGTTTAGTTGGTAAAATTTCCGCTGATTCACCAGTAGGATCTTCTCTTATAGGTAAAAAAGTTGGTGATGTGATTAGTGTTGAAATATACAAGAAAGGAGTAAAACGGTTTAAAATTCTAAAGATAAAGTAACTTGATAAGATATTCTCTGGATTGGAAAGATTACGAACTATTAGACTCTGGCGATGGACGTAAGCTAGAGAGATGGGGAGACTTGTTGATCTCTAGACCAGATCCTTTGGCTATATGGTCTCAAAACTCAAGTGTAGATTGGACAAATGTCAGCTATGCGTTTGAGAAGACAACTGGTGATGGTGATACTTGGTTTGTGATAAAAAATAATAAAAAATCTTTAGTGTATGATTTTCCTCAACGTAAAATAAAATATAAAAATTTTTACTTACACTTTACTCTTACCAAATTTAAACACACATTAATTTTTCCAGAGCAAGCAATAAACTGGGAATATCTAATGGAATATAGAGGTCTTAACGTATTAAATCTTTTTGCATACACTGGCGGAAGTACCTTAGCTTTACTCTACTCTAACAACAAGGTAACACATGTTGATGCCTCTGGTAGTATGATAGGTTTTGCTAAAAAAAATGTTGAAATATCAAATTTAAA
>CALDYZ010000052.1 GCA_937944235.1 Candidatus Dojkabacteria bacterium | reverse complement strand
CGATGTCGGCTCATCACATCCTGGGGGTGTATCAGCTCCCAAGGGTTCGGCTGTTCGCCGATTAAAGTGGTACGCGAGCTGGGTTCAAACCGACGTAAGTCAGGTTGGTCTCTATCCAGTGTGATCGTTCGAGTTTTGAAGGGGCTCACTTTTAGTACGCAAGGACCAAAGTGAGGCAACCTCTGGTGCACCAGTTGTTCTACCAAGAGCATAGCTGGGTAGCTACGTTGCTATTAGGATAACCACTGAAAGCATCTAAGTGGGAAGCCTTCCCTAAGATTAGAACTCGTCATTAGGTTCCCAGTAGACTACTGGGTTGATAGGCACTAGATGTAAGTATCGTAAGATATTGAGTCGAGGTGTACTAATAAACCGAAAGTCTTGTGTTTGAGACAATCTTTTCTATTTAGTTTTAAGTGTATATTAGTTATCAGATTTACAAATCTTATTTTTTTCTTAGGTTTTGTAAATCTGGTGACTATATCGTCTCGGAACCACCTGATACCATTCCGAACTCAGAAGTGAAACGAGATTGAGCCGAAGATACTTTCTTGCGTCGCAAGATGGGAAAATAGGTAGTTGCCAGAAAAGAGCGGATTTTGATTTGTTTTTCAAAATCCGCTCTTGTTTATGATATAATCGTTTTTAGAAGGCTCTGGTGAATTTATTTACTCATAAAACCAGTAAACCAGTGGCTAAAAGTTTATATATTAACAATTATATGGCAAAACACAAAAATAAAACTAACACCAACAAGGCAGCTTTAGATTTACAAGCTAAAGAAGATTATGTAAATTTTTTTCCTAGAGAATTCAAGAAGGGACAGTTTGTTGAAGGTAAAGTTGTGTTCGTAGATAATGATTATATATTGGTAGATGTAGGAGGTAGATCTGAAGGTATTGTTTCTGGTAAACACCTAAAACTAGATGGCAAAAAAATTGATTTTAGCGTCGGGGATGTTTTGATGTTTTATGTTTTGAGTCCAGAAAGCCCAGAGGGTCTGATATCTCTGTCCATAAAAAATACAGGTCAAGAAATAAAGTGGTTAAAGTTGCAAAGAATCAAAGATAACAATGAAACTATAAAAGTCAAGGTTATAGAAGCAAACACAGGCGGGGTATTAGTAGAAATATTTGATGGAATTAGGGGCTTCATACCAAGCTCTCAGCTAAATAATAATAGAATATTTACGCCTCAAATATATTCGAATAAATCTGATGCTCAAAGAAATCTACAATTGAAACTATTAGAACTTGTAGGAGAAGAGATTGAGGTTAAAATTTCTGAGATAAACAAATCTGCAGGAAAAGTAATATTATCCGAAAGAATGTTGAATAATGTTGACTTACAAAAGAAAAATGAAACTCTAGCTAAAATAAAAGTGGGGGATAGGATGGTGGGTGAAGTTACTGGTGTAGCCCCTTTTGGGTTATTTGTTTATGCTGAGGGCGTCGAAGGTTTAGTGCATTTGTCTGAAATTTCATGGGATAAAGTAGTTAATCCTGCGGATCATTATAAGATAGGCGATAAAGTAAGTGTGGAAGTTATAGGTTTATATGATAATAGGAAGAAGGTTGCATACAGTATAAAACGTACATACGAAGATCCGTGGAAGTCTCTGGTTGCTAATTTTCATGTGGGCCAAATTGTAACTGGTAAGGTTGTAAGTATAGTTGATTATGGAGTTTTTGTTAGGTTAAGTGAAGGGCTAAATGGGTTAATTCATATATCAGAACTCTCAAACAAACTAGTTAAGCATCCGTCAACTGTGATTTCTGTAGGTGACGAGGTTAAAGCTGTCATTATATCTATATCAAACGAAGAAAGGCACCTGGGCTTAAGTTTGAAAAAATATGAGGAGTTGATGCGCAAAAATGCAGATAGAGCTGTTTTACAAGATGAAAATCAAAATTTAGGAGGTAGAGAAATGGACACATTAAAGAAGCTGATAGAAGGCCAAAGCATTTCGTCTTTAGAGTCGCCAACTGATAAGCAACAACTTCTTACTGAGGATGTATAAAAATTTTAAGTACTATGGATAACAAGATTTTATCCAGTTTTTCTAGTGTGGCTAGGGACATAATTATTGAGTCAGTTCGCGTAGCTCATGAGTATAAAGATTCAGAAGTGAAATTATTGCACTTTTTTTTGTCTTTGCTCTCAATTGATTCGTCCATTAAGGACTATTTGTCAATTGTTGGTTTGGATCTCGAAGCAACAAAACGTGAAATATTAAGTCGTTTACCTATAAAACCCCTAGACTCTATATCCTCTAATGAAATAGCATTTTCTAAAGAATTAAAAGATTTATTAATATTGTCGTATAAAAGAGCAATAGAGCTAGAGAGCAATTTAGTAAGCGTACAGGATCTGTTTTACGCATTTTTGATGATGAAAGATGATTTTTTGGTCAAAGATTTAATAGATAACAGGAACATTAACTTCGACAATTATATGTCTTTTGTACAAAGCAACAGACAGGCAACTGGAGGAGACATCTATCAAAAAAATCAAAATTTACTTAATATAAATAGTTCATCTATCTTGCAACCTATGAATTTATTACAACATAGGTTAGATGATGAGTTTACTCCAGATGGTTATTTACAAGATTTGAATCAATTAAGAAAGGAAAACAGTAGTAAGGATAAAATAATAGGTCGAGAGAAAGAAATATTACGTTTAATGACTATTTTGTCGAGAAAATATAAAAATAATCCAATATTATTAGGCGACCCTGGTGTTGGTAAAACAGCTGTTGTTTACGGTTTCGTAGACATGTTAAATGACAATAGTGATGTACCTTATAATCTGAAAGATATAAGAGTTTATTCTCTAAGCGTAACATCATTAATAGCTGGCTCTAAATTAAGAGGCGAAATAGAAGACAGAATAGAATCGATAATGGAACAAATAATGAACGATGGTAATGCGGTTTTGTTTATCGATGAAATACATATGATAGTTGGAGCAGGTGCAGTAGGTTCCAAAGATTCTATGGATCTATCAAATATTCTAAAACCATATCTTGTGGACGGTGGTATTAGAATCATAGGAGCTACAACTAAAGTAGAATATGAAAAAAATATAGAAATAGATAAAGCTTTAGCTAGAAGATTTCAACCTATTTATGTAGAAGAGTTATCAATCGAATCTACCAAATTAGTTATGAGAAGTATAAAAAAAAGTTTAGAGTCTTATCACTCTGTTATTATTACTGATGACATTATTGATATCGCTATTATCTTGTCTGACAGATACATAAAAGATAGGTATTTTCCTGATAAAGTGATAGATGTTTTGGACGAGGCTGCAGCACATCTTAGTTTAGGTGTGCAGTATGACAATACTCCGGAAATAAATAGTCTAGCTAAATCTTTATTAAAAATTCAAGAAAAGAAAAAAGATTTACTACTATCAAATAAATTTAAAGAGGCATCAAAGTTGAAAGTCAAAGAAAATGAAATTAAAAAGAAATTAGAATTGTTAAAAACTGGAAGATATAAAGTAAAAGGTAAAACTTTTTATAAGCATAACAAAAAAATATCATATAAGCATATTGTAGAAGTTGTAAGAAGTATAAGTAAAGTACCTAATGCTGGTAGTGATTTAGTTAACGATCATAATGTAGATGTGTTAGATTCTCTAAAAAAAATAATAGGACAAGACGAAGTTATTAAAAATGTTTCAAACATATTACAAAGATCTTTTTTAGGTTTTAGAGATATAAATAAACCTATAGCTTCTTTCCTTTTTTTGGGTCCGACCGGAGTTGGAAAGACTCAGCTAGCTAAGTATATAGCCAGTGAATTTTTTGCTAAAGAGAAAGGTATGTTGCAGTTGAATATGAGTGAGTTCATGGAATCACATAGTGTAGCTAAATTAATAGGTGCTCCTCCAGGCTACATTGGCTATGATGAGGGTGGTATTTTGAGTAATTATGTAAGACAAAATCCTTACACACTTGTTTTGTTTGATGAAATTGAAAAAGCACATCCAGACGTTTTGAATATTTTATTACAAATACTTGATGAAGGTTTTATACAAGACGGTAAAGGAAACAAGGTTTTCTTTAATAATACAATAATAGTGTTGACATCAAATATCGGTATGGAAGCAGTATCTGGCTCCATTAGGTCAATTGGCTTTGTAGCTAAAAAGCAAGATAAAGAAGAAGATATGTCAGATATAAATAATAAGGTGAAAGAAATTGTGATGAATGAGCTACGCAGAGAGTTAAAACCGGAGTTACTAAATAGAATAGATGACATAGAGGTGTTTAACTACCTCAGTTACAATGATGCAAGGAAAATTGTAGATGGGATTATTGAAGAGTATTTGCTAGATCTTTTACACAAAGGTGTAATTGTATCGGTAGATGAAAATGTAAAAGATTATATTTTAGATGTAGGGTATAGCAAAGAATACGGAGTTAGAAATTTAAGAAGATCTGTAACACTTCATATTTTAAATAAAATATCTGATTACATAGTTTTAAATAGTTTAAGGTTTAGTTCTTCAAAACCAATTTCTCTAGTTGTAAATTTTGATTCTTCTAATAGACTTATAAAAATAAGTAGATTGTAATCAATCCTGTTTGCGTTTGAACTGAACATTTTTTTACCTTATAACCCAATTTATTGTATTTTTTTCTTTTACTAATACAATAAAATATTTCCAATTTTAGTAAGTTTTATTAAATTTTAATAAATTTTAATAAATTTTATTAAAGCTAAGTTATTTTACGATACGTATCATGACCGTGAAACTTTCTTTTATTTTTTAATATGTACATTGTAACTATTTACAGGTTTGAAATTTGAAAAATATATTATTGACATATACTTATAAAGTTTGTATGATATAATTGTAAACAATGATATTTAACAATTTGACAAGCTAAGCTTACTCACATCAAAAATTCAAAAATTATCCCAAAGTCTGGTTCGCGTACAGGATTTCGTTTTTGAAATCTACTTGCTGGACTTTAGGATAATTTTTGATATGACTCTGTGTATTTGTCCCAAAGAAAGTCTGGTTCGCGTACAGGATTTCGTTTTTGAAATCTACTTGCTGGACTTTAGGATAAAGCATATGGTAATCTTAAACATGTTAAGTTTTTGACTTATTAAAGGATGTATTTTTAGTTGTTTTTCTACTTTTTTCTATATAATAATAAATAATAACTGTTTGGTTAAATAATAAATTAAATTGTATTACAAAGTTAGTCACCTTTGACCATCTTAATTTGTGTAGTATTGTGTTTTCTCTTTTTTAGCTTTTTAGATTTATGCCTAGACAAAAGAAACCATCAATTGACGATGCCTTTGATAAATTAGAGAGTTCAGGAGTAGGCAAAGAATTACAAGGTACGGTTTCGGTTTCATCAGTTGACGAGAGTAAATTATTAGAAAATAACATCAGTGAGGGCAGTGGTGATAAAAAAGTTAAGGTAATTGTCAATACAAAATCGACAAAATCCTCCTCGGGTAAAAAGATATTTGATAAGTCTAATAATTTAAGTTTATATAAGGATAACGTTGTTGAAGCAAGAACTGTAAAAGACCTAGAGAAGTTGAGTTTGGTAGAATTACGAAAGATAGCCAACAGTTTATCCATAAAAAATATTGCGGATTATGAAAAACATGATTTAATAATGTTAATAGTAGAAGAAGAAACGAGGAGAGGTGGCAATATATTTGCTGAAGGTTTTTTGGAAATAATAAAAGAAAGTCATGGTGTTTTGAGATCCAATGGCATGTTACCTAGTGACAATGATGTCTATGTTTCGCCTTCACAAATTAAACGACTAAATTTACGACCAGGAGATTTTATATCTGGACAGGCTCGACCACCAAAGGAAGGAGAGAGATATTTAAGTTTATTGAAGGTAGAGGCAGTAAACGGCTTTTCGCCAGAAGCTGCGCTGTCTAGACCCAATTTTAACAGCTTAACACCGATATACCCGGATTCGCAAATAAAATTAGAAACTGATCAATTTACTTTATCTACAAGATTAATAGATTTGATTTGTCCTATAGGTAAAGGACAAAGATCTATGATTGTAGCACCTCCTAAGGTGGGTAAAACTTGGTTATTAAAAGATATAGCCAAAGGTATTTCAATTAATCATCCAGAAATTTATCTTATTGTGTTGCTTGTAGGCGAGCGTCCTGAGGAGGTAACAGATATGCAAAGATCGGTGAAAGGAGAAGTCATAGCAGCTAATTTTGATGAACCTCCGGAGTTACATGCAAGAATTTCTGAAATGGCTATAGAAAGGGCTAAACGCTTGGTAGAGCTAGGTAAAGATGTTGTAGTGCTGATGGATAGCATAACTCGTTTAGCAAGGGCATATAACATTATAGCACCTCCGTCTGGACGCACGCTTTCTGGAGGTTTTGATCCGGTTGCGATTTATCCACCCAAAAGGTTTTTTGGAGCTGCTCGAAATATGGAGTCTGGAGGAAGCTTAACTATAATTGCTACAGCACTAGTGGATACAGGTAGTAAAATGGACGAAGTAATTTTTGAAGAATTTAAGGGAACAGGTAATATGGAAGTAAAATTGGATAAAAAGCTTGCAGAAAGAAGAATATTTCCTGCTATAGATGTTTCTGCTTCATATACAAGGAATGAAGATAAACTTCTTGATGCAGATACTTTGTCTCAAACTTGGAAAGTTATTAGGATGTTAGACGTAATTAAAAATGAAACTCAGACTAATCCTACTGAATTACTCTTAAATAGGCTAAGAAAAACAAAGAACAATAAAGAATTTTTAGCCACTTTACACGAAAGCATGTAATATTGATGTAACTAAATTTTATATTACTGGTCTTGAAGTATATACTCAAAAAGTTTTTGTTCAAAAGAGTAAGACTGTTTTCTTTTGTTATTCATACTGTTTTAATATCTTATTCTTTGTTAACTTTGTTGTTGGGTTTTTTTCATAATATGGTGAATGCTAATTCCTTATCTAAAAATTTAACTGGTGTAGAAATGGTTTATGGTAATGTAGATAAAGTATCTCAAGGTAACATTCTACCTATAAAAAAAATATCAAAACAACAATATTTTTTTAATTTTACAGTTCATAAGGTAGAGGACGGAGAAAATTTATCAAGTATTGCTGCAAAGTATGGTGTATCTGAGGATACTGTTAAATGGGCCAATCTTGATACTATAGATCAATACAATGGGCGTGTTAATGTAGGATCATCGATAAACATTCCGGAAGTTGATGGTGTACTTTATGAGGTAAAAAAAGGAGATACTTTAGACACAATTTTAACAAAAACTCAAGGAGACAGATTCCGTGTAATTGAAATCAATCAATTGGTTTATAATAATTTTCAAATCTTAGAAGGTCAGAAATTGTTTATACCAGGAGGGAGGTTACATTCTCCACAATCTTTGTTACCAGTCCAAAATCCATATAGAAAACCTACCCATGTTGGTGTTCAGATATTAACTGAAAGTGATAAAGATTTGTTAAATTCTATAAAATTTTCTAATCCTCTCTCAAATCCTGATTGCACAGGATATGTTGTATCGAGGGGATTTTTCCCAGGTCATAATGGTGTAGATTTAAGTAAATTTGGTGGTTGTCCAGTAAGATCTGTTGCTGATGGAGTTGTGGCATATGCAGGTCTTGGTTTGTACGGAGAAGGTTTTTTTATTCGTATAGATCATGGTAAAGGTATAAATTCGGTTTATTTTCACGGAGAGACTTTATGGGTCTCGACTGGACAATTTGTTAAGACAGGTCAAGATATAATGTATATGGGCTGCACAGGATATTGTACAGGTACACATCTTCATTTTGGCATAAGGTATCAAGGTAATTATATTGATCCTTTCCCATACGTACCTTATTAATATACTTGAATAGGATTTTTCTTTTTGTAGTATAATTCTATATAATGGTAGTCTTATTTGCCTTTGTAGCTCAATTGGATAGAGCAATCCCGTCCTAAGGGAGAGGTTGCAGGTTCGAATCCTGCCAAGGGTATTTTGTTAATAGCAGCTATGTTTCTATTTAAAAAGTTTCAGAAAAAAAAATTAATTATTTATCAATATGATAGTGAGCTATGTGTATATTTATTTGATCAACAAAGCGTAGTTTTACAAGATGTTTGTTTAGTTAAAGAGCATTACATTAACAATGTGATAGATTTTGTGTTTTTAACCTTTAGCGAATTTGCTAAAAAATATAAAGTAGATGACTTTGTGATAATAGATTTCTATTCGTTTTTATCTGAAGATATTTATAAATTGAGATTCCATAATTTGTGTAAAATTTTCAACATTAATGTTGAAGTTTTAGATTTTTTTGAAATTTATAAAGAATATAATTATAATTTAAATGATTCTTTTAATATTCTATTTTTACTATTTCCTACCAGCTTTATTTCTATGAATTTTGGTGAAAATCTACATAAACATTATGTATCACTGTTATCTTTATATTTTTATGAAAAAATAGACTTTAATGATTCAAGTTCGTATGTATCCGATAAAAAGGTCAGTCTTATATTAAGATTTTTAAAAAACTATTTTGAATGCAAATTGCAAAATTATGTAGAAAACCCAAAGATAGATTTGTTAGTCGATACAACTTATAGATATGTTAACTTATCTGTAATGAATAAGATATTTAATGCTCCTATTAATAAGATTTGGATGGACAAATATTTTGTTAATAAAGTTATAATTAAACGTTTTTCATCTGTTTGAGATATGCTGTTGGATAATATAAACTACACTAATTTGTAAACTCTTATGGCGAGAGCATGTCAAATTTATTTAATTGCTTCAAAATAATACTTTGTGTTATAAAATTTATATATAATAAATATTTATTCGAGCATCTTATAAGTTAAGTTTATCAAAATTAAGCTTTAATTATGTTTGATCCATTTTAGTAAAATAGATTAGAGATTACTTTCATTGGGGATATTTTAACCCAAAAAAAACAACAATCGTCCTTGTTTAAAAGAGTATTTGTTGTTTATTAAAATTAAATATGTGATTTTTTAATTAATAGTTTTAATTACTACAGGTACTGCTATGTTTTTATTTTATATTAAGTAGAAAAAAAAAGATGTCTTAACATGCTGTATTATTACATACTATCTTACTTATATAGAGATATATGGACATACTAATAAAAAAAAACTCCTTATTAAAAAAGGAGTTTTTTTGTTTGTCTATTTTTCACAAGTAGTTGTCTAGCTTTACCTCAAAGTTTATTTCAACTCTACGGTACCATTTTCAGCTTCGATTAATTTTTTAATTTCTTCAGCATCTTCTTTTTTTACACCTTCTTTTATCTTTGCGGGTAAGGTTTCAACTAAATCCTTTGCTTCTTTTAATCCAAGACCAGTTTTGTCTTTAACTATTCTAATTATAGCTATTTTTTTATCTGCTGGAACTGAAGTCAAAACAACGTCAAACTCAGTTTTTTGTCCCTCTTCCGATTGTGAACTAGGATCGCCAGCGTTTGAACCTGGAATACTATTTCCACTGTTTCCTAGGAATACCGGCGTGCTTGCCGTTACACCGAATTTTTCTTCCAAAGCTTTTTTTAATTCAAAAGCCTCTATTAAGGTAAGGCCTTGTATCGCCTCAACTATCTCTTTTATTTTATCCATACATATGACAAATAACAAATATTATATAAATTCAATCTGTTTTGTATGCTTTACCAATTATGTTTAAGTAAGAAACCACAGGGTTTTGTAAAACATTCAGTGTTCCAACAATACCCTGATCCAATATACCTATTATCATCGATACCGAAACATTTTTTTCTGGAACTTCAGACAATGATATAACTTCCTCAAATGTTATATATCTTCCCTGGAATACACCAAAACTCACATCTAACACGATTTCCTTATTCTTGTTTTTTATTGATTTTATTATAGCCAAGCTTTTTTTTAAACAATATGGAGTATTATTGTTAAAAATAATACCTAAAATCTGACCTGACAAACTTACATCGAATTTTAAATCCGAAAAAGCTTTTTTTAACAATGACTTCTTTAAGACAGTAACATAAACATTTTCTTTGTGTAATTCTTTCTTAATCTCAACCAAAGTATTTGCATCGACTTTGTTGTGACTAAAAAAAACGACAGACTCATTTTCAGTTAGCAATCTCTTATACCTATCTAGTATCTCTTTTTTTTGTTCTTTAGTTTTAGCCATATTTTATAAATTAAAAAGGTGCCAACCAACTAGGCACCCAAACAATTTTTACATTGCGCCTCGTTAGGATTTATTCTAACACCTAATTTCTTAGACACCTTGTAATTTTTTATAATGACAATGGTTTTCCCATTGTCGTCTTAATTATAACACGTTTAAAAGAATTTATGCCAAATTTTTTACATTCATTGAGTATGGTTTCTGTTACGTGATGAAAATTCTGAATCAATTTACTGTCATCCATCGATAATTTACCGAATCTTATATTCACCATTTTATTATCAATTGACTTAAAACTTTGACTACATGACTTATACATTTTTAACATCTCTGTCAAATTTTCTCCAACTGTATTATTCTTAGGGTTTGGCATTAGACCCTTTGGTCCTAAAATTTTGCTTATTCGAGACACATGTGACATCATGCTTGGGGTTGTTATCAAAACATCAAAGTCTATATTTTTTTTATTATATATTTCTTCTACTAGTTCTGTACCTCCAACTTTAAATGCTCCGAGATCTCTCAATTGTTGTGCAACTTTTTCATCATCTGTTAACACTACTACCTTTTTTTCTTTCCCAAACGCGTTCGGAAATGTAACAAAACCTCTTAATGCAAAATTATTATTAGATTTACTGTTCTTACTTACAAAAAAGTAATGAGCTGTTAAAGACTCGTCAAAATTTCTTTTTTTGTTGGTCTCTCTAATTTTTTTTAAAATATCCTCTATATTCATATTGTTTATTATCACTATATATTGTATTGTTAAAATTAATCGATAATTTCTAAACCTAAACTTTTTGCACTGCCTACAACTGTCTTTATTGCGGAGTCAATATTATTTGTATTTAAATCTGATAACTTAATTCTAGCAACTTCTTCAATTTTAGCCATAGATACTTTACCAACTTTTTTTGAATTTGGATGACTAGAACCTTTATCTATTCCGGCATTCTTTTTAAGAAGGCTTATTACAGTAGGTTTCCTAAGCGTCATCTTAAATGTTCTATCTTTATAAACTTCTAACAAAACTGGTATTTCCATACCTCTTAGTTCCGCAGTTTTCTCATTAAATTCTTGGCAAAACTGGGGGATAGGCACACCGCTTTGCCCTAATATAGGTCCTAAGGGA
>CALDYZ010000051.1 GCA_937944235.1 Candidatus Dojkabacteria bacterium | reverse complement strand
TAAATTTTTAAGATTTTATAAACTTATTTTTTTAATGAAAAATTAATTCTATTATAAAGTTATAAATGTTGCTTAATAAATTTTTTGCTGTTTAAAAACAATACACCAGCAAAAATAGTCAAGCAGCCTATAATAATAAACACTGGTTTAAATCCAATCATATCTATAATAAAGCCTCCAATTCCAGCTCCAATAGCAGATGCAAAATTTACCAAACCCACTCTAATTCCAAAACTTGTACTTAGTAATTTTTTGTTTGACAGTTTAGAAATGATTTTTTCTTGAGATACATCAGAAAACCCTCTTGATATACCAAGAAGAAAATGTAGAAATAAAAAAACATTTATAGAATCAGCAAATATAAATAAACAAAATATAATTCCTCGAGAGATAAATCCAAAAAATATCATATAAAAATCATCTTCTAAACCCTGGATCTTATCAGCCATCGATGAAAGTATTATCACACTAACACCAAAAGATACAAAAAAAATCATCGATGCTATACCTATGTCTACAGTGGTTGCGTTTGGCAGATATATTATTGCAAAGACTGACAAGAATGGCGCAACTATATTGGCTGCCATCCAAAAAATGAATGTAGAGATATAAACATATTGTAATTTAATTAATTGACCTAAGATCATAATCTTATTTTAAAGTTTTTTTTTACATTAGCAAAAAACCATACTTTTACTAGCATAAAACATCAAACTAACTAGTGAATTGATATTTGTACCTAAACAGAACTATCATAAAGTATTATAAAAAATAATATTTTTACTGTTTCGATAAAATTTGTACTTTCTATTGTCAAGATTATTTTTATATTATCCAAATTTAGGACATTTGTCTTCTATGACACAAAAAAAAGTATTTATACTTATTTATAAATAAATTAAAATTTTCTAGTTACGCTTATTACACTAATTTCTTTTGTTTTAATTCTAAAAAGTTTAATGCTCTAAAAATTTAGATATAAAAATTTTTCAATATTTTCTTTTTTCAAAATGTTCTTCTTTTGCCTCATTAACTCTTTTAATGAGTAAAAATACAAAAGCAATCAAGAACACAACTGTGGGTAAACAAATGCAACAAGTTGTATAAATTAAACTTAGAAAGTCCATAGATTTGCATTGAGCTTGAACATGAATAATATTTAAATATATTACAAGTCACTATTGTTAATTTCCTCCAGCTTTACTGCCGTTCCATATACCAAAATTTCTGCACTACCTTGCATAACTTGAGAAGTGCCAAATCTTACGCCTACTATTGCGTCGGCTCCAAGAGATTTCGCATCATCAATCATTCTTTGTATAGCTTGTTCTCTGGCATCTGCAAGTAACTTTGTATATCCTGCTATCTCTCCACCTATAAACATTTTTACTCCAGCTAAAAAGTCAGCGCCGGCATTTCGAGCTCTCACGGTGCTTCCTCTCACTAAACCAAGATTTTTTGTGATTTTGTAACCACTTATTTCATCTAATGTTGTTATGTGCATATTAAAATAAACTAAAAAATAAAATTTTTGATAATTTCTATAGTGTTAGCTGGGCCAGTAGTTTTTATACATTCTATCCCCATTGATTTAACTGGGTAATCATTTCCAGCTTCTTCCAGTTCGTCTCCTATGTATAATATATCATTTTTTTGTAATCCTAAATGTTCTATAAGTCTGTTAATGCCAAATGATTTATCTATACCGGGTTTTGTAATATCAATTGAAGATGTTCCTCCAATTCTTACATTAAATTCTGGTAGTAATTGATCAAGTTTTTGCTTCATTCTTAATCTGATGCTTTTATCTGGATCAAACTTTGATTTAATGTCTAGTGGTGCACTTTGTCCATATCCAGAGAATGTGATTTGACTATTACCTCTATTTTCAATTCGTTCCCCAAAACAAACCATTTTGTTAATTCCTTCCTCTTTTATGACTTTCTCTAAAGCTTCCCAAATTTTGTTAATATCATCTTCTTCCATCCCCACTTTGTATATGAGTGTCCATTGATTGTTTAAGTATCGATAGTATTGTGTTCCTGATGTAGGTAATAAGTGAATACGAGATGCCTCATTTTCTGAAGGTTGTAATTCCTCTAAAACTTGCTTCTTGAATTGATCAAAAGATCCTCCCGATATGATACCTATCATTACAGATTGTAAGAGAAGTTTAAGTGTTTCTACCATGTTATATTGGATTTTTTGTTTTGATTCAGCTAATGTGTTATCTAAATCAAATATTACAATTTTTTTCATAAATTCACTAAGACTAGTAATAAAATCATTATCTAAGGTATCAAAAACTATTATAATATAATTCACTTAAAATATATCTTGCATTTCGCCCCACTTAACCCCTGTTTTGACGTCTACTTTGTAGTTTACTCCAAGATTTGTAACAGACAACATGTCATTTTTTATTTGTTCAATAAAATCTAATTGTTCAGATTCATTTCCTTGAAATTCGAACAAGAATTCATCATGTATTTGCAATAATAATTTAGCATCATATCTTTTTAATGATTTATAGATTAAGCAAATTGCTTCTTTCATTAGATCCGCAGCAGTACCTTGTATTGGAAAATTTAGCAATTCCCTAATTATTGCTTGCTGTAACAATTTATTTGTACCCAGTAAGTTTTTTGCAAATCTTTTTCTACCTAAAGCTGTTTCAAGGTAATGTTGGGAATATATTAATTCTTTTTGTTCTTCAAAATAATCTCTTAATTTTGGATATTTAAGATAAAATTTATCAATAAACCCTTTGGCTGTGTGCACATCTATTTGTAAGTGTTCGGATAAACCGTAGCCGGATATACCGTATATAATACTAAAATTGATAACTTTACCTATTGATCTTTGATCTTTGTTTACATTTTCAATATTGATCCCAAATATCTCGGAAGCTGTGAGTGCATGAATATCTATGCCTTGATTAAAAGCTTCTATCATTTTTTCTTCTTTTGACAATGCAGCTAATATTCTCAATTCCTGCTGAGAATAATCGAAAGATATAAACTTGTATTTTTTGCTACTGACGAATAAATTTCTAATGTTTATGTTATCCTTTTGTGCTACAGGAATATTTTGCATGTTAGGGTTTCTTGATGAAAATCGACCCGAAATTGTGCCTAATTGATCAAAGTGTGCATATATTCTATTGTTTGATTTTACATATTTTGGTAGTGCTAGTACATATGTGGAGAGTAATTTTTCAGTTTCTCTATATTGTAAAATTAGCTCAACTAATGGATCCAATAACTTTAACTTTTTTAATGTTGATTCATCTGTAGGGTAACTACCTTTTTTGGTTTTTGAAAACATTGGTAAACCTCTTTTTGCATACAAAATCTCACCTATTTGCTTAGGAGAGTTAAGGTTAAATTCTATACCTGCGAGGTCATAAATTTGAAAAGTCAGATTTTGTTTTAGAATATTTAGATTTTCTCTATATTCTTCTGCTAAATTTTTATCAAATTCTATTCCTGATCTTTCCATCAAAACTACGTTCCTTAAAACATTTAGCTCTAGTTTGTAAATTCTGTTCTTTAATAGCTCATCAGCAATCTTAGAATATATACTCCAACCATGTAATGTCCTATCTAAATATTTTTTTTCACTTGGTATTTTGGCATATGAGTAAATATCATTGATGTCTGTGCTGAATTGTCCAGCTGATAAAACATGAGTAGCAAAACCTAAATCATGATAATTGATATTATCGAATACAGAATGTTGATTTTTATTCAATAAATAATGTAAAAAAGGTTTTACGTTAAATAATATAATAGTTTTATTATTTATCCAATCAAGAAATTGGATTATTTCTTCACTTTTTACTTCATAAATATTTTGACCATCATTAATTTTTATATTGTAAATATCTATTTCAAAAAAACCTAATTCGTAATTTTTTATTTTGAAATCTACGAAAAATTTTGTCGATGAAGTATTTAGCAAATCACTAAAATTATACAAGTTTAAACTGCTTTCAGAATGCACAAGATGTGATCCAAAATTAGCTGAGTTCTCAATTTGATTTTTTAAATTTTTTACTGTGTCTATTTTTTTTATCAACGAATTAAAACCAAATTTCTCAAATATTCGAAGAACCTTAAAGGTATCAACTTTTTCGTATTTACATTCTGTAAGATCAAATGATAACGGTACATGGCAATTTATAGTAGCTAGTTGTAGGGATTTAATGGCGATTTCATAATTTTCTTCTAACTTTTTTTGAATGGATTCTTTGATTTTGTCCAAATTTGAATATAGATTTTCTAGAGAATGGAATTTTGATATAAGTTCTGCTGCTGTTTTTGGTCCTATGCCGCTCACTCCTGGAATATTATCAGATTGATCACCTGCCAGTGCTTTGTATGTTGGTATTTGCTCGGGATGCACACCTATCTTTTCAAAAACTTCTTCTCTTCTGAAGAGTTTTGAACTGGAGAAAGTTTTCCCAGTCAAGTATACTGAAGTTGATGAATTTATTAATTGAAAAATATCTTGATCTCCTGTTACTACTATTTTCTCTAGATCAGTATTTTGTTTTGTATTTTCAATAATTGTACCGATGATGTCATCAGCCTCGTACCCATCAATTGAAAGTACGGGAATACTAAAAGATTCCAACACTTCTCTTACTAAAGGAATTTGAATCAAAAGTGATGGATCAGTTTCTTTTCTATTTGCTTTGTATTGACTAAACTCTGTTGATCGAATCGTTGGTGTTGCTGAATCAAATACGGCAACTATATATTCTGGTTGAAATTTCTTTATAATTTCTATTAAAATTGAAGTAAATCCATATACTGCGTTTGATGGTTGACCGTCTGGTGTTGATAGTGTTGGTGGGTAAGCATAAAAAGCTCTAAAAATAATCGCGAAAGAGTCAATTATCAGAAGTTTTTTCATTCTTTATGAATTAATATAAATTAAGTATAACAAATTAATCCTAAACCTAATATTCTAAAGGTAATTTACAAAATAGTTGTTTGATAGCTTTAATAAAAACAGATAAGCTTATCTTATAATTTTATTATCATAAAATATAGTAGATTGTTCTTATTAATTTTTCATTAATTCAGATATACTTTATGGTCTTTTAAGATCTAATCTAACAGGATTTTAAAATTTAAAATTAGATTATTATGTATTATGATTTATAATATTATTATTGATGGTGTTTTAAGCATCAAACTATGAATGTAATCAAAGTGTTGAAGTATTTTAGTAAGCTGAGTTTACCTGCAAAGATGTCGGTTTTATTTATGTTTTTTGTTTTTTTGGCTTCAACAGGTAGATTGCTAAATCAGATACAGACTTTTGAGATTGATCCTTTTGGTTTTTTGAAAGAAGTTACAGCTCTTAGAGATATCAAGGCTAACAGAATAAATAAAGGTGGTCAAAATATTGGGTTACGAATGAGTGGAGATGATGCTGATTTTATAAATAATTTTGAACAATCAATTGGTCTGCAAAATGGATTTAGAGTGAATATAGTAAATTCGATTTCTGATTTAAATGCAGCTGTTTCGTTTATTACTAAATCATGGGATGCAGGACAGTTAACTTTTATCAGATTTTGTGTAAATGATGGAACTCGATGTGAATTTCCTTTGAACAATCAAAGTATTGATGAAAATCATGCAATTATAAAATTTTGTACTGAACTTGGGAATTTAGTACCAAAAGCTAGTTTTGTGTGTTCAACAGGACCAAATGAACCGACTGTGCCGGTTGAGTACACGCAATTTGGATATTCAGGTGGAGGTCCGGCTAGCGATCAGATTTTAGATGACATATCTAGCAAATCAGTACAGCTGGCCAAGATACTTAAATCTAAAGGTATTCAGACTTCTACTTATTCCATAGACATTGTTAGAGATAATTCTTCAGATTTAAGAGCTTACATCAGACGAGGTGATTTAAGTAATGTTTTTGATTATGTTGCACTAAACGTTTATGAATTGCCCGGTTTTGATGCCTATCAGAATTTTTTAACAAAACAATTTAGCGAATCAGGAAAGCAGGTTAATCCTAGAGGTTTTGCTGAAGCTTTAGGTGCAAAAGTCTTGATTACTGAGTATGGTTCACTAGATAATGACAGATCTAAATCATTTGAGGTACTTAAAGTTAATATGAAGAACTTTTGTCAAGATGAGTTGGTATCGGGTGTTGCATTATTTAGAAGTTCAAAAAGTTTATTTGGTCAAGGAGGTAAATATGCTGCACTATTTCCAAACGGACCAGATGAAGTATCAGGAGGTAGAAGAGTATGGCCACATCACTGGGATGATCAGGAGTTAAAACAAATACTATCAAGTTGTAGTGATGTAGTTAAGTTTTCTACAGAAGCACCAGAAGAGAGCTTTGAGTTAATTACTGATGCAGAGAGATGTGTAGTTTATAATCCGATAACTAATACTCCATACTCCGAAAATAACGATTGTTCAATATATTATGGTTCAAAGTTAGGTGTAAATAATGGTTTTGTTCAATTGGATAAAAGTGAACTGAATATCTATAGAGGTAAAGATCCTAAACTAAGAAGACCAAATTTGAATCTTGGCTCAGTTGTTGTATTAGCTATGGATAGTGGTTATACTGGAGCTGCTGCCCAAGCTGTTGTCGCTGCAAATGAAACAGGGTACTTTCCAATTGTCAGATTCTGTTACAATGACCAGCCTGGTGGTTGTAGCTTAAATTATAATATCAATGATTCATCTAGTTTTGCAAAAGTTTGTGAAACTATTTATAAGCTAACTGAAGACGCTCAAGCAAGGTTTGTTTGTGTTTTGGGTCCAAACGAACCTAAGATTGAATGGAAGTCTTTTCCTAAGATTTTCACTAGCGGAAAATTAGACTATGATGTTTTAGTCGAAGGAGCAAATTCTAATGCAAGATATCTTCAAAAGTACAGAGATAGAATGTTTTTAGCTCCGGCAGCTTTTGCAGGTGGAGCTTGTTATGAGGATCCATCTGCAAATGGAGGAGATGCTAAGAATTATCTTTTTGCAGGAAAGACAATCGATCCAACTTTGTTTGATTATATTCTTGCAAATATATATACAATGGAAAATTTGGAAGGATATCCTGATTATGATAGTAGTGGTAATTGTAATAATCCATCAAATAGTATAAGAGAATACGTTAAAAAACATAACTTAAAGTTCATTCTCACAGAGTTTGGTAAGTCGGGGGGGAGTGTCTCTAATTCGATGTTTGAAAAAGATTTGTTAAGATTTTGCCAGGATGAAACCGTTGACTATATAAATTTTTTTAGGCAGTTGTGGTTTAAGTCAGATATACATAGATTAGAAAGTTTTCAAACCGCTTGGTGGTCAACTGGTCTTGAGGCATTTAATGAATATATAAGGACTAGCATACTTACTCCAGAGTATGTTCGGGATATTGCTGCCTTATGTCCAAAATATCAACCTACAGTTGATTTTTACTTTAATACAATAAAGTATAAAGAAGAATCATCAGGGATAAATAATAGTGTCAGTGCTTTTAGAATTGATTCACATAATACTAAGAGTAATTTAACAGCGGATATAGCTATGAGCTGTAATCCACAGGTTTGTAGATATTTAGGCTATAGAACTATAAGAGTTAATCTAGGTATTAAAGCTCTAGCTAGTTTTGTGTCAAATAAGTACTTTAATGCTGTTACTATTCCTGCATTTAATACTATGAATATAGGCTATTCAGTTGTTGAACCTCAGTCAAAATTCTCAGGTTCAGGAAGTATTGAATCAAAACAGTACCCATTTCCTTATCTTGGTTCTCTATTAAATCAGTCAAATTTATTAGCTTTCAATTTTATAAATTTTGATCCTAATATAACTACACTGTATGTTCATCCAGCGAGTTTAAGTGATAATTTTGAGAAAACGATCAACTTTGAGAAGTCAAGGAATATTTTGCAAGAAAGTTCGGATAAGTTTTTTAAAGGTTATGATTTTGAAGATCCTAAAACTGGAAAGAAAATGATTTCCAATCAAAACTATATAGAAGCAAGATCAAATGAAACTGCAAACATTGTGCGGATGAGTAACGTTATGTTCAATACAGATAAAAATATCTATAGGCAATATGATCCTTTAAAATTTAATATACCAAAATTTTTAAAATTGAATGGCGATAACACTTTAATATATCAACTTCCAGATAATTATGTTACAGGCCCGGAAATCATAGTAGATGAATTTTATGGTGATATGCCATCGATAGATGTATGCTGGCATTATGCGCGCAGATTTTTAAGTGGTCATCAGATGATGCCTGGATTGAAGTTATATGGAGTGCCTGATTGTAAGTTTATGCCAGAGAGGACTTTTGTAGAAAATAAAGTAAAAAAGACTTGTGCTTCAGTTAGGCAATTTGTTTGTAATGATGCAGAAATTCATGCTGGTTTGTGTAGATCAAGAGAAGATTATTTTCGAATATGTATTGAAATGCAAGGAATTTTGGAGGGTAAACTATATTACAACATTGATAAATTTCTCAAACCAGATGATTTTAAAATTGATGGGGTCATGTCAGCATTACATAAGTTTTACACTGTGATAAACAGAAATTTAAGTAATAGAGGTTTAAGGCTGAACACTGGAGATTACATTTTAGCTGTAGATGCTCAAGCTTTTAGTAGCATACGAGACAATAAGTTAAGAACATTTAACAAAAACACTTCTGGCACTAGATATAATGTTGAAAATGACAAAGAATTAGAATATGATTTTTTTGATCCATTAAAACCAACAGAAAAAACAAGTTTAACTGGAGAAAATTTTGCCGACTTGTTTAAGAACGATATTCCTCTCACAAGACCATACGAACCCTTACATTTAGAGTATGGTATCCCATTTTTAGGTTTTATTTATCCTTTTACCGAATTACTTACGATCTATACTCAAAATAGTCACTTATCAACCATTGATTTACCTAAATTACCAACAAAAATAACTAATCCATTTTATAAAAACCCGGAAATATGCACAAGGGATGAGATTCTTTGTAATTCAAAGAATATTATCGCCCCTGAAGTAGCGGAGTTATATTTAACTATTCCGTTATTGACCTGTGATGCTTATTATTTGAGAAATAAATACGATAGTAAAGAACAATTGATGAATATGTTAAAGACTTTAAATTTGCCATCTAATGAATATTTTGAAAACGCATTAGATAGTATTTTTAAAATACCAAAAAAAGAAAAAAGGTTTTTGTGTCTTGAAAGTTTAGATGTAAGACATAATGTAGGAGTTTTGGAGCAAGAGTTGTGTAAAAGGGGCTTTGTCGTGCCAGGAGTTTGCGAAGCAAAATGTATCGATAACAAGCAGCCCTCTAATGATGATCCCGTGAATCAACCATCGACAAATCCAGCAACATGGAGTTGTAGTGAATTGAAGTGTAAGAATCTACCTGCTAGACAAGGAGTTCAATATCCTTCATGTCCAACAAACATATCTGGTTTCTGCGATAATGCAAACGCATTAAATGTTATGTTTGGAAATGGTGATGCTAATCTATTGAGTGACCAAAGTAAGACATGTGAAGAAAAAATCCGACTGATAGGTCAAACTGTAAGGCAGAATCTTGAAAATATAACCTTTTTAGGTAGCAATGTTCAAGTTCATAAAAAAGTTGTAGAAGCATTCAGAAAAGTTGAGAATGACATTAGATTGAAAACAATCAACGGTAACTCTTTTAATGGTAATACATATGTCTTTCCGAGTGGGTCGTATACTTTTATTAGTGGTGGTACTTTTAATCCTAGACCAGTGAGAGGTTTTATTAGTAGTCCAAATTCATCAGACTGCAAAATATCAAATCATGCTTTTGGTATAGCAATAGACTTAAACCCATCAACCAATCAGTATCAAGGTAACTCTTGTAATTTAGACATACCACCTGAAGTCGTTGAAGCTTTTGAGACTAATGGATTTAGATGGGGAGGACGTTATCCATTATGGTCAAAGTTTGATCCAATGCATTTTGAATATTGTCAAAGTAGTGTGAGTAATCTATCTTCTGCTGAATCATCATCTGAAAAATCTGTTATTTCGAGCACTATTGGATCTAACGTAAAAGCTGTCTGTCCTATGCCTAGCGAGCACAAATGTTTTCAAGGTCCTAGTGGATGGTATTCTCACTGTGCTTCGGATCTGAATAATAGTCTGCCAGTTGACTTTTATCCTGCTTTCAAGAAAAATAGAGATTATAAGGTAATAGCTCCAGAGGATGGCAAGATAACAAAAGTTGTAAATTATTCTTCAACTTCGTATGGCAATTTAGGGCGATCTATATACTTAATGGGAGAATCAGGAATACTTTACTATTTTGCTCACTTAAGTAATGATGCAGTGCACAAAAGAATACAACAACAGCTTACTAATAGTTCAAATGGTTTATCAGTAAAGGCAGGAGAGCACATAGGTAATCTGTGTACAAAAGGCCCTGATGGAAGCACAGATGACGCAAAAGGTTATTGCATCTACGATTTCAATAATATTCATTTACATACTAGTGCAAGTATTGCTGGTAATCAAATAGATCCATATGTATTGTTTGGAGAAATATTGGGATGTAACCTAGAAGCACCAGCTTCGGGCTTGACAGCGCGCTCTGTTCTTCCTATTGACACCAAAATGTGTGCTGCTTATTCCAGAGATAGTAGTGATAAGATTGTAGCTGCATTATTAAATGATTTGTCATGTGTTGATAAAAAGCCTAAATCTAGTATAACAAAATCAATGCTTGATGCATTAATAAAAAAGTGTAATGTTGCAAACCCAACGTTAAGGTCAGAGTGTGAAAGTTTGCGCAATAATGCACTGAAAGGATTAGATTATGAGTTAGGACAAAAAGATTATCATGACTCATCTAAATTGTTATGTGTGTCTGAAAGCGAGTTAAATTCTGAGTTTGTCTCTACAAGGATTTTTGGCTCATTCAATGAGTTAGTATATGTAGTAGCCCAATCTATAGCCGCTCATTATAATAATTTTTATCCGCCGGAATTATTAAAAGCCACCATACGTATAGAGACCTCACTAATAGATGATAATAAACAACCATACTCTGGTGATCCAGCTCTTCGAGCTTGGTCAAAAGAAAATGCAGTAGGGGCATCTGGACCAGCTCAATTTCTATCAGGTGTATTTATGAAAGCCGCAAGTTCGCCTGCTTTTGATAAATGCATGAAAGAAATTGGTATAGAAAAATATACAATCAGCTCAGACCTTAGAAATTTTTTAGGGCCTGCGCTCTGTGCAGCTGCTGTTAAACATAGTGAAGATATTCAATTATCAAACAATTTTTTACCAAAAAGTCGAGATGATTGGTATGCGTATAGAGTTTCAGCCAGAGATACTAGGGCTGTAGGTTGGTGTAAGCCATATGAAAAATATCCAGAAAAATCATCAGACAAATCTGATTTGTGTCAAAAATACGATGTATTAAGTACAGATAAATTAAATTTAATACAACTGGCAGGCAGAAGGTACTTAGGTGCATGTTATCCATCTTTAACTTTACAACTAAATAATGGATTTAACTATTGTGATACTTTGCTTGAATATGCAACACAATATAAAAGTGAGTTTACTAACATTAAAGTAACGATTACATCAACTAATAGAACTATCGTTGGCTCTTTAGGTTCTACTGATGGTAGTGGAAAGAATAGTGATAGCTCAGGTGGTTCTTCAGCAAATTCATCAACAAAAGTTCTTAGTTGTACTAATTATATGCTAGCTCCTGTGACCAAAACTTCTGGTTTGCCAGCTAGTTATGTACCTAGTAATTTGGTACCAACAAATTTACCCGGAGGGGGTCAGTTAGTATCTGAGGCTGCGTTAGCTTTAAAAAATTTGTTTGATAGAGCTAAAACTCAAGGTATTTATATGAAAGTAGTATCAGGATATAGATCATATTCATACCAGCAAACAGTGTTTAATAATTGGGTTGCTACAGAAAGAAGTAAAGGACTCTCTCAAGAGGAAGCTGAAGTCAAAGCAAATACTTACTCTGCTAAACCTGGACATTCTGAGCATCAATTAGGAACAGCTGTGGATGTAGCTTGTGCTACTTGCAATGCATTTGATAATTCTGCAGGCAACAAGGCAGTTTATGATTTTGTTGAAGCGAACGCTCATCAGTTTGGTTTTATAATATCATATCCTAGAAATTCTCAAAATCTCACTGGATATATTTATGAACCGTGGCACTTGAGATATGTAGGTATTGAATTAGCGAATGAAATATTTAATTCTGGATATTTAAATGGTGGTGTCAATCCACAGGATATAATTAGATCCAAAGGTGCTTGTTTATAGTTACTAAGCCATGCAAACGACAAAGCTTAACAATTTAATACTAAGATTTTCGAATTTGAACTTTATGCGTGTGTTGATAGCTTTGGTAGTTATCGTTTTCTTGCTGTTGATAATTAATTCTTCAATAGGAGTTGATGAGTCCACTTTAGATAAAAATGTGAGGATAGCTGCAGAAAGAATTTACAGAAATCAGCCTTATACGTCACCAGTTGATTTAGATTATGAAGTACAAAAAGATATAGAAGACTTATTTACCAAAAATAATAGGCTGGATATGTTTTATCCGAATGCAAATTATATCAGAAACGAGATAGTCAATCATTCCCAGATGTCAAAAATAGAATATGAGAATTTGATAAGTGGATTAGTCTCATCTATCGATTTCCTTATACCTATAATAAATGAAAAATATTCGATTTCTTTCAATCATCTAGAGCAGTTATATGAGGTCGTTATAAATGATGAAGGCAATTATCAAGATATTAAACAAGAAGTGCTAAATTTATTTGCAGGATATTATGTAAATGATGATATGATAAAATTTATAAATTAGTAAAATAATATGCTTGAGAGTGAAAAAAAATACTCACAAATTAAAACCCTAGTGGATAAAATTGGACATATGGTTTATTGCAGAGGTTGGGTTAGATCAATAAGGGATTTGGGAAGTCTCAAGTTTATTGATTTAAGAGATTTAACTGGGGTAATACAATGTGTTGTGGAGAAAAGTTCGGTAAGAATAACACAAGAGTCAGTGATTGAAGTAGTTGGATATGTAAAACTTAGATCTGACAAGTCTGGAGATATCATGCTCAAAGACATAGAAATATTTGTCCATGAACTGAATGTGATTAATCTTGCATCTCCACTGCCAATACATACCACTACAGATGGATATGAAATAAAAGAGGAAGTTAGACTAAAATACAGATATCTTGATTTGAGAAGAGATAGATTGCAGAGAAATATCAAACTTAGGTCGAATTTTGTAAATGAGTTACGAGGTATATTGTTAAAGAGAGATTTTATAGAAATAGAGACCCCTGTATTGACAGCATCAACAATGGAAGGAGCTAGAGATTTTGTAGTACCGAGTAGATTGAATCCTGGGAAGTTTTATGCTTTACCACAAAGTCCACAGCAATATAAACAAATGCTAATGGTTGCTGGTTTTGAAAAATATTTTCAAATAGCTAGATGTTTTCGTGATGAAAATCTTAGAGCTGATCGTGGTTTTGAATTCACGCAAATAGATCTTGAAATGAGTTTTGTATCTCAACAAGATGTTATGAATTTAGTTGAGTCTATGTTGATAGAGGCTATTGAGAAAGTTGATGTCAAAATTTTGTCAAAACCCTTTCCTGTTTTTACATATGATGAAGCAATGAAAAATTTTGGGGCAGATAAATTTGATTTAAGAAATGAGGAAGAAAAGCAAAAAGGAGTTTTAGCATTTGCTTGGGTGATAAATTTTCCGTTTTTCAAGAGAGTTGATAAAGAAGATGTGGCTGAAGTGAGAGATGGCAAGTCTGGCTGGACATTTACACACAATCCTTTTAGTGCTCCAATACCAGAGCATGAAGAATGGCATTTGAAAGGACAAAATATAGAAAAAATTATTACACAGCAATATGATTTGGTATGTAATGGCTATGAAGTAGGAGGAGGTAGTATAAGAACTCATAAGCCAGAGATTTTAAAAGCAACTTATAAAATTATGGGTTATGATGAAGATTATTTAGAAAAAAGTATAGGTCATTTACTCGATGCGTTCTCCTTAGGTACCCCACCTCATGGAGGAATAGCTCTAGGACTTGATAGATTGGTAGCAATTTTAGCGAATGAAAATTCTATAAAGGAGGTAATAGCTTTTCCTATGACCTACCAAGGTAGAACTGCCGTGACCAACGCACCTCATAACATTTCAAATGATCAGTTAACAGAGTTAGGTCTTAAATTAGCTTTTATGGAGATAAAATCTGGAGTTGATTTAGATCGAGCAATTGAGGATCTTATTAAATCACAAGGTTTTTATTTCCAAAGAATAGAACATCCAAATTTATCAACAACCGAAGATCATCATAAAGCAAACATTTTAGACATTAATGAAAATGTTAAATCATTGATATTAAAAGGTAAAAAATCTAATAAAAATTATCTGTTTGTTATTCCAGCAGCGAATAAATTAGATAAAAAAGAAGTGAAAAATGCACTCGGTGAAGATTTTGAATTTGAAAGACCAGAATTTATCTTAAAACAATATGGTTTGGAAGTGGGAGGAATAGCACCTTTTGGAAATTTGATAAACTTGCCTATTTATTATTGTTCCACTCTTGATAGTAGAGAATATGTTAATTTTAGTACTGGACTAAAGACCACTAGTTTAAGGATGAAAACAAACAATTTTAAGACTGTCTTGGGAGATTTAAATTATGGTAAATGGAGTGACTTATAAATTTGTATGGTAAAGAACAAAACTTGAAGATTGTAAATTTTTGCTGCTATACAAAGCAAGAAAGGTAAGGTGTAATTAATAAGATAAATCATTTTAGTTACAGCGGCTATTTTTTGTTTTTTTACTCTTTTGATATTCCATCATCATTTTGTTTTTTAATCAATA
>CALDYZ010000050.1 GCA_937944235.1 Candidatus Dojkabacteria bacterium | reverse complement strand
CAAAATTTTTGAAATTAAATATTATAAAAAAAATAAAACTTTCAGTCTTTTTTATAACACTAGGTGTGTATACTTTATTTAGCAATGTCCATTTTAATTTTTTAGAAGATAGAAGGCTTATCTACAAAACAATACAATCCTTATCAAGTGAGAAAATTTTATTCGTTGGCACTGAAGAGGATTTTATTTACTTTGGTCCTCAAATGAAACACGATAGTATATTTTACACAGACTTAAATAACTTACAAAAATACCAAAAAGATGATTTGAAGAGATTTGACAAAATTTTGGTGATGCTACCAAGTTACAATTCAAGAAATGACAGACCAACTCAACAAGTGCAAAGCTACGTTAAAAAAAATAATCTCAAAAAATATTTATCTTCAAATCATCTTGATTTATTCTATTTGAACTTATAAAGCTAATATACTTAAGGCTGCCCTAGCTGCTGTCCACGCAGGATTTTTCGTAGCATATATTGACATTTGATAAACAAAACCAATTTTTAAATTACTGTTGTAATTTGTATTTATGTTTAAATATTTCATATCTTCATTGTTGAAAATTAATATTCTATTGTCCAGATGAACAAAAACTGATTCGGGATACTTAATCGACAAACTCTTCATAGAAATCTTAGAATTAGCGATTACCTTATCGTCATTGACACATATTTTGGTTATAGAACCAATATTCTCTAGGCTTATAAAAGAAGTCATCTTGCTATGGTATTTTTCTGAAATGTCATGTATGAATAAATCCAATATGTAACTTTTGATTGTTAATTTATCTATGACTACATGATCTGCCCACATAAAGAACTTTTCTATATCGTTTGATAATTTATCTGGATTGCTTATTAATTCAAAAGATATAGAGCTAGAATTTTTATTTATCAAAAAGCCAGCTGTTTTAACCAAATAGTCTTGAGCAAGTCTTTGACAAAGCTCATAGTTTTCCTCATTGTTTCCTATCCATAACAACTTACCATTTTTATTCTTGTGACTCTTATCATTTGGGTCCCAAAGCTCTTCCAAATCACCAGGTCCTACAAAAGGCATATATTCTGTACATTGGGATAACTTAATTACTTCAGCATCATACGTTTTGGGGTAGTTTAAAGACAATGTAACATCTGGAGTATAATGAGGAGCTGGTATATCTATAGCAACAATTTTATTTTGAAAATGCGATATTCTTTTGATGACATCGTAAAATCTTTTATTTAATTTCTTACCCTCAAATCCAGTACCTACAAGAGCTTCGACATTTACGTCAGATTGCTTAATATCTTTTGCATAACAATCATTGTAAAATTCAATATTTTCTTGGTCTTTTATTTTTTTTATTGATTCAGATAAAATTTTTGATTCAATCTTATTTTGTCGACCGACCAAAAATACTTTGATTTTGAAATTTTTATTTTTACTACTTAAATGTAAAGCAGTAAAAGCACCATCTGTAGCATTACCTGCCAAACCTAATACAAAAGAAAAACTGTTTACGTTAGGAAAAAGTTGTATCAATTTTTCAGCAATTAACGAACCTGCTTCATCATACAGACTCTCTAAATTAACTCCATAGTACAGAAGATTTTTGTAAAAAGTATTTTGCATAAATTAACACTAAAACAATCTCCTCTAAATAATACTAACAAATATTTTGATTATGCCTAACAAGTTAAATATCATGTTTTTTGAATATACATCATATCTAAAAAGGTATATTTGAATTTAACTCTATTCATTCTCGCAAACATCACAAAGATACAAAACTAAGTGATAAGTCATCGAGCTAACGAAAATCATATCAATGAAGATATCAAGCCATAATTCTACTGTAAATAATTTTTATCACAATATTTTACAACAATAATTGTGAACTCAATGATAAACTCAAATTTGGATTTTTTGATAAATATCCCTATTTTTGTTTTTTACATTTACCAATTCAAATTTAACTCTATTCAACTAATCCACTGTCAAAATATAATCTTCATCTCTTGTTATTAAAAAATGTTAATAGTAAATCTAACAAAACTGCATAAATTATCATTTCAAAATCATTGTTTTATCAAAATGTGATAAACTTTTTCAAGTATAAACAAATTATATTTTATATTTAATATGTCAAAATTCAATTTATGCACGGTCTGGATTTGTTCTATGAGATTTCATTACTGGTATTCTTAGCTGGCTTATTTTCAATTTTATTCAAACTTATTAAACAACCACTGGTATTGGCGCACATTTTTACAGGTGCTGTACTGTCATTTTTTGTTACAAGAAGTGCAGAATCCGTAGAGTTTATAGATACTTTATCAAAATTCGGAATTACATTTTTGCTATTTCTTTTAGGTCTAGAATTAAAATTCTCTGAACTGAGAAGTGTAGGTAAAGTTGCACTAATCACAGGAATAGGTCAGATAGTTTTTACTGTTTTAATAGGACTTTGCATAAACTTACTTCTCGGATTCAATTTGATTGAATCTTTATTAGTAGCTGTGGCATTAACTTTTTCATCAACTATTGTAATAGTTAAACTATTATCAGATAAAAAAGAGATTAACTCATTACATGGGAAAATTTCTGTAGGATTTTTATTGATTCAAGATTTTTGTGCAATCATAGCATTAATATTAATTACAAGTTTGACAGACAATGTATCTTCAATTAATTTATGGGGTATACTTTTCTTGTTGGCAAAAACTGTATTTATTTTTGCTTTTATAGTTTACCTATCTGAAAATGTATTTCCCAAAATTGTTAAATTGATTTCATATAATCATGAACTGTTTTACATAGTTTCTATAGCATGGGCTTTAGGTTTTGCATCATTTTTGTCATTGCCTTTTTTTGGCTTAACAATAGAAATAGGCGGTTTCTTAGCAGGCTTAGCCCTAGCTAATTCAGTAGAAAGTACACAAATCATTTCAAGAGTAAGGTCATTACGAGACTTCTTTATAATGATTTTTTTTGTGACTTTAGGAGCATCTTTAACTTTCAATAATATCATTAATGTACTACCAATATCGATCATACTATCTCTGTTTGTGTTAGTGGGTAATCCATTCATAGTTTTAATAATACTTAGAAGATTAGGGTACAGCACAAAAATTGGATTCAAATGTGGTCTCGCTGTAGCACAAATTTCTGAATTTAGCTTAATCTTAGCAGTTGCAGGTATGCAAAAAGGTTTCATAAGTAATGATACTTTAAGCATCTTGACTTTGGTTGCTGCATTTACTTTTACAATATCTACATACATGATCATGCATAGCGACAAATTATTCAAAATTTTTGAATCCTTATTCAAGATTCACAACACCAACAATGATACTAGTAATGTTTATAGTTTTAGCGATGATATAAAAAACCATATCGTTTTAATAGGCGTACACAGAATGGGACAATCAATGCTAAAATTTTTACCAAAAGATAAATTGGTTATAGTCGATTTTGACCCAGACAAAATAAAACGCTTAGCTAAAGAGGGTTACAAAGTAGTGCTAGGTGATGTAAGTGATGTAGAAATACTAGAATTAGCAAAAGTAAGAGATGCTAATATACTTGTATCAACGGTACCTTCTTTTGAAGAGAATTTAATTTTATTGACTTATTTAAAAATTCTAAAAACTAAACCAGAAGTTTATGTTATAGCACATGATGATGTCGATAAACAGGATCTAAAAGCAAATGGAGCAGATCACGTGATTATGCCGTACAGCTACACAGGAGAAAAACTCGCAAAAAGCATAACCAAAAATTTACAAGACTAAAGCTACACTTTTTCTTAAATACAAGATTTTCTAGATAATCATACATAAGTTTTTATTTGGCCTGACCTTCTTAATCCAAAATCATCATCAAACTCTTTTTCAGTAGTAAATTTAATTGTTAATTTAATTATTAAATAAAGATTTTGAGTTCTATTGAAATAGTGTAAAAAAACTGTTAGTATCAGAAGTATTTATATTTTAATTTTACAAATATGAAATCATTTCTAAAACTTGTTGTGGCGCCCGATTCGTTGATGAAGCAAGGCATACATGTTAGTGGATCTAGTGCTTTGTTTTTGCATATCGGAATATATTCTTTTGCTTTTATAGTTAATGCTTTATTGATAATTATCTTCTATTCGAAAGATGTAGGCTTTTTAGGTACTATTTTAAGATTATCACAGGTCGGTATCGCAGCTGCTGTCTTTTGGATAATGATGATATCAGTAAGTACATTTTTTATAGGATTAGAGAAGTCTTGGATAAAAAATGCTAAAATTCTCTTGAGATCTTTACTTCCATATAATTTTTGGTCTAATTTTGTAACTACTGTAATTTCCATTCCTACGATTTTGATTGGGAATACAGTAATGGAATCGATATTGGGTACAACTATGTCAAACAATGCTGAAAGCGTAACTCAAGCTTCATTTCTTATGATAATTTTAGGTTGTATTTCTTTGATTATTTCATTAGTTGGTTTATTTGTACAACTCTTTGGTGTTTATAGACTTTACTCATCTACAAAAAACATATACTCACTGTTGTACAAACCGTTAAATCAAGTCAATGTCAATGTTAAAATACTTATTACTATTGTTTTGTCTTTAGTCGTTACATTCATTTTTAGTTTTATTTTTAACCTAGTTGCAGGTTTGTTTTAATTTATAGTCTGAATGATTATAAGATTAAAATGATTTTGTCTAATAAAACGATTCGTTCTTTAATTGAGTCAGGAGAGCTGCTGATTGAAAATCTAACTGAAGAGTCTATACAACCTGCGTCTGTTGATTTCACTATAGGTGAACATTTTTTAGTTCTCGATGAACACTCTTCATCTGGCGTGCTGGATATGAACTCAAAAATCAAATATAGAGAGATTTATGCAGATGAGTTTATTTTACCAGCACATTCCTTTGTTTTAGCAACTACAGAGCAATATATCAAACTGCCTAATTACATAACTGCTTTTGTAGAAGGTAGAAGCTCTATAGGACGCATGGGTTTATTTATTCAGAATGCTGGATGGGTGGATCCTGGTTTTGAAGGCAAGATAACTTTAGAATTATATAATGCTAATTCATTACCGATTAAAATAAAGAAAGGTCGTAGAGTCGGTCAATTTGTCTTTTGTTTGATGGACGAAGCTACAGATAATCCCTATAAAGGTAAATATCAAGGACAAGAGGTTACCACAGGTAGTTTAATTAGTTTAGATAATGATAAAGCAGATTAAATTTTGTTTTTTAAAAGATTTATTTATAAATAAAAAAGCAATTTTTTTATTGAATTTTGTTTTTATTGTTTTGTCTTCGTTTGTCATTTCTGGAAAGGTCTTTGCTAGCGTATACATCACTGAATTCATGCCTGATCCAAATGGTTCAGACTCTTCTAGAGAGTGGGTAGAGTTATACAATGACGGTAATGTAGATATTAATGTAACAAATTGGAAAATTCAATCATACAATGGCTCAGAAGAAATAAATGATAATTTGATCGTAAATTCAGATAGAAATAAAGTAATTACAACAAATATAACAATACCAGCCAAATCATACATTGTCATAACTGATACCCCAAATAATACAGAAATATTTTCATCATACAGCGCCTTTTTAAGTAATAACACATTTAACTTATACCAAAAGAATGCAACTATTATTTTACGCAATAATGATAATCAAATAGTAGATTTTTTGTCTTATGGTAATACTTTAAGTGGTAAGAGCTGGGAAGTTGATGGTCCTTTATGTAAGAACTTGGTACTTGGAAATCCTCATTCAGCAAATAATCAAAATTATAATCACAATCCGAATTGTTGGCCACAGAATGATTCAGATGATGATTCATCAGACGAAGTAAATTTAATACCAGAATTAGATTACTTAAAATTTTCTCTTGATGGAAATAATTGGTTTGATCAAATAGATACATGGGCACCAGCAAGAGTACATGTATCATTTAAGTTTAAAAATTATGAAATAGGATATTTTGATCAGATTAAGTTAAAAATAGACGATACTGAAGTAACTTCACCATTTGTTATAGATAGAGATTTTTCTGAAAGTGTATTTTTAGAGGTCACAAAAAAAGGCAGTGTATATATATTTCAATCTCTTCCTCACAATTTTACTTTAATTGATCAGGATAAATTGGTTAACAGTATTGAATTCAGTACAGATGCAATAAACTGGTCTGAGTCTATACTGACAGAAAATAATGCATCGATGAAATATAGGGTTAATTTTGGTTATTCCAATTTACAGATCGATGAAGTAAGTTTATTTACAAAAACTGGAGACCTACTTCCCAATCCTTTCATAATAGATCAGTATTCAGATGAGCTTTTGCTGTCTGTTAAGGTTGCTGGTCAAACATATTCGTTTGTAACAAAGAAGATTTACATCTATCCTAAGATAATCATAAACGAATATTTGTTAAATTCTTCTGAGTCCTTATGGATAGAAATTTATAATCCAAATAACTTTGTAGTTAAATTGCAAAACTTTTCAATTAAAATGGGTTCTCATAGTTTTTATATCAGTCAACAGAATGCAACAGATTGCGGTCATGAAATCAGCCCAGATTCATACTGCGTTATATCCTTTGGAGAATCGCAAATACAGTCTCCTATACAATCCATAGATTTGTACTATTTAGATACACATTTAGAATCCGTTCCATACATAGAGGCTCCTACAGATCAATCAGTAAGTTTGTTTGATGGTGAATACTTGTTTGAAAATATGTTGGTCACCAAAAACGCAAAAAATGAACCAAAGCCATTTGAAGAGGAAGTAATCAGATTAATGATTACAGAAATTTACCCATCACCAAATACGTCAATAGGCGAAATTGAATGGATAGAAATATTTAATGCAGGTTCTAATGATGTTTTACTAAGTAATTTTTATTTAAAGGATAAGGGATCTGGAAGTGATGGCTTTGGTAATACGAAGAGTTTTTTACCAATGATGGTATTAAAATCTGGTGAATATGTAGTGATTTACGATCCTGATCTAAAAATTACGTTAAATAACTCTGGAGATCACATTGGCTTATTTGATCTAAAAAATAATTTAATAGATTTCGTATCATATCCAACCTCAATATCAGGTATTAGTTGGGCAAGGAGATTTCAAAATGGAACTTACGAACCAATCTTTTACAATGATATTGTTGCTCTAACAAAGACTAAAATTCTAACACCCGGTGAAGTAAATAAATTTGACAGTGATGAAGATGGTAGTGACAGTGTTGGTAATGATGGAGATGATATGCTTAATTCTCTTAGTTTGATAACAATACAAGAAGCAAAAAGTAAACAAAACGGCAATTATGTATTTGTGGAAGGAATAGTAACAGTAGACAAAAATGTTTTGGGCGTAAACACTTTTTATATTCAAGATAAAACTAGTGCAATAAGGGTTGAGCTGGAATCTTCAATTAATTTAAATGTTTCACAAGGAGAATATGTGCGCTTATATGGCTTAATATCAGAATCTTACTCAGAACGTAAATTAAAAATAAGTAATGTTGCTAATATCCTTAAAATAAGTGAACAAGATTTATTTTTTGCTTTAGAGGATATAGAGTATAAAACATTAAATTTTAATGATTTAGAGGAATTAGAGGGAAATCCTGTATTTGTAGAAGGAGAAATAATTGAAAATTATTCAAGTTCGATGGATATTCAAACAAATGCTGGATCAATCAGG
>CALDYZ010000049.1 GCA_937944235.1 Candidatus Dojkabacteria bacterium | reverse complement strand
AAAGTGTTACAATCTCACATTAAGCTTGCAAAAAAACAACTAAGATGGATTAAAAAGTACCTTTGAATAAATTTACACTAGGTATTTGATCTTTCCAATTATTGTTGTACTTTGATTCCAGTTATTCTTTGTTAAGTTTATTACAAAACCTGACAAACCCTCCCCCAGCTCTCTAAATTCATCTGCTTGATCAAAACCTATTAAATCAAAATTATTTCTTATACTAAATTTAATATGATTATTTTTTTTACCTACAAATTTGGGTGCAAATTTTGCAGGTAAAGAATAATAGAAATTAGGTACTTTGTTACCATAACCAAACGGTTCGAGCGATTCTAAAAAATTAACATTTTCTATTGTTATATCTTTTTCTGACAAAATATGGTCAATATTTACCAATATTTCATCAGGTAAGACTATGTTTTGTTTTATAAGATTATTTTGTAGTTGATCCATAAAGTTCTCTACATTTGATTGATGTATGGTGAAGCCAGCAGCTAAACTATGACCCCCAAAACGCTCCAATAAATAACTCAAATTTTTTAACTGCTGAGTTATATTGATTGATTCTATACTTCTGGCTGAGGCTTTTATTAAACCATCTTTCAAGCTACCTACAATGATTGGTTGTTGATACTTTTCAGTCAATTTGCCAGCTACCAAACCCACAATACCCTCTGGCCAATCTTCGCCATAAACAAACTTTACGATATTATCTTGTTGTGCTGACAATAAACTATCTGCAACAATTAAAAGATTCTTTGTGAGCTCTTGCCTTTGTATATTTAATAAATGCAGTTTTTTTGCTAATTTGTAAGCAATTCTTTTGTCTTTAGTACATAACAATCTAACTGCATCCATTGCAGAATCTAGCCTACCACTAGCATTAAGCATTGGACCTATAACAAATCCTAAATGATAAACAGTAACATCTCGTAATTCGATATCAGCAATCTCAAACAAGTATTGTACCCCTAAATTTTGAGTAATCTTTATTTTGTTTAAACCAAGCTTAACAATTGTTCTATTATCATCTACTAACGGCATAACATCGCATACAGTACCTAAAGCTACAAACTCCAAATATTTTTCAGGATCCCCTTTATTTGTAATATCATGCAATGCTCTTACCAAATCCCATGCCACAAAACTACCACAGATTTCAACATCTGTCGAAATTTTTGGGTGTACAACTGCTGATGCATGCTTCGGTATCACAAAACTATTGACAATATCTACACTAGACTTAAAATTTTCATCTAAGAATTCAATTGTTTGTAACGTGTGATGATCCGTGATTACAAAATCTAAATTTTTATAATATTTGCTAATGAGATCTATATCCTTAATTCCACAATCCACAGTAATTATTAACTTTGCACCGGATTCTATTATTTTTTTTATACTATTTTCTGATAAACCATAACCTTCACTAAACCTGTTAGGTACAAATGGCAAAACGTCAGCACCTAAATAATTATACAAGTAGTCCCAAAGTAACGATGTTGCACAAATACCATCAACATCGAAGTCTCCATGAATATAAATTTTATTTCCACATTTGATGTGATTAAGAATAACTTTAACTGCTTCTTCGATACCATATATCATAAATGGATCATGGATATCTTGAATGGATGGATTTATATATTTTGTTAGATCATGAATACATTTAGCATTGATTACAGCGGTTTTCAAGTCTGGACATTTTACAGAAGGATATACCAACTTAATCTTTTTAGTACTCAAATTCATCATTTTTCTTTTTTTTACTATTTAATAAACCTGATAACTTGATTTTTAACCTTGTCATAAATGATAATTTACCTTCTTTTTCATACAATTCTAACTCATCAATCTGAGACCATTGTTTTACAATTTTATAAATAACAAACGCAATCAAGGCCAGAACCGATATTAAAACAATCCTTATAAAATTTTGGGTATTCTCATAATTACTTACAGCATCAAGATATTCTTGAGTTATTGGCAAAGCTACAGCAGCAGAACTCGTGGCAAAATTTTTTCTTGCTGTCACTTCAATGTTACCATCGATGAGTACAACAGTCACCTTTGCAATAATCTCATTAGCCCTCCATGGGTTCTCATTTTTTGTAGGTAAGAAAGGTATGGGTAAAATTTTTATTGGAATAACATAAGTTTTACCGTCAATCAATTCTAAAGCTTTTTTTGAGTCTTTTGAATTAACAAAGTTAACTTGTCCGGACAACTTCCATTCCAATCTTACTCTTTTTGAGGTAACTCGAGAGTGTATCTTCAATTCAAAATCGATTGTACCATCCTTTGGATTTTGTACTTTTTGTATGAGCTCTAATTTTACTCTTGGATCATCTTGTATTACTGATTCTTCGCTTTGTTTTGATAAATCAGTATTTTTGCCTTCAGCTGTGATGGTTACAAAACCTACAAAAAACAAAATAGTTAAATACGTTAAAAAAACATAAATTGTTTTCATAAAAATTTCTTGTTCAACACATAACAATGCAATATTTAATTATTAATATCAACGTTTTATTTACAATTAACAATGTACACAAAAAAAATAACGTTGTAAATTACAATTGCTTTATTGATTTGAAAAATATAAAATTTCTCCAAAATGTACTGTTATTTTTATTTATATGAGAAATAGAATTTTGACCGGTGACAGACCAACAGGTAAGTTACATTTAGGGCATTATGTAGGTTCTTTAGCAAGTAGAGTGCAATTACAACACAAATATGAAACATTCATTTTAGTGGCCGATGTTCAGGCTGCAACAGATTACTATGATGACATAAAACGAATCACAAACAATGTCTTAGAAGTCACAATAGATAATTTATCAGTTGGTCTCGATCCTAACGTTGTAACTTTTTATATACAGTCAGCAATACCAGAAACATCGGAACTAGCTATATACCTCATGAATTTTATTACTCTAAACAAACTACTAAGAAATCCAACTGTTAAAAACGAAATTCACCAAAAAAAAGAAAAATTCAAAGGTAACCCTCCTGTAGGTTTTATCACTTATCCTGTACATCAAGCAGCAGATATTCTAACTCCTAGAGCTACATTAGTTCCAGTTGGGGAAGATCAATTACCTATGATAGAAGATACAAATATCATCATTAGAAAATTCAATGAATTATATGGTACAACCTTTGATGAGGTACAACCATATTTAAGCAAAACCAAAAGACTTGTTGGAACTGATGGCAACGCCAAGATGAGTAAGTCGCTGGGTAACACTATATATCTTAGCGACAATGAAGAAGAAGTTAAGATAAAAGTAAAAAAAATGTATACCGATCCAAATAGAATAAAAAAAACAGACCCAGGGAAAGTTGAAGGTAATCCGGTCTTTGTGTATCATGACGTCTTTAACCCTGATAAAGCAGAGGTTGAGGACTTAAAAGATAGATATATTAGAGGTAATGTGGGAGATGTTGAAGTGAAAGACAAATTAGCCAAAGCCATAAATAACTTTCTTGATCCAATAAGAGAAAAAAGAAGATATTATGAAAAAAACATTGACTTAGTTAAGGATATTTTGAATCAAGGTACAAAAAAAGCGTCAGAAGAGGCTAAAGAAACATTAGATATTGTTAAAAAAGCAATGGGCTTAAAGTATAAATTTTTGTAATAATCATCTTAATGGCAAAGTTACTAAAAATTTTTCCGATTGTAGAAGCTCAAGGAATTGTTGCTACAGCCCAACCTACTTGGGGTTCGATTTCTGATTTAGGACGGACAACACAAAATTCTTCAATTATACTTTCTGCAAACAGCAATAACATATCTGTAGGTGATACTTTCAAAATTAGTATCGAAATTAAAACAAACAACAACCAAATCAATGAATATAGAATTTTTTTAAATTTTGACAGCACTAAATTAAAAGTTATAGATCAAGATCCAAATACACCTGGAACACAAATAAAATTGTTAGATCAGTTATTTTCAGTAGCAGATCCTAGTAATGACAACCTTGTAACAAATGATGAAATAAGACTAATAGCCAAAACACCTTCAAATAATGCCTTCCAAGTTAACAGAATTGTGGCCGAAGTAGAATTTCAAGCTCAATTAGCAGGAACAACTAATGTAAGTGTCGCACTCGGAAGTGGTAAAACAGCGTTAATAAGATCAAACGGGACTACTCTTAATTTTTCTACAAATAGCCAAATCATCAATTTACTCTCAAGATCAACTACACGAGATAACGATGATGCGGATTTTGGAATACCTATCCCTGAAGAATTACCGGACATAGAAAACGAAACAATCGGTAATATAGAACAAATTCCTATCGCATCATTAAAACAGAACGAAATTACGTTCATATTCGTATTTATAGGCATTATGTTAATATTGATAGGTCAAAAGTTAGCAAAAAACAAAAAAACTAAAAAAAATACTTGCGCTTAAATGTTATAGTTGTTAAAATAGTCTAGCTGTCGGAAGTAAACTATGCTTTTTGAAGAATTATTTTGGTGGTCAAACTGCGATATATTATGAGTTTTGTTATATTTATGTGAAATTGTGAAAAAACAGCAAAAGTTAACCGAAGAGAAAAAAATATTAGTATCAGGCATAATAAAAAAGGAGTTGCTAAGTTCTAAATATTTAGTTGAAGCCGTATTTGTCACTCAGAAAAATGGAGTAACAGTAGAGTATCCTATGTGCTTGGTTTGTGCAGTTTCTGGGAAAATTAGAAAAAACATGATTTTGTTAAAAAAAGGAGACTTGGTAGATGTTGAAGTTAGTCTGTACGACCTTAATGTAGGTTTAATAGTTTTTAGAAAAAAATCAAGTTAAAGTCAAGACAATGTGTTATGTATTTAATTATTGATTTTTCTGTTTATGAAAGTAAAATCAAGTATAAAAAAGAGATGTTCAGGCTGTTATATTGTGAAAAGAAGTAAAATAAAAAGAAAAGGTGGAAAACTTGAAATAAAGCCTACGTACTATGTGTATTGCAAAGTGAATCCAAAGCACAAGCAGAGGCAAGGGTAAGCAGTTTATTTATCATTTAATTTGAACATATCGTGGCAAAAATAGCTGGTGTAGATGTTCCAAATAATAAAAAATTGTTCATAGGTCTTAGGTATATTTATGGTATAGGCCCATACGTTGCTGAACAAATCATAAAAGCCACTAAGCTTGATAGGAATAAAAAAGTAAGTGAGTTGACTCAGCAAGAGTTATCTTTGCTCTATAATTACATAGATGCCAATATTCCTATAGAAGGGAAAGTAAAACAAATGGAGTTTCAGTCCATAAAACGTTTGAAGGATATTAAGTCTTACAGAGGTTTGAGACACAAAGCGGGATTACCAGTTAGGGGACAGAATACTCGTTCAAATGCTAAGACGAGAAAAGGAAAATCAAAACCTGTTGGGGGATTAAAAAATAAAATAACTAAGAAGTAATTAATTTGACTGGACATGCCTAAAGAAGACAAAAATAAAAAAGTCAAAAAAACTAACAAAAATAAACGTAAGGTTTTACAAAACTCCAAAGTTTTGGTTAAAATTCACTCTACATACAACAATACAATAGTGTCTGTGACCGACTTAGAAGGAAATGTGTTAGTTAACTCGTCTTGTGGTTTGGTGGGTTTTAGAGGTAGTAAAAAAAGTACTGCTTATGCATCTACTCAAGCAGGACAAGATGCAGCTGTAAAGTCATTGGCCCTTGGAGTAAAAGAAGCGGACGTAATAATAAATGGTGTTGGAATAGGAAGACAAGCAGCAGTAAAAGGTTTAAGAGATGGAGGTTTAAAAATAAATACCTTATTGGACGCTACTCCTGTCCCACATGGAGGTGTAAAACCAAGAAAAAAGCCTAAAAAATAGTTAAATGATTTATTTTACATATGAGATATACAGGTCCAAAGTGGAAAGTTAATAGAAGAGAAAACTTTACAGTACTTGGTAGCACAGAAAAATGGAGAAAACATGCCTCGCTACCCGGTCAGTTTGGAACTCTCAAAAAAAAGCCAACTGAATACAGTTTACAACTAAGAGAAAAACAGAAGGTAAAGAGATTGTATGGTATGACAGAAAATCAATTCAAAAGATTTTTCAGAATAGCTTTACAAAAGAGTGGTAATACGGGGTTAACGCTTTTACAATTATTGGAATTAAGAATTGATAATGTTTTATACAAGTTAGGATTTGCACTAACTAGATCTCAATCAAGACAGTTTATAACACATGGTTTAGTAACATTAAACGGAAAAAAACACAATGTACCTTCTACCATTTTAAAGATTGGTGATGCTATTGAGTTGAAGGATAAAATTATGAATTCACAGACCATGTTACTTATCAAATCGGATAAAATTAAACAAAGCATCATACCTAAATGGCTTAAACAATTTGAAAAAGGAGGTTCAGTTGTGTCGCTGCCTCAGCGAGAAGATATTGATCCAGGAATAAATGAAAGGCTAATCATAGAATTGTACTCTAGATGATAAATTTTATTTTTATTTTTAAGTATAATGATATCAATAAAAAAAACAAAGATAACTCAAATCGCTCAAAGTGAGAATTCAGCGACTTATAGTATATCACCGTTACCAAAAGGTTATGGTCACACCTTTGGAACGATTTTAAGGCGTATTTTACTCTCTTCAATAGCAGGTACTGGTATTACATCAGTTAAGATTAACAACGTTTTGCATGAGTTTTCAACTATAAAAGGTGTTAGCGACGATGTTTTAACTATATTACTTTCACTAAAGAATATCGCTTTCAAGCTCAACACCATTGAGTCCGTGGAATTATCTTTGAGAAAGTTAGGTAAAAAAGAAGGCCTAACTGAGGTGTATGCTGGTGATTTTGAAAAAAATAGTAAAGTAGAGATTATAAATCCGGAATATATTATAACAACAATAAACCCAGGTACAGAAATAAACATTGTAGTAAAAATAGAAAGAGGTTACGGGTACAGAATGAACAATGAAATTTCTGAGGATGAGTTTGAATTTCTTTCAGTTGATCCTGATTTCTCTCCGATTAAATTAGTAAATTACACTGTAGGTACAGCTAGAGTTGGTAAAGATACCGACTTGGATGACCTTCAAATATCTATAATAACAAATGGTACCATAAGGCCTGATGAGGCTCTTACTATAGCTTTAGATATTTTACAAGATTCATTTATATCGCTAAGATCAGCTGTTAATGATATACTATTGCCAGAAGCGAAGTCAGTGGAATTAGAACAAGAGGCCAGAAAGTTGAGAGATAATCAAGGAGATATAGTCAAAAAAAAGATCACATTGCCAATTAGCGAAATGAAATTATCTACAAGGCTAATGAACGCTTTACAAAAATGTGGAATAACGGATTTGATGCAGTTGTCTTCTATGACTGAAGAAGACATAGAAAACATTAGAGGTTTAGGTAGTAAGTCGTACCTTGAACTATTAGATGTTATCAAAGAAAATAATATTAAATTAAAGCAAAACAAATGAATAAAGGAATAAAAAAGATTAGGATGAATGGAAAAAACAAAGAGCATACTATGGCCATCATAAGGTCTCAGGCACTTGATCTTGCAATTAAGAAAAGAATAAAAACTACACTACATAAAGCCAAGCTTTTAAGCAGGGTTTTTGATAGGTTGGTATCTCATGCAAAAAAAGGTACAAAAAGTGGAGAAAATTACATAAGAAGTTTTTTTTCGTCAAATGATAGATCTATAAAAAGATTTATGTCGATAGTCAATGAATATATGCATGATAGGAGTTCTGGTTATACAAGAGTTATTAAAACTACTAATAGACTTGGTGATAACGCAAAAATGGCGTACATTATGTTTAGTTCAATTACGAATTTTTCTAATCAAAAAAAGTCTATATTTCAAAAATCTATCAACCGAGATGATAAAAAATAATTATTGAGTGAACTTACGTATGGAGAGCATAGCTAAAATAAAACAATCACAACTGTCGTTAAACTGGTACGTTGTAGATGCTTCAGGCAGAAGAATTGGTCATGTAGCTTCTCTTGTTGCGAATTTACTTCAGCAGAAGAATGATACTTTGTATAGAAAAAATTTGATACCAACGGCAAAAGTTATAATTATTAATTCCGACTTATTAGATATACCTAGGAAAAAATCAATATCTAAATTCTACAAAAGCTATTCAGGATATCCTGGGGGATTGAGATTTGTATCTTTAGAAGACTTAATGAAGAAAGACTCAAGAAGAGTATTGTATCATGCAATAAAAGGGATGATTCCAAAAAATAAAAGAGGCTCTGATATGATGCGAAATTTGTATATATATAAACAATCAAAACATGAACATGAAGCTAACAAACCAGCACCCGTTAAATTTTAGTGAATACAAAAATGAACGATAAATATTATTATTCTTTAGGAAGACGTAAAACTGCGACTGCAACTATAAGATTGTACTGCAGTGAAGGTTCATCTACATTTAATGGTAAGTCTTTGTCAGATGCTTTCAAGGATAGTTATTATTTAAATTTAATAGCTGAGCCCTTTAAAGTTTGTAATTTAAATCCAAATGATTTTCATTTTACTATAGTTGCGAAAGGTGGGGGCATTCACTCTCAAGTCCAAGCAGCTAGACTTGCCTTGTCTAGATCACTTATCCTAATGAATCCAGATTTAAAGAAATTACTAAAAACTTATAAGCTCACAACTAGAGATTCTAGGATGGTAGAAAGTAAAAAAACTGGTTTCAAAAAAGCTAGAAAGAAAGAACAATATTCTAAACGTTAAAAATTTTTACTTATAAGTACCCATTACAAGATAAATCTAAAAAATAGCAGATCCAAAGGGAATTATGGTGAGTCGATGGCATATGAGTTTCTTGTTCAGGAAGGCTATCTTATACTAGAAACTAATTTCAAAGTAAAAGGTAGCGAAATTGATATCATAGCAAAAGAATCTGAATGGTACGTTTTTATAGAAGTTAAATCTTACTTATCTGACAGTCCTTTTTCCGTGTATACATCACTCTCAAAAAGAAAAAAACAAGCTCTGATGTTAGGTATAAATTTGTGGTTGTTAGAGAACAACTTATTAGACTCTATCTGGCGACTAGATTTTGTAATATACTTTACTGATAAAAAGATTTTTGAAATTTATAAACATATAAATTTGTACTAAGAATTTGTATAATTGTATAATAATTTATTAATTTATTAATAAAAAAATGTTTAGCCAAACGCTAGAAAACATAATTCCAAAGTATTGTGAAAAATGTGGTAAGGAGTATGCTCAACAAGATGTTGTAGTAATGCCTGAAAACATTCCCAACCCTGGCCAAGTATTTAACGTTAGATGTAGTTGCTCCAGATGCAAGAATGTGGTCGTTATGAAAATAGCAATAAGACCAGATATGGGTGTGGCAGGTATTAAGAATATAGGTAAGGTGTTTAACGAAGATAGGGTACTTAACCAAGAGATGTACAAAGATGATCCCTTGGTAATGGATGACCTACTTATATTTTATGAATATTTAGAGCAGTTGAAACCAATAACTTTAATTCAAAAATCTAATTAATTTAAATTCTTTTGAAAATTTTTGATCGAGTTCTTCTGGACTTGTTATAACGACTTGGACGTTCAGACTTTGAATAATATCTAGTAAAATTTTTTTATTTGTACAATCTAACTCAGATAGAATGTCATCAACTAAAAAAGTGGGCTGTACTTTGTTAAGATCTTGTAAATAGATTAACTGTATGACTTTTAGAATAAAAGCCGAAACTCTTTGCTGACCTCTTGAACCTATAAACCGTAAATCTTTGTTCCCTAAATAGAAAACGTAATCATCTTTATGAACTCCATACAAAGTTGTTCCGGCAGATATCTCTTTATACCGGTTACTTAAAAGCTTTTCCCTTAAAATCTCTGCATATTCAGATTTATCGTTAGCTGTGACGGATGACTTATATTTAATAACAAACTCATTATTTGCAAAGGATGGATGCTTTATCACTTTATCAAATATATCTTTGCGGAAACTATTCAGCTTATCAAAGAATTTTATTCTCATATCTAAAATTTCTGATCCTTCGGTAATTAACTTTTCATTCCAAAATTCTAACTCTTTCATACCAGTTCTATTCTCTTTAATGGCTTTGATAACTTTGTTTCTATTCTTAAGAGTATTTATATATCTTCTATATAAAACCGCATAATCTTTTATGCATATACTTAAATAAGTATCAAGATCTTCTCTTCTACCTCTTGGATCATCAATTATTAAATCAAGTGAATTAGGAGCAAAAAGTATTACAGGATATTTACTGTATATTTCTATATTCCTAACCTTTTCATTCATGAAAAATACTTCTTTGTGATATATCCCTCCATCAGGGTAAATCTTTACATCTTGTAGCGATCCATCTTTTCTTTCTATATGGATGCTAGATTTGTAACTTCCCTTAAATATTAGATCAAGGTATGATTGTATCGGTCTAAAACTCTTTCCATACACAGCAAAGTATATGGATTCTAATAGATTTGTCTTTCCATGACCATTCTGTCCAATTATTACGTTAACTTTAGAGTCAAAATCAACTGACAAATTCCTAATATTACGAAAATTTATTAACCGTAATTTTGTAATGTTCATTAATTAGACAAATAAAAAAATAAAAAAAATTTTTGTAAATAACAGACTTAGAGACATAAAAATGATATCAAAAAATTTATTGACAAATTTTATTTTTTGGTTAAACTAGCAGCAGTTAAATTATTGGATAGTTCCAATGAGTAAAGAAAAGAAAAAAAAGCGATTAGTAACCAATTTGGATAAGAGTCTAGAAGAACTGAAACAAGCGAGAAGTATACAAGAAAAGAAATATTCCAAAGAGGAAAATATTGACGAGTACAGTTTTCCAAAGGAAGATACGGATGAGTTCGACGATAACCTATGTGAACCTGACCTTTCAAATATTTACGATGTAGAAGTGCCAAAAGAAGAAGATCTCACAGAGTTAGTCAAAAAATTAGATATCAACTACACTATGGGCGAAATACAGGTAGCGGATGCTTTAGAGGAAACCAGTGATACTGTACCTATTGAGACATGGTTGGACGATTCAGAAGAAAACATTGAATGGATTGAAGAAGAAGGAATACTAACAGAGGATGTTGATCCTTACTCTGATTACTCTAACTATGATCCGGATAACCCAGAGAATTACGAATAAAGTTAATAAATAATTTATGCAAAATTATAAATATAAGTATACCAAAGGAAAAGCGGATAAAAATAAACATAAGTTTGATGTTGATGTCGATATTGACCAGTTTAAGATAAATTTAGAAAATAAAATATATAAACTAAGTAAAAATTTTACATTAAAAGGCTTTAGAAAAGGTCACGTTCCAATAAACATCGCTAGGCCATATTTAATAGATGAAGCATATAAAGCACTTGTCAACGAAATGATACCTTCTATAGTATCCGAGATCATTAAAAATGAGGAAAAAAGTAACGAAGATATACAATTCTTAAGCAGTGTAGA
>CALDYZ010000048.1 GCA_937944235.1 Candidatus Dojkabacteria bacterium | reverse complement strand
ATGCTGTAATTGAAAAATTTAGAAGCGTTTTAAAAACTAAGTTCAAAAAGATCTATAAAATTTTTATTTAATTTTTAAGAATTTTTAGTTGGGAGTATTTATAAATAAAAAAGAACTGATTTTATTTTCATTATTTTTATTTGATTTATTAGTTCTGATTTTAAGTTGGTATTTCTTTGAATATCGTTTATTTAACATTGATACTGAATCTAATTTACCAACAATATATCAGTCATTAAAATTATTATTTTTAATTCAGATTTGCTTAATTTATTTTATACTAGAACAAAAAATTAATGGAGTAAAAAAAGCATTAAATATATTTCCGTTTTACCTTTTCACATTATATCTTTCACTAGATGAATTAGGACAAATTCATGAAAATTTACCTACAATGGTATTAGAAATATTCGGTGTTGAGGGCTCTGATGTTAAAGATTTTTTTGTAAATAATGGTTTTAATTCTTGGGCTTATTGGATGATATTTTACGCTCCATTTGGTTTGTTATTTTTTATTTACTTATTTATCCTAATCAAGAATTATTGGCACGAATGGAAAACTTTTATACTTTATCCTATATTATCATGCGTAGCTTTTGTATTCATTTTTATACTAGAATATATTGGAACTAATGAACTAGATCAGGTTACTGGTTTTACATTAAAAACAATTATACACTTGGAAGAAGGTTTAGAGATGTTTAGTATTAGCATGCTAGTAATATTTTTTGTAAATTTGGTGAATGATAAGATCAAAAAGGTAAAATTTTCAAAATTATAAATTTGAAGAATGGATATTTATTTTTTTGTAATTATTTTTATTTGAATTATTTGAATATGAATTGTTGTTTATCTAATTGAGTAAATAATGCGAAAAATTTTAATTTGACTGATATCAAAAGTGAGAAAAGTTGATCTTGTTTCAATATTAAAAAGCTGAGAATTATATAATTTTTAAAAATATTTTAAAAAAACAACTTTTTGACTACGATGTTCACTTTTTAAACATTATCGAATGACATTTTTAAGTTATAATGGATTTAAGAATTAGTGATCAATTATGTCAGATAATTACTCTTCAGATCTGTTAGGGCAGAGACTTTTAAGAATCGATAAATTAAAACATATCAAATCTTTAGGTATAGACCCTTATCCTGCGAAGTCTTTTAAAAACGTACAAAATTCTGAATTGAGGTTAAGTTTTGATAAACTTCAAGGTTCAGAATTTACCGTAGCAGGTAGGATAACATCAATCAGAATTCACGGTGCCTTGGCTTTCTGGGATATAGCTGATGAATCTGGAAAAATACAAATATACATAAAAAAAGATAATTTAGGGTTATTTGTAAGTAAAGAGATTCAGTATTTTGGCTTTGAGGAACTAGCTTTATTTGATGTAGGAGATTATGCTGAAGTTACTGGTAGATTAGTAAAAACTCAGCGAGGTGAAATATCCGTTGAAGCAACTAAAGTTAGGATGCTTGTAAAAACTTTAAGACCACTTCCAGAGGTTTTGGAAGATAAAGAAGAAAGATTTAGAAGAAGATATGTAGATATGAAGGTACATCCAGAAGTGAGAGAAAGAATGAGAAGAAGGTCGCTTTTTTGGCAGGTACACAGAGAATTTTTAAATAAAAAGGGTTTTTATGAAATCAATATTCCTGTACTTGAACACATACCCGGTGGTGGTGATGCTGTACCTTTTGTAACGCATATGAATGCAATTGATGAAGATTTTTATTTACGAATATCTCATGAGTTACCATTGAAAAGATTAATAGGTGCTGGTTTTGAAAAAGTGTACGATATAGGAGCAAGATTTCGTAATGAAGGTTTATCAGATGAACATCTCCCTGAACATGTAGCAATGGAATTTTATTGGGCTTATGCAGATTGGCAGGATGGAATGAAATTAATAAAAGAATTATTTAATGAAATTTTAGATAAAGTTTATGGTGGCAAGACAAAATTTACTATAAGAGGTTTTGATGTTGACTTTTCAAAAGATTGGGAATTAATTGATTTTGCAGAAATATTCAAACAAAAGTATGGTGTGGATGATGTTTACAATATTTCTTTGTCAGAGGTTAAGAATCTTCTAAAAAAATATGAAATAACATTTGATAGAAATGTAAATGTTCCTAGAGGAGTAGACGCCCTATGGAAAAAATTAAGAAAAGATATAGCTGGTCCAGCATTTCTTATAAATCACCCCAAGTACTTATCACCATTACAAAAACCAAGTGTAAAAAATCCAAATATGGTCGAAAGATTTCAACCAATTATAGCTGGATCAGAATTAGGAAATGGGTGGAGTGAACTAAATGATCCAATCGATCAGTATGAAAGATTTTTAGAGCAGCAAAAATTAAGAGATGCAGGTGATGAAGAAGCTCAGTGGTTAGATATTGACTATGTTGAAATGTTGGAATACGGTATGGCTCCTAATTTTGGTTATGGACACAGTGAAAGAGTTTTTTGGTTTTTAGAGGATGTAACTGCAAAAGAAGGAGTTCCATTTCCTCAATTAAAACAAGATTTTGATGACTTAACTAAAAAAATTTATAAAGAATTTTTCGTTTAAATTTACATCTATCTTAATAATTTTATACAAGTGATTTGTCTGTAAAACAAAATAGAGGACAATGTAGTAACACAAAAGTTACCTTAGCTTAACATCCAAAAGGTTAACTAAAACTAAAACAATTAGTTTGACATCAGGTTATAAACAATGTATTTTTTTTTGTAAAGCTTGGCCAAGCAAAACTCAACAACAAGCTATACTTATAAAAGGTTCGCGTACATACTTGTGAGTCAAGCTACACAAGCAACTTGTAATAATAGCTTGTATTTCCATTGAGTTCTGGCTCAATTTTAACACTTTAGATTTTTGATTGCAATATATGTTTTAAATATACACAAAAAATGTAATATTGAGTTATAGTGTACACGCATTCGAAAATATATTATTTGTAAAGGTAATCGTTATTGTTAGAGATTTTATAAATATACATTTTTGGAAAATTTAGCTAACTTGTTACAAAATTATCCACAAAATTAGCCACTTCATGTTTGATATACATATGAATAATTGTCATAAATTTTTGACGTATTGAATTATTGTTGTTACCTATACGTTAGGTTGGTTTTTTAGTGAAACAATAAAAAAGTTCAAAAATCATTTACAATTTTTTTATCACATTGATGAAGTTTTTAGATTCTAGAAAGTGAGTCAGGTGGGATTCGAACCCACGACCAATCGCTTAAGAGGCGACTGCTCTACCGCTGAGCTACTAACCCCTAATGAATTTTATCAATATAGTAAGGTTATTACAATAATTTGATCACAAGTATGAACTTTTTTATGACATATGTTAAAATCATTAGGTTTAATTTTTTAATCTATCATGATTTTATTATTTATAGGTATATCGGGCAGTGGAAAAGATACTCAAGCTCAGTTAATATCAGCTCAATCATCTTTTCAGACGGTATCTACAGGGGCTTTAATAAGAGATATTGCTAGTGGTACAACGAGGATACAATCATACATAAAAAAGTCTATGACTGAACAATTTTCCTCAGATGATCTAGTTTATGGCTTATTGCATGTCTATATGAAATATTCTAGAGGTAATGACTTTATACTTACTGGTGCTGTCAGAAGATTTTCACAAATTGCCAGATTGGACAGTATGCTTGCTTCACTAAATCAACAAGTCGATAGAGTGTTTTTTTTTGATCTTGATGATGATATTGCTGTAGAGCGATTAAATAATAGATTAGTTTGTAAGGTATGTGGTAAAAATTACAACTTAAAAACATTCCCGCCCAAGGTAGAAGACATTTGTGATATGTGCGGTTCAATAATAACTAAAAGAAAAGACGATCAGCCTGAAGCAATACAAAGACGTTTACAAGAATTTCATAAATATAACGATGAGATAATAAAATATTACGAGCAGAAAGGTTTATTAGAGATAATAGATGCTTCTAAAAGCATATCAGAAATTCAGTCCGAGTTGATGTTAAAAATTGAAGATCTTTTGCATATTTGACTTCGCGTTTAAATAAGAGTATCTCAACATCCAGTAAATTTCTTAACTTTATAAATACATTCAAACTCAATTTTTATTTTATTTAACACAAAAGAACTTATCTAGTCGCAGCAATGATAAATCTTTGTTTTTTAAAACAATCTTTTACAAATTTAAATTTAAATAGTGTTTTTAGTTTTGGATAATTTTGAATAATAAAACGTTCATCATGAGTATCGTCGACTTCTAATATTACTGTCTTAGTTAATTTTCTTACATTTAATAAAAATTTGTTAATGATTTGAAAACCATCCTTACCACCATCCAGTGCAATTTTAGGCTCATAGTTTTTTACTGAATAGTCTAGATAGGGTATTCTATCGGTAGGTATATAAGGAAGATTAGCAACTATAAAATCAAATATACCTTTTAGTTTTAACTTACAAGTAACATCGTGCTCAATAATTTTGATGGTGGATGGATATTTATTAAAATAAAAAACATTTTCGTCTTTTTCGATTTGGATCTCAAATTGACTAAGTAAGTTAATTATATTTGCACGAGTGATATCAAGGGCATATCTAGACTTATCTATAAAAGCTGCATAAAAATTTATATTTGCTTCAAAAAATTTTTTTGCAAGTGTGATTCCAACGCATCCGCTTCCACACCCGACATCTGCAAATTTTATAAATTTTTGATCTGTATGAAGGTTAAAGGCTATATCAACTAATTGCTGAGTCTCTATTCTAGGGATTAAAGTATCTGGTGTGACAAAAAATAATTCATCACAAAACTCGGCATGTCCAATTATGTATTCTACAGGTGTATGAAAATACAATGGGTTTCGTGCTAATTCGTATGGATCAAAATTAAATTTCCTCAACAAGTTTTGTTCGTATACAGTGAAGATTCGCATTAATCTTATATTTCATAACATTATCATATTATTATAAGGATTTTTAATTAGATAGCGTTAAGAAATTTTATTTGCTTTTTATACCCTATAGGGGTATAATAGGTATATGGAAGAGAATATAGTCAAACTATTAAAAAAAACTGAAGGACAAATAAAAGCGATTAACAAAATGATTGAGAATGGCAGAGATACAATTGACATTATTATTCAAATTAGTGCAGTGAGAGGTGCTCTGGCTAGAGTAGCAATAGAATTAATTAAATATGAAACAGTAAAATGTATGAATTGTGGTGACTTGAAGACACGAGCTGAAAAATTTAATCTTATGGTTGAAGAATTACTTAAAAGAATATAATTTATTTTTTAATTTTTATTTTATGGATAACAGTTCACAAACTCAATCAAAGCCAGTTTATGCTACAGACAGCTCTTTCCAAACGGAAGTAATAGAAGCATCTCAGTCTTTACCTGTAATTGTAGATATGTATGCTGAATGGTGTCCACCATGTAAAATGATAGCTCCTATAATTGATAAACTTGCAACAGAATATGCAGGTAAGGTTAAGTTTGTCAAGGTTGACACAGATAAAAACCAAGCGTTATCTATGCAATACAATATTAGAAGCATACCAACTTTGATGATTTTTTTCAAAGGAGAAATTATATTTAATCAAGCTGGGGCACTGCCAGAACATTCATTTAAAGAATTAATAAATCAAGTATTAAGTGCTATTGCTCAAGCTTAGGCCTTAATATAGGTTATTATTTTTTTGAAATGAAAGATTTAATTATTATAGGATCCGGTCCTGCTGGATTGACGGCAGCGATTTATGCAGCAAGGGCTAAATTAAGTCCATTGGTGATAGCAGGTACTTTATGGGGAGGTCAACTGATGACAACTACAGAAGTGGAAAATTTCCCAGGTTTTCCTGATGGCATTCAGGGCCCTGAACTTATGCAAAGAATGTTAGATCAAGCTATGAAATTTGGCTCAGAAATTCTTTATGAGGATGTGATAAAAGTAGAATTAAAATCTGATGTAAAGAAAGTTTATACTCATCAGAAAATGTTTGAGTCAAAATCTGTGATTATATCTTCAGGTGCAATGCCTAGAAAATTAGGTATTCCTGGTGAAAGTGAATTTTGGTCAAAAGGTGTATCGTCTTGTGCAACTTGTGATGGTGCTTTTTATAAAGGAAAGCAAGTTGCTGTTATTGGTGGAGGTGATAGTGCCATGGAGGAAGCTATATTTTTAACTAAGTTTGCGTCCAAAGTGTACATAATACACAGAAGAGACCAGTTTAGAGCAAGTAAAATAATGGTAGATAAGGCAGCTTCAAATGAAAAAATACAGTTTATATTTAATACTGAAGTCAAGGAAATATTAGGTAATCAATTCGTTGAAAAGATAAAAATTTATAATAATCAAGAAAATACAGAAAGTATTTTAGATGTTGATGGTGTATTTTTAGCAATTGGGCACATTCCAATGACTTCTTTTTTGAATGAAGAATTAGCTCTTGATGAAGGGGGATATATAAAAGTGATAAATGAAGTATATACCGATGTTCCCGGCGTATTTATTGCAGGTGATGTGCAAGATCATGTTTTTAGGCAAGCAATTACCGCTGCGGGCTCTGGGTGTAAAGCTGCAATAGCTTGTGAGAGATGGTTAGAATCATTAAAAAAATAATTTTAACAGTTATAGATTTGTTTTGGCCCCGTTATACAATGTGTAAAATGTAAAAAATACCAATATCTTTCACTTAGTTTAACATATCACATTGAATTATTGTTTTATTGAGTTTACTTATTATATTTGGTAAACTCAGAGCTAGTTTTATATTTATATGTGTGAAAGTCATAATTTTTGCTGGGGGTTTAGGCAAAAGGCTTTGGCCGGTTAGTAGATCTAAAAATCCAAAACAGTTTCAAAAAATTTACGGTAACGAGACATCTTTAGAAAATTCTTTTAATACTATAAAAAATAAATTTGATGTTAACGACATATTTGTCTCCACAGGTGCTGATTTCGTGGAAGATGTTTTAAAAACACTGCCAAATCTTCCTCCATCAAACTTAATATTAGAACCTATGTCAAAGGATACTGGACCAGCAGTTACTTATGCGATGATAAAAATTCATCAAAAATTTCCAAATGAACCAGTGCTTATAAGATGGCAAAACAGTATTATTAAAAATACAGCAGCATTCATAAAAGCTATAGGTGATGCAGAAAAGTTATTTCTGGATAATGAGGCTCAATTTGTTTACTTAGCTGTACCATCAAAATTCCCAAATACTAATGTTGGATATATTCAAGCTACTTTTGAGAAGTTATTACCTAAAACACATAATGAAGTAAGGAAATTTGTACGATTTACTGAAAAGCCTGATATTGATACAGCAAAACAGTATCAAAAATCAAATGATTATTTTTGGAATCCTGGGTGCTATATAACCACTCCTAATTTTGTTCTTAATTCATTGAAAGAATACAACAAAGAAATGTTTGATGATTTTGTAGTACCTATTAGAAATGCGTTAGGCACTGAAAAAGAATGGGATGTAACTAGAATATGCTTTGATAATGCGAAAAAAGAATCTGTAGATTATTTATTGTGGGAGAAGTTGCCAAGTAAAGGCATCAAAGTAATCAAAACTGATTATGATTGGCACTATGTCTCAACATGGTCGGATATAAAAGATGCCTTGGTACATGAGCATGACAGTAACTTTGTAGTTGGAGATACATTACTAGGCAATGTAAAAAATTCTGTGGTAGCAAATTTTTCTAATAAAAAAATTCTCGCAGCATACGAAATAAAAGATCTAATTATTGTTTCAACAGATGATGCTGTTCTGGTGATATCTAAAGATAATGCTGGAAAAGTAAAAGAGTTAGTATCTGAATTAGAAAAACGGGGAAAAACATCATTTATTTAATATTATTAGGTGTGCTTGTGGAGCCTGTTAACTATTTTTTTTCAAAAGTTAGCATATAAGTTTTCTTTCTAGAAGTTTTATATATAATAATACAGCTAAAAAATATATCAGTATGTGATTTTTATGATTATTTAATTTTAAATTTAAAAAAATATGGAGTACTTGGTTGTAAAAGGTGCTCGCACTCATAATTTAAAAAATATTGATGTTAAGATTCCTAAAAATAAGTTAACGGTTATAACTGGTCTGTCTGGCTCGGGTAAATCATCTTTGGCATTCGATACTATATACGCGGAAGGACAACGGAGGTACGTTGAATCACTGTCTGCTTATGCTAGACAGTTTTTACAACTAATGGACAAGCCTGATGTTGATCTTATAGAAGGCTTATCTCCAGCAATATCAATAGAACAAAAAAATGTAGGACATAATCCAAGATCTACAGTAGGTACGATTACTGAAATATATGATTATTTAAGACTGCTTTTTGCACGAGTAGGACACCCTAGAAGTCCTGTAACTGGCGATCGTTTACAAAAACAAACCGTGCAAGAAATAGTAGACAAGGTAGCAAGTTTCAAACAAGCTAAAGTAATGATTATTGCCCCAATCATTAAAAATCGAAAAGGTAGCTATGAGGAGTTATTGCAGAGATTATTTAGTCAAGGATATATTCGAGTGAGAATAGATGGAGCGGTTTACAATTTGGATGAAGAGATAAAACTAGATAAACAAGCTAAACACAACATTGATGTGATAATTGATAGGCTTGTGATTTCTGATCCTACTGATGAAATATTGATTAAGCGTTTAACTGATGCAGTAGAGCAGTGTGTTAATTTATCAGATGGAGAAGTTTTGGTGAATATTACAAATCCAAATGAAATTAACTATGTTATCGATGGGATAAGAAACAATAATGATGTTTACTTTTCAGAAAAATTAGTAGATCCAGCTACAGGTAAATCATTACCCAAAATTGAACCATCTACTTTTTCTTTTAACTCTCCAGATGGAGCTTGTACTAAGTGTAATGGTTTAGGTTTCATTAAAGAAGTTGATGAGTCATTGATATACAATCCAAGGTTGTCTGTTTTGGAAGGAGGTATATTTCCATGGATGAGAATGATAGAAAATCCAAATTCAAATATTTATAAATTATTATTGCAAGTATCGGAAAAATACAAAATTAACCTTAAAATTCCAATTGGTGATTTAGGTGAAGATAAATTGAACGTTTTATTACATGGATTAGATGATAGGTTTGAAATTAAATACACGGATTCATTTGGAGATGAAAAATCCTTTCACACAACTTTTGAAGGGGTGATACCTTATTTATACAGAAAATACAGCGAGAGCGATTCTGATTTTATCAAAGCAGAAATCGAGCAATATATGATTGATAAAAAGTGTGATCTATGTTTAGGTTATAGGCTAAAAAAAGAAGTTATGAGTGTGACGATAAATGGTTTTAGTATCATAGATATTGGAGAAATGAGTATATCACAAGCGCTAGAGTGGACACATTCTTTAAAAACAAACGAACCATTAAAATTTAATTTTTTAAGTGTGCTAAGCGAAAAATTTAATTTTGCGAAGATAGATCATGATAAAGATGTGTTATCAAATCAAGAAAAAGAAATTGCAAAGCAAATTATTAAGGAAATAGAGACTAGACTTAGGTTTTTAGTTTCTGTGGGATTAGAATATTTAACACTCAATAGATCAGCAAATACATTATCAGGAGGAGAATCTCAGAGAATTAGGTTAGCTTCTCAAATTGGCACTGGACTGACTGGTGTTTTGTATGTATTAGATGAGCCATCGATAGGTTTACACCAAAGAGACAATGAGAAATTGTTAAATACACTCAAAAATTTAAGAGATTTAGGTAACACTGTGATAGTTGTTGAACATGATGAGGATACGATTAGAAGTGCAGATTATCTTATTGATATGGGTCCTTTTGCAGGAGAGCATGGAGGTGAAGTAGTTTTTTCAGGAAAAGTGACAGATATTACTTCAGTAAACAATTCTTTAACAGCAGATTATTTATTGGGTAAACGAAAAATCGACAAAGATGAGATTTATAGAGAAATAGAAAAGTTAGGTTTTTCTAGATATGTTCACAAAGAGAAAAATTATTTAAGGTTTTATGGTATCAAGCACAATAATTTAAAAAATGTTGATCTAGAAATACCTCTAGGAAAGTTTGTTTGTGTAACTGGTGTGTCAGGCAGTGGAAAATCATCCATGATTAATGATGTAGTAAATAACTATATATCTAAAAAACTTTATGGAGCTAAAGAACCTTACGGCGAATTTGATAGAGTACAGGGATTAGAACACATTGATAAGTTAGTAAATATAGATCAATCCCCAATTGGTAAAACACCTAGATCAAATCCATCAACTTATACCGGGGTGTTTAATCATATAAGGGAAATATTTGCATCAACAAAAGAAGCTAAACTCCGAGGCTACAAATCAGGCAGATTTAGTTTTAATGTCAAGGGAGGAAGATGTGAAAAGTGTGAGGGTGCTGGAGTTATAAAAATTTCAATGATGTTCTTGCCTGATGTGTATGTTACTTGTGAAGAATGTAAAGGACAAAGGTATAACAGAGAAACATTACAAATTGATTATAAAGGTAAAAGTATAGCAGAGGTGCTAAATATGACTGTGGAAGAGGGAGTAAAGTTTTTTGAAAACATTCCTACAATCTCAACTAAACTACAAACATTAATGGATGTAGGACTTGGTTACATAAGACTAGGTCAGTCAGCAACAACCTTATCTGGAGGTGAATCTCAAAGAGTGAAACTTGCTACAGAATTATCTAAACGTCAAACAGGTAAAACACTTTATATTTTGGATGAACCTACTACTGGATTACACTTTGAGGATGTAAGAAAGCTTTTAATTGTTTTGCATGGATTAGTTTATAGAGGAAATACAGTAGTGGTTGTAGAACACAATTTAGATTTGATAAAAACAGCTGATTGGATAATAGATATGGGACCTGAAGGTGGAGATAACGGTGGTCTAATAATAGCAGAAGGTACTGTAGATGATATAATTAGATCAAATACATACACTGGGCGATGGTTAGATAAACAAATAAAAAAGGAGAACTGAGTTCTTCATTTTTATTTTTGATGTATTACCGATTCTATTTATTATCTAAATCGAAATCCATATCCTCTCAAACTCATATCTTCAGGCTTAAGATTTAATTCGTTGATTAGGTCATGTAATTGATTTATTTCATCGGCTAATTTATTTCTAATGTCTCTAGGATGTATACCTTGGTTTCGTAATCCATATCTTTTTTGTTGTAAAGATTTGAAAGCATTCAATAATTTTTCAGATTGATCTTGTGAAATTTTATTGTTTTTAACTAAATCGTTTAGTTTCTCTTCTACAACTTTGCACTGTTCATCTTGTCTGTATTGATGATAGCTATTCAATGTTTTCTGTAATTTATCTTGTGGAACACTTAATTTCTCACCTAAGTAGTTTAGCATTTCATTTCTGTGATCAAGACGTTGTGACTGTTTTAGTTCTAAAGATCTATTCCCATAGTAAGCATATACATCTTTAGAGCTTAACAATGAATATCCGATTAATCCTATTCCAAATATTGCTAATGTACTGGCTGTGGTTAACATTGTTTTTGCTTTCATATCAATAAAAATTTAACATTAAAAAATAATTTAGTCTTGATCAAGATTTAATTAATACATCAAATGTTTCAGATTATTTCAATTTTATTTTCAGAGTTTTCTTAAAACTTGAGAAATTCTGATGTGTAGTAAAAGTATTTACTTTAAAATAAAAATAAATGTGATGATAAAATCACAATAAACAATAAGTTTTGTATTTAAATTTGCACTGTTAAATTAAACTAAACAATTTCAAAATAAATACTAAATAAATCATCAAAAACATAAAACCTTCCCAAATGTGTATTCTTTTTGAAATACCGGAAATAACGAACATAAAAGTACTTACAACCAAAAAAATTAAACCTATATTTAAAGTGATCTGATCTAAGTACAATGTGCTAAAAAGTCCTGGAAGCCCTACTACCACCAATAAATTGAATGAGTTAGAACCAAAAATGTTCCCAATTGCTATTCCACTTTTACCTTTTAAAGCGGCCCTTGCAGATACTACCAATTCAGGTAGAGACGTACCTACAGCCACTGCAGTGATGGAAATTGCTGAAACTGCTATACTTAATATTTCAGAAATCGTAACAACTGACTCTACTATGTAATTTGCACCTATTAGTAATCCGGCAACTCCTACTATCAATTTGAATAATATTGATACATTTATTTTTTCACGAGTTGTTTTCTTATCATTATCATTTTCAAAAATTAAGCTGTAGGCCATATAAATTATAAAAGAAATCAATAGTATGACTGATTCAACAGGTGTTATTTTACCGTCTATAGCTAATAACAGATAAAGGACGGTAGATAAACCTAGCAACGGTAAATCAATGTCGATCAATTCTTTCTCTACGACAAGTTTCTTACTCAAAACACTAGCAATTCCAATTATCAACAAAATATTAGCAATATTTGAACCAATCGCATTAGAGTTTACAATTTCATTAGCACCCTTTAGAACTGCTAAAAGTGAGGATATTAATTCAGGTAAAGATGTTCCAATACCTACAACAACTGCTCCTATTACAAAAGTATTTAAGCCTATGGCCCGCCCAATTTTTTCTGAAGAAAAAATCAACAAATCTGATCCCTTTATCAATGCAAGTAATGATAGTACAAAAACTATAATCCAGAATATAATTTCCATATACAAATTTTAACAAATATTGTAATTATAATTTATTTAACTGCAAATTAATTTTTTGATATATTAATATTAGCTTTAAAATGTGGTCTTCTAACTTTACATCGAGCAATTCGACTCCCGTGTATATGTCATTTCTATTTATTTTTGCTGCAAAAGATTTGTCTTTTAATCTTTTTAGTACGCCTTTTACTTCCATACCAGTAAAACCATTTGGTCTCATGAGAGAATATGCATATAAGAAACCTGATAGTTCATCACAAGCCATAAGAGCTGCTGCAAGATGAGTCTGGGGAAGAGTAGTGAATCCGTTATATCCATGAGCATGAGCTTCTACGGCGTGTATGAGTTCTTTAGGATAGCTCCAATCTTGAAACCATTCTAGTTCTTTAGCTGGATGTGTATCAGGAAATTGATCATAATCCAAGTCATGCAGTAAACCTGTTACATAATACAGATCTTCGATTTGTTCTTTAGAATAGTTTTCAAAGGTGTCAGTAGAATCTCTCGAATATTCCAGCATAGCCATAGCAACCATGTTCGCATGCAAGAGCTGATAATCGTTTGAAACAAACTTTCTAAGAATCAAACTTGCTTCCTCTTTACTTGGTAAATACATATTCAAAAAAAAGTAAATTTTTAAGATTTTATAAACTTATTTTTTTAATGAAAAATTAATTCTATTATAAAGTTATAAATGTTGCTTAATAAATTTTTTGCTGTTTAAAAACAATACACCAGCAAAAATAGTCAAGCAGCCTATAATAATAAAC
>CALDYZ010000047.1 GCA_937944235.1 Candidatus Dojkabacteria bacterium | reverse complement strand
CCAGGAATGGGAACATTAATATCTGGTAATCAATATCAAATGTTTTACTCATCAGGAATAATAGATACATCTTTATTGCATGAAGGTTTATATGAATTTAAGTATTATGTATACAATACAAATGGCCAATTTAGTGATTCTGGTTTAAGTGCACATACTCTCAACGGAATTAATGCTCATTACTTTACTTTGACAATCGAAAATGTAGCTCCCCAAGTGACATTAAATAATTTAACATCAGGGACGATATTAACTGGTCAAACAGTAAACTTTAATGGTAGTTTTAATGATCCAAGCTTTTTATCTATTGAAAATGTAATACTAAATGGGGATGATTCTCCATGGAGTGTTTATATCAATTTTGGTGATGGGGACATTAGAAATCTAGGAACATATTTACAACCTGGCAGCATAGCTATACCTTCAAAAATTTATACAAACCCTGGTATTTATACAGTCACTTTATACGTCAGGGAATCAAATACGGGTTTTGGTGATGGTGCACTCGGTACTGCAGCTTTAACTATAAACGTTGAACTACCAACTAGTCCATTAACTTTGAATTTAACTGCAACACCAGCAGTGTTTACTGCTCCTGGAACTACTTCCGTAAACGCAGTAGTATCAGGACAAGTTGGAAGTGTTAACTATCTATGGAGTGGAATTTGTTCAGGAAACTCTGGATCATCTTTTGCCTTAACAATAAATACTCCTGGTAGCTATACATGTGGTGTGAATGTTATGGATAGTTTAGGTCGTGTACAAAATGCAACAGTTAATATAGTTGTAAATTCACTGATAGTAAATCCATCAAATCCTAATTTGACAATCAATTTAATATCATCTAACGGTACAAATATTAATGTTCCAGGTACAACAAACATAATTCCAGTTGTTACAGGTGGTTCTGGTAGTTATGCATTTAATTGGTCAAATGATTGCATGGGAAACTCTCCTTACGCAACAATCAATATTAACTTGGTAAGAACATATACTTGCAATGTTACTGTTACAGATTTGATAAGTGGTGTGTTTGCAAATGGTTCTATATCTGTAAATGGTGTTGCCATAAACACATCTGTTGTTAATCAAAATCAAGGTAGTTCAAGTTCAGGATCAACTCAGCAAAATAATAACAATAACAATTCACAAACAGATATAAATGGTAGTTTTACACAAAAGGAATTAAATACATTGTCAGCAAAATCATATGAAAAAAGTAGTGTGCTAGGAATTTCAAATTGTGAGTATTCTTCGGAAAAAATAATATCAGGTTATGTGTATCTAGATGAAAATAAAGATGGTACGTTTTCGCAAAATGAAAGAGTTTTTGCAGGCATACAAATCAAATTGTATGATACTATGGGATCAATTGTAGCTATAACTGTTACTGATAAAAATGGAAAATTTACATTTAGTGTTTGTCAAGGTGATTACAAAGTGTTAATCAACACTGAAGACATACCATCTGGATACGAATTAAAAGAATTAAATTATAAGTTTGTAAATTTAAGAAAATTTGACCAAAGAAGTGTAAACTTTGGTTTATTGGAACTAAATAATGGAATATTATCTGGATTTAATTGGATTTTGTGTATTGTACCTATTATAGTATTGTTGGTTTTAGGAATTATAGCCGGTTTAATTTCTTTATTGAACAGAAATAAGAACACAATAGAAAAAACTGAGTACATAGAAGTAGATGAAAACGGCAATCCACTAAGAGTTCAAAAGAATTTAAATATACAAGAGGTATAAAAAAGTATAAAACGCGTATACTGTGTTTTACAAATAACACAATCTGAGATTGTTTTGACCATCATTTTTTTAGTACTTTCTTAAACTTTTTAATAACATTCTACACTATTGTTTTCAGTTTGCTCTAGTTCGACATGTTGGTAGTCATAAAGATGATTTTAGGTTAGCGAAGTTATGTGATCACGTCATCAAATTTGTTAAGAAAAGTTTATAAATTTTTTGTTTATAGCTAATTTTTATTAGCAGATATTTTTTTGAATTACTTCAAAGTTTACTAGTTTCTTTGACAGTTTTTCAGTATTTTTTTGTTTTTGTTAAAAATATATGTTTATCTTCTTTTTAAGAGATATTCTCGGCATTAACTTACTGGCTTTCAATTACTGGATAGCTTAATAGCGGAGTATAAATAGTTTTTTCGTTTTGTTTAAATATTGTAAATTCAAAACTAACAGTTTGTTTATACTTGTCAACTAATACTAAAATAAATTTATTTACACCGTCTTTAAGAGATAAACTTTTTTCAAAGGCACCATTTGGTCTGATGTCCAATATCTCACCATTTATGTAACCTTGTACGTTGCTTTCAGTTTTACCTTTTAATACAAAATTGTCAATATGAGTAACTAAATTGTCTTTTAGATTGATTTCTAATAATTCAGGAGGACTTAAATCAAAAATTTCATCAATATTTATATCTAGTTGTTTAGCAGATAATCTTAGTTTTTGAAATTCTTTAACCTCCCTTGAAACATTTTGTCTGTCTAGGTTATACTCTTTAAAAATATCTACATTCCATCTTAAAATACTACCTGCATAGAATGTCTTATCCTCTGCTAAAACTGTTCCTTTATAAACATAAACATTTTTTTCATTTGAATCTATTAATACTAAAGATCCTTCATTAAGTAAAAATTTAGATCTATCGTCTCCAAATTTAAATTCAATAGGTTCATTATTAAAAATAATCATAGTACCCTTAGTGATTTCAAACAAAGACTTCTCTAAGATAGTAAAACTACATGGTGTGGTCAAAATAAAAAAATGATCATCTTTTATTTCAAATATCGTACCAGTATTAAAAACATTTTGTTGATTGAGACTTATATCAACAATGCGAGCTTCATTTAAAGATTGACCTGGTTGTATAGTTTTTATTAAACTATTTAATTTTGCGATATTACTACTTTGGTTAGAATTTTTGTCTTGTTGTAAGGATGTGAAAACTAAAACTAAAATATTTCCAAAAATTAGTAAAATAATATTCAAAAAAATTATTACGATCTGATATGTATTATACTTTTTCATTTATTAACGCTTGCTTCTATGTAGATTATATATCTTTTTGCTTATGTTTAGGAATATAAACGCTAAAGTTTGTTCCTTTACCAACTTTAGAATTAACTTCTATTTTGCCTTTCATAGCTCTAACTAGTTGAAATACCACGTACAAACCAATTCCTGTTCCCCCTGGTCTTATAATTTGTCTTTCACCTAATTTACCTTCTGAAGATATAAAATTTTTCACTCTATAAAATTTTTGACCAAGTTTGGGTATATCTTCTTCTGGTATACCTTCTCCAGTATCAATTACTTCAAATTTTACATAATCATCATCTTCTGATAATCTTAATGTTACTTTTCCATATTTAGTGTACTTTATAGCATTACTAACCAGATTATCTAATACTTGTTGTATTCTTATTCTATCACCTATACATTCTAATTTGTTGTTTGGCATATCTTTTTCTAAAACTAAACCTTTCTGTTCTGCTAGTTGAGAATATGCTAATTCAGAATCGTTTATCACGTCTTGTCCATTAATAACTTCTTTGTTTAATTCTAATTTATCATTATCAATT
>CALDYZ010000046.1 GCA_937944235.1 Candidatus Dojkabacteria bacterium | reverse complement strand
ACCTGTGTGCATTCTTCATAGTGTTTTAAATGGTTAAGTACTTTTATAAATGATATAATAGTTTATCACTAATTTACATTAGTTTATATTTTTACAATATTTTTTCAAGTAGATGATAGTAGAAAAGATAATAGATTTTGCGAATTTGGATTATAATGATTTGTATCAGAAAGCAAAAGATATACTAGATTCAGGAGGCATGATTATTTACCCTACCGAAACCTGTTATGGAGTAGGTGTTGATGCCACTAATAGTCGAGCTGTTGATAAACTATTAAAATACAAGAAACGTCCTTCAGGAAAAGCAATTTCAGTGGCTGTGGGTAGTGAAGAAATGGCAAAAGACCTCATAGAGTTCAATGAATCAGCTAAAAAAATTTTTGATAATTTTTTACCAGGACCTATCACTCTAGTTTCAAGATCTAAATCAAAGGTTGATCCAAGACTTGAGTCAGAATCTCGAACTCTTGGAATTAGGTTTTCTAGCAATAAATTTTTTGCAGGGCTTTGTTTTTTTTATAATAAGCCCATCACGTCTACATCTGCTAATGCCTCTGGTAAAAGAACACCTTATACAATAGATCACATTTTTGGGGGAATTAGTCAAAGACAGAAAAATATGATAGATTTGATATTCGATGCGGGCGAATTACCAAAAAATCCCCCTTCGACAGTTGTTGACGTTTCTAAAGATGAACTGAAAATATATCGGAGTGGAGGAATAGATCCTAATTGGCAACTTGTTGAAAACTTTTTGTCTAAATCTCAAACAGAAACAGTGAATCTTGGTGAAAAATACTCTACATTGTTTGTAGAGAGGAAAGAAACTTTAATATTATTAGATGGTGATTTAGGTGCAGGTAAAACACATTTTGTTAAAGGTGTAGCCAGAGGTCTCAAGATAAAAGATATAATAAAATCTCCAACTTATAATTACTACAACGAATATAATTTATCTGATGGAAAGTTTATCCATCTAGACGCATGGAGAATAGAAAGTAAAAGAGATATTGAGTTATTGGGTATTTATGACTTTTTGACAAATCATGATATAAGAATGGTTGTAGAGTGGCCTTCGGTTTTGACTCTAATTGACCCAACAATATTTACAAGACATTTTTACTTTATAAGGTTTATTAAAATTGATAATAATACTCGACAAATCAAAATTTACAAATCAAATTAAATTTAATATTAATTAACAGAATTTCTATGCAAAGTAACTTAAAAGAATCGTCTGATATGCTGAGGATAGTAACTTTAGGTGGAGTAGAGGAAATAGGTATAAACTGCACTGTTTACGAGTCAAAAGCTGAAATCATTATAGTTGATATGGGACTTGGTTTCTCAGAATTTGACTATTATGGAATAGATTATGTTGTTCCTGATATAGGTTATCTTGAGAGAAAAAAAGAAAAAATTAGAGGAATTTTTATAACACATGGGCATTTAGATCATATTGGAGCTTTACAATACTTTGTAAAGCGATTAGATTATCCTTCGGTGTATGGATCTCATTTTACAATAGAGTTAATAAAGGCAAAGTTTGAAGATGAGAATCTGATGTCTCAAATGTCAGGCAAACTTAAGATAGTTGATGAAAATTCCATAGTTAAGACAGATGATTTCACTATCAAGTTTATTAGAGTAAATCACAGCATACCTCAGTCTCTTGCTTTACACATAAAGACTACTAATACAAGTGTAATACATACTGGAGATTTTAAATTTGATAATTCTCCGATCAACGAGCCAGTTGGAGATTACGCAAAGTTAGCAAGATTAGGAGAGGAGGGAGTTGACTTGTTGCTTTCTGATTCAACTAATAGTTTGAAAAGAGGACACCCTATATCAGAATCTGAGGTAGCTAAAGGTTTAGAAGAAGTGATAGAAAAAAGTAAAGGTAGAGTAATAGTTGCAACGTTTGCAGGTTTGGTAGGTAGACTGTATCAAGTGATAGAGATAGCAAAGAAATTAAATAGGAAAGTTGCGATAGCGGGATATTCGATGCATCAAACGCTAAGAATAGCCCAAGAGATAGGATATATAAAGATTGATCAAGAATTGGTCGTACCTATGCAAAATATAAAAAAGTATTCTCAACATAGAATATTAATTCTTACTACCGGAGCACAAGGAGAGCCAGAGGCAGGTTTATCAAAAATGGCGTTTTCTGACTATAAAGGATTTAAGATAAGTAAAGGTGATACTGTTATAATTTCTGCAAAAACTATAGCAGGTAACGATAAAAGTGTGCAAATAATGATAGATAGACTTATGAGTATGGGTGCTGATGTACGGCAATCGGAAGAATTAGATTTATATACATCAGGACATGGGTATCAAGAGGATCAAAAAATTATGTTGAACTTAGTAAAACCAAAATATTTCATTCCGGTGCATGGTTATCAGTATTTTTTGAGAGCGCATGCAGAAACGGCAAAGTCAGTTGGAATAAAAGAAGAGAATATAATAATTCCAAAGCGAGGTGTAGTTATAGAAGGTAATCCCAAATATGGATTTAAAATTACTAAATCATTTCAATGTGAACCTTTGATGGTGTCTGGTTCTGGAGTTGGTGATGTTTTGGCTCCTGTGCTAAAAGAAAGGGAACAGCTTGCAAGTTATGGTGTTGTAGTCATAAATATTATTGTTGATAAAGATAGAAATTTAATTAAAGATCCATTTGTTTATAGTAAAGGTTTTGTATTTGTAAAAAATAGTGCAAATATTATTGAACAAGCCCAAAAAATAACAAAGGAAATTTATTTGTCGGTATATAAAGATATTAAGGATGTAAATGAAATAAGAGAGAAAATTAATGAAAAAGTTGGAAGTTATTTATATCAAGAAACTGAAAGAGAACCTATGATAATAACTCTGATTAGTTTTATATAACACGCTAATACAAAAATTTTTGAATAATATTTTTATTCAGTTTGTTGACAAAATTATGTAAAGTTATATTATTTACATAAAACTTTATAAGTAACAAAACAGTTTATTGATAAGGCATGAAAGATATTCAAGCAGTGTTAAAGTTTTTAGGGGAAATAGGTTTGAATTTTTACGAATCTAAGGTTTTTCTTTCAGTTATAGAAAATGTAAAACAAACAGTTTTTGAGATTTCAAAAACTACCAAAATAAGCAGGACAAATGTGTATAGAATCGTAGATAAGTTACAAAAAATAGGATTAATAGAACAAATAATTGTATCAAATAAAAAATACTTGGTGCCGACTGGAGACGAAAAGTTAGAATTATTAGTAAAAGAGCAAGAATCTAAAGCTAATTTGTTAAGAAGCACATTACCTGATATTAAATCTTTGTTCTCCACTAATGCAAGGCAGTTAAACCCTGATTTTGAATATATAAATTATCGCGGGTATGATGGTATAAAGGAT
>CALDYZ010000045.1 GCA_937944235.1 Candidatus Dojkabacteria bacterium | reverse complement strand
TATTTTTTAGACCATCGTGAATTATTTTTGAATTTATTAATACTGACAAAGTTTTCTCCAAATCTAATTGTATAATTGCGACTTTATCATCAAATATCAATATATCTACACCTCCAAATATTTCATTGTAATCTTTAGAGGCGTCATTGGTATTTTGTAAAAACTTTACACTGTATCTTTCATGACTTTTACTGATTTTACGTGCTAACGGAGTGTCTAGAGTAATATCATAAACTCTTCTATTTTTATTTTTATTCAGTGCTTTTATAAAAAAATTTTCAGTGTTGGGATAAACTTCGTAGTATTTGTCTAGATTAACGAATGAGTGTACTTCGTCTGACTTCAAACTCAAGTCATAAACATACTTAGTTTCTTTTTTACCTATATAATATTTAACTTCTACATCTTTACTGTTATTTCCAGGTATTAGACTAGAAATACTTTTTATGACTTCAGGTAAATTTTGTTCAAGTTTTTGCATGTCCCACTTCTTTTGTTCAATCAGGAATCTTAGCTTATCAGGGCTTTCTGCAACTACTAGCCTTCTCTCGCCAAAATTTGTCTGAGAAACAAGACCCTTTTCAATTAAATCTTCCACATAGTTGTGACAAGTTGATCTTTTAATTTTTGTCATTCTTGCGATGTTCATGATTGTGTTTGGACCGGACTTAAGCAAGGATATGTAAACTAAAATTTCCTTTTCACTAAGACCGAAGTCTAATAAATAAGACTTTATTACTTTGTCTACATGCAAATCCGTCATAAAATTATTTTAATAACTATTAAATTTAATGAATAAAATATATCATCCTTTTTACATTTTGTCAATGAAGTTTGGAATATTCAGAGTTTATGTTTTTAATTTTTACTTCAGTTTTGAATATTCATTTATTTATAAACTTTACATCTTCTAAAAGTTTCATAATATTCCTGTGGCTAGAATGGAAGTTACAGACATTACACAAACACAACAACAATACAGAAATTAAAAAATAATTTAAAAAAATAAAACTATAGATTTGTTTTTAATATTTGTTTAATGCTAAATTCAGATTATAATATTATTAATTATAAAAATTTGCAAGAAATGTGTTGATTCTTTACACGGACAATTTTTCATCATCTACGGATTTATTCTTCATTAGAAATCAAGTTTAGGTCAGACAAGTTGATAAAAGAGAGTTCATAAGTTACCGTCTTATACGTTACATAAATTTGATTGGTAAGTAACTTCAGCGATATTTATCCTAGTATCTGCTCAAATTTTTTTCAATTTGAAAAATTTTGTATATTATTAACTAAATCAAATTAGTTAATACAACTAGTAGACTATTGTACACTCAAACAAGATTTCATTCTAAATTTTGTAATTTATGAGGATTCAGTTGAATTTTAACCAGTGTTCTGATGTCCGATTAATTTTTTGATACCTTTATCACATCAAAGGCATTTAAAAATTTAATTTAGTTTTGTGTTGGTTACTAAAACTTTTCGAAGCTTTTTTAATTTCTTAATCTTCATTTTAGCCAGTAATATGAATGGTGTGAAATGATGGAGGATGATTAAGAATGACCATTAACTAGCTACTACCAATCCATGAATCACAATTCCCTCTATAGTTGATGTTGTGTTTGTTACTATAATATCTTGTATTGTGAGCTCAAACCGCTTATTTCAATTTTTAATTTTTATCAAATTTTGTTATTAATTTAAATTATATCTGTAGATACCGCTATGATTGCGTGTTCATTTTCCTCCCCCAGCCTTCTTAGATTGCTAGTCAATTTTTCAGTTTCTGAAAAATATAAAATTGGCGTGGTGAGATATATTACTTACACAATCCAAATGGTTCAGTTGCTATATCTGCATTAGTAGCATAGCCTTCACAATATCCTTCTCTAAATTCTGGAGAATTAACTATAGATACAACAAATATTATACTTATGCAACAGCAGCAAAATACAAAAAATAATCCACCAGCCAATACTGCTAAAAAAATATTTTTGCTCATAAAAATAACGTAAATAAATAACGGTATGGTAATGATATCAATAAATAATAAAATTCTCAAACACAATTTTCAATTGCTATGTTTATTCTTTTATTGACTTCTGTTTTTCCTAAGAGTTGTAGAGTATCAAGTAATGTAGGTGAGTAAGTATGACCTGTAACAGCTAATCTACAAATCATAAAAACATCTGCATGATTGATATTATGTTTGTCACCAATTGACCTCATATTTTGCTCCCAAATTTCTTGATTCCACTTTTTAGAATCCTCATCGAAGGATGTTATTAAATTTTTAATATCTGTTAATACTATTTTGATTGTATATGTATTCAAATGTTTTATTTTGTCAGATTCCCAGTCAATTTTTTCAGGTTTTATATAAAATATTTTTATATTTTCAATTATATCTGTTAGTGTTTTGCATTTATCTTTTATTAAAGATATTTTTCTGCTTAATTCTTTATCTTCTCTGATGCTTCTAAATAATATGTTATTTTTTTGATATTTTTCTAGCCAATCCAAAAAAATTTTTGTTAATTCGATATCCGTGCTAATTCTAATATATTGTTTGTTGTACCAATTAAGTTTTTGTATGTCAAAAACTGGATTAGTTTTACTGATGTGTTTTATTTCAAACAAGTCAATTAACTCTTCTAAACTAAAAATTTCTCTCTCCTTTTCTCCATAAGCATATTTAATTTTAGGTTTCCAGCCAAGTAAAGGCAGAAAGTTCATTAGTGCGTCCCTCAGGTATCCATCTTTTAAGAACTCATTTACAAACACTGAACCTTTCCTCTTAGATAATTTCCCACCAGTGGGATCTAAGATATCAGTTGCATGGGCAAATGGTATGATGTCCCAATTCAATGCTTTGTAGATTAAAATTTCTTTTGGTGTAGATGGTAGCCAACTATAACCCCTTATAGGGTGGGTGATTCCCATGAGTTTATCGTCGATAACAACGGCAAAATGATAAGTGGGGATACCGTTCGATTTGATCATTACCTGATCATCAACAGTTTGTAAATCAAAAGTCATCTTACCTAAAACTAAGTCTTCATAGTCTAGATATCTACCAAATTCTTTTACACATTTTTCAACATTTAATCTAAGTACAAAACTTTCGCCTTTGCTTATTTTTTCATTAATTTCTTCAGTATTTAAATATTTATGAGGAGAGCAAAAAGGCTGAAATTTTGGTAATCCTTTTTTAATTTGTTCCAGTTCATCAGAATTTAAAAAGCAAGGGTAAAGCCAACCTTCTTCATATAACTTTTTTGCATATTTTAAGTAAAGTGGTAGTCTTTGTGTTTGTATGAATTTTTCTGAAAATAAAGCTTCATCTAAATTCTCTAATGTATTATCGAATATCCAGTTACTTAAGATGTTTGGTATGAAATTTTCCATCTCACATATATCTTGCTTAGATGGAAATTTATCAAACTTTATTCCTAATTCGTTGAACGTATCTATAAGTGATTGAGTACTTCCAGGAACAAATCTTTTTCTGTCGGTATCTTCAAT
>CALDYZ010000044.1 GCA_937944235.1 Candidatus Dojkabacteria bacterium | reverse complement strand
TCATCAAGGGTATATGTTTAGAAATGAGATCACAAGGTATGAGTAGGTTACTTCTTACAATAAAGTTTATGAAAATTAAGATTCGGTTTTTCAAAAAATAAAAACATTTTATTAAACCAACATGGAACTTAAATAAAAAGTGTAATGAATACTAAAAATTATTTTGAGTGAGAAAAAAAGTTTTACAACTGGCGGAGAGAACAGGATTCGAACCTGCGCCAGGATTTCTCCTGCTAAGGGTTTAGCAAACCCTCCCCTTGAGCCACTTGGGTACCTCTCCTATTTAAAAATATTTTATCAAAAAATCACGAAAAATTAAAACAATACTATTTGCCAACTTTATTTTATCAAAATAGAATTCCAAATATGAATCCTGCTATAGTAGTTAATATTATGATTGATCCAGCATAAACTAGAGTCTTTTTGGTACCAATCAATTTAGAAATAACAAGTAATCCCTGTAATGATAGTACAGGATCTGCCAACAAGTATGCCATTAATGGACCTTTATCCATACCGAGTTTTAGAAAACTCTCTGCAACAGGTACTTCAACTAGGGCAGGAAAGTAAACCAATGAACCAAATATAACTGCAATTAAATTTGTAAAAATTGTATTTTGACCTAAAAGTTGTTGAAATTCGTTTTGTGGTATTACATTAGTTATAGCGCTTGATAAAAATACTCCAACTAAAAGTAAGGGTATAATATCTGTTGTGAATTTGATAGTTTCATTCCACCATGCCGATCTATCTTCTTTAGATAACCAGAGAAAACTAATTATTATTTGTAAGGTGACTAAAATAGTAATTAAAAGATATTTTAAATTCATATCAATTGGAGCAGTACCAATGATTAAAATTGCGAATAAATTAATCCAAAAGATTTTGTTTTGTTTACCATTTAGTGAAAATTGTTTTTTTGTGCCAAATATTACATTACCTTTAGTTGTATTTTCCTTTCTAAAAATCACTTCCATTATTAAACCAACAGAAATAGCAAAGGTTATAGATAAAATTAACCTAACAATTCCAAAATCCCATCCCAATTTTTGTCCAGTTAGAATAAATGTAACAATGTTAATTGCTGGTCCTGCATACAAAAAAGTTGTTGCAATGCCCAAACCTGCCCCTTTTTTCCAGATACCTGCAAATAAAGGTAAAATTGTACATGAGCATACTTCAATAAAAAAACCTCCAACTGATGCAATAATGTATGATAACCATTTTTTTGTTTTTCCACTGAGATACTTTAAAATAGTTTGAGAATCTATCAAAGTGTTTATACCACCTGCAATAAAAAAAGCAGGTATTAAGCACAACAGAACATGAGCTGACAAATAATCTACAAGACCTAGCCAACCTTTATATATACTTTCTCCTAGCAATATTTGTATTTCTTGATTTACAAGCAAATTAGTTATGGTGTCCTGCCATAAGAAGATCATCAGGTACAAGCCAAACAACAGCAATAATACCCAATTTTTTCTTAATAACACTTGTAAATAATTTATCTGTTTAACTATCATAATTTGCAAAATATCAGTTATCATTCATGTTCATTTCATCTGTAGGAGGATTCAAGATCCACTCTTTGATTTGCTCTTTTGTTGGTATGATACCTGCACAAACTATCACATCATTTATTTTTACTGCTGGACTAGCTGCTAAACCCTCTTCTATTAGTTTATTGATGTCGGTAATATATTCTATTTCCTGCTCCATTTTCAATTCTTCAACGCATAAATTTACAAGATCGTAAAGATTTTTACATTTTTGGCAGCCTGAGCCTAAAACTTGTATTTTCATAGTATTAAAAAATAACATTAAATAATATTAAATAAATTTTCTAATTTATCTTTCCATTCGCTTTTGATAAAATAAAAAATTTGATTTTTTTATCTTCTTTTATCTAATATGCCAGCTTCAAATAATTTTTTCAGGTGAAATGATAAAAGGTTATGTGATATATTCATGTTTTTAGCTAATTCACAAACGCAAATATCTCTTTGTAATAGTAAGTGAAGTGCTCGTAGCCGATTTGCTTCGGAAAATATCTCTAATAAATAAGTTAATGATGATAACTTATCTGATGACAAAGGATTTTGAAAAGAACAACTACTCATATTAAAACTATGTAAATTTTTATTTACATAATTTTAATAACAATTTTTAATATGTCAATAGATATTTACATAGAATTTAGTTATTTTTTTGATATTTTCATTTATTTTATGCACTCTTGATATAACAATTATCGTCATGAGTTTTTATGTATCCACAACTTTTTAAAAATTCCTCTATGATTTTAGGACCAATAAATTTAAAAATTTTTTTCAATTCTTTAGTATATTCAAAAATATTTGTGCAGTTTAAATGATCAAACCATATTATAAATCCACCATGGTTATTTTGAATTTTTAATATTTCTTTTGCGTTGTGTACTATTGATTGAATTTTTAGATTATTACAGATAATGTTTTTGTTTTTCATCAAATCTGAAATTTTTTTATCTTCATAACTGCTAACTGTTGCTATATCGAAATTGTCAAATGCGGTTTTTATATTCTCTATTTTTTTTAAAACTACATCCCAGCTTAATCCTGCTTGAAGTATTTCTAATGATAACCTTTCAAACATTTCATTATCACTTTTAGGTTTTATTCCATAAATATTGTCGTGATATATTCTATGTATGTTATCTAATGGTAGTTGTGAACAATATTTACAATATGACATAAATTATATTTAAAAAAGGTCTCATATTTCAGAGACCTTTTTGCTAGGTATACACATCCTAAATATGGAATATTATTTATTTTCTTCTTCCTTTCTTCTAGTAGCTAGAAAACCTACCAATCCTCCTCCAGTTATCAAACCACAAATTAACAAAATCCACCAAGGAAATTCAGAAGAAACACCTTGAAAAGCTATGTCAAATACTTGTGAGTCACTATCTCCTTTTACAGTTAGTCCAATCTCATTATTGTCTAACAATACATCTGAAGGTACAGTGGTTTTGTCAATTACTATAATGTAATCACCTTTACATATAGATTTGATTTCAAATTTACCTGATGCATCAGTTTTTGATTTTATTACTGATTTCTTATCAAGTTTATTCTTTATCTCAAATCTTACATTTGGTAATTTCTTTTCACCATCATCGAATTTACCGTTGTTATTTGAATCTACGTAAAATACCCCTGTAAGTTTGACTTCGACTTCACATTTTTGATTTTCTTCTTCTCCTAGTACAGATCCAAAAGATGTACTCGTATTACTGTTTTCCATATCTAATGAATTATTATCATTGTTAGACAAAATGTTGTCAGATGTACCAACACCCAAGACACTTCCTGAAACTACGATAGGAACCGAAGCAAACGCAACATTACCTATGTCATCTGTTACCTGTACGAAACAACTATAATTTCCCGCAGGTAAGTTCATAATGTTTGTAATAAATGTAGTCCCAACGTTGTTTGCTGATCCTGAACATGTTCCCGAAAATACGTAATCAAATGGTGCATTTCCAGAAGAAGTGATAGCTATCAAACTAAATGATGTATTAGCTGCGACATTAACTATTCCACCACTTGCTGTAGCTGGAGCCAAAGCCCCTATTACTACAGTAGGTCCGGTATTATTAACTGTTACAGTTTTTATAGCAGTTGCTGTGTCACCATCTACATCAGTTACCGTTACTTGACATGTATAAGAACCTGGAGTATTTGGAGTTGTTACAGATGCACTAGAACCAGTACAACCTGCAAAATTACCACTGCCCCATGAAATAGTATAAGGTGCATTCCCGCTTGAAATGTTTGCAGTCAAGGTTATTGCTGATAATACAGATGTATCACCAGGGGAAGTAGTAATTGCAACAACAGGAGATACGTTATTTACAATTACTGTTACTGTAGCCACAGTACATATACCTTCGCTAGTTGGAGTTACACTTGGATTTGCTTCACATACTGTCAACGTAACAGTGTAAGTACCATCATTTGTATATACATGTGAAGGTATAGTTATACTGCCAGGTGTTACAAACGATCCTATATTGAATACAGGACTACCGTCACCATAATTAATTTGTGCAGTCCAAGGAGCATCATCAAATATACCGTCTCCCATATCTACACTACTTGGATCAGTAAAGCTCGCGGTAAATGTAGCCGATCCACCTTCATTAATCGTTTGATTAGAGCCAAATGTTACTACTGGCCCAACGTTGTTGAGTGTGTATGATACTGATTGAGTAACTGATTGATTACCAGCCACATCTCTCACGAAGTAACTTATATTATAAACTCCCTCTGGGAAAATTGAAGTATCAATATTTGAGTAGGTAATGTAACTTGATAGATTCCATGTATAGGTTGTGTTTACTGTGTTGTTGTCTGGTAAACAGTTTGTTGGGAATGAGCCTAAAGGACTAGATGTTACTGTATAACAAATTTCTTTTATGTCATGATTATCATTTGCTGTTACACTGATAGTTGGCATGGAAGCACCTTCATTGAATGACTGATTCAAGAGCGCTGTTACAGTTGGCGCAGTTCTATCAACTGTGATGGTTGCGCAAGAACCATTTATGTCATTATAGTGACTACCTCCAACAGCCAAGTCTGCATAAGTAACAGGAGATGAAGTAAGAATCATACCTGTAGCACTTGGACCACTGTATGCCCTCACACTATAAGTGTAAGTACCTTCTGGTGTTGCATAAAATACGTACCTAAATACATTATTTGATGTATCTAATTCGGTGTAACTAGGGAATCCAGCGATGTTATTTAATCTACTTGTATCGTAACCTGATACAGTATAATCCGGAGTAGCACTTACTACATGAGTAACAACATGAACCCAATGCGATCCATTCCAACTGTAACCTCTATACTCATAAGAAGAGGCTCCAGCTATTGG
>CALDYZ010000043.1 GCA_937944235.1 Candidatus Dojkabacteria bacterium | reverse complement strand
TAGTTCATCATTACCGAGCTCAACATATATTAAAAAATTATCAATGTATTCTATAATAAAACACTGGAAAAGCTTTCTTATATTATCAGGTCCAAAATCCTGAGCCTGGCTATTAAAAACAATATCGATGATCTCTGGTATAACTGCAAGAATTTCTCTTTTTATATCTTGATCATTATCATTACTTGGATTTTTAATAAAATCTCTAATGTAATAAACAATCTTGTTAACAAAATCATCAATTGTAAACCCGTCGTTTGGCCTTACTAAATTTTTAGCATTTTTTAATATATTTAATAATGATTTTGCCATCTCCTGCGGGGTTAGGTCAGAGGTTGTTTCTGTTTTTCTTTCCAATTCAAAAATTCTTGCTAGTTCGTATGGAACTGGTATAACTTTTGGAACTGGTATAACTTTTCCTGTTTGATCTATGCTTTCCATAAAAAAGTAAATAGATAATTTTTCAGTTATGCCCTCATTATACAATAATTCAAAAAATAATTCTTTGTAGGTATTTTTGTGTAAAATTAAAAATTTACATAAATCTTCTTAAAAATGTCAAGATAAAAAACATACGTATTAAATTACAAAACAAGAGGTTTTTTATACAATGTATTTAATAGTTTATTTTTGCTTTTATACGTATATTATTTTTTAGTTTAGATCTTTGTTATTTGATTTAATATAAACTAACGGATGTTTTTGTTTAAAGAATAAACTTAAATATATTGAAACTTATTCTTGTAGATATGCTGAATATGATTTACCTTGCTTTGTACGATACTTAACGAAATATTCTATCTGTTATATGTTTTTAGAACTGCAGTTTATTTGATTTTTTTAGTGTAATTATTTATCTAATATATTTCCTTATAGCAAACCAAGAGCTAAAACTTCCGATTATGAAACCTAGGGCTAAGATGATTAGTATTATGATTAGCCAACCTGAAAAGTCTATAGAAGGCCATGGAAGTAATGCAAAATTTTCATAAAAAAACTGCGTTATAGCAAGTCCCGATGGATATACAAATATAAAATACAACACACTTCCCAGCATCAAAATAGAATTTAGAGCACCAAACAGTCCATAAAAACCTCCTTCAAAAATATAAGGCGCTCTTATGAAAAACAATGATCCTCCTACAAGCTGCATTACGCCAATTTCCTCCATCTGGTTGTATAGTCTGAATTCTACAGTCATGATAGTGAAAAACAAAATTACGATCAATAAAAGACCTATAATTGCAAGCCCTGCTATTCTAAGGGTTAACATGACTTCTCTAAGCTTATCTAAACTTTCACTATCTACTTTAAGTTGAATTGGGGGCTCACCTTCTTTTGTAGAGTATTTGTATTTTGGGATTTCATTGATGGTTTCTTTTGACTCTTTATTTTTACTAGTGTCAATAATCCTTAATTTTTCATTCTCAACATAAATATCATTATTTATCATACTTACTAAATCAGCTAGATCATCAAGTGAATAAATTTGTATATCAAGACTAGAAGGTAATTTTTTCCCAGTAACTTCATTGTTTTGCAGTGTTAGATATATTATGGGTTGAGTTTTTTCTGAATAGTCTGAGAACATAGCGAATGCTTCCTCCTCTGAAGTAAAATTAATATTTTTTATTCTACTGTCCTGTTGCCATTTATCCTTTAATCTGTCTATTATTTCTTTATCCATTCCTACCTCAAAAAACACTAAGAGATTGCTTCTGGATTCTATATACTGAATCCATAGATTTGCAAAAAAGGCAATACCAGTAAACAGTAATGCTACCACAAATGTGAGTGTCATTACAGATATTGAACCCCAACCTGTCCAACCACTTCTTTCAATTTGCTTAATTGTGTTTCGAATGATTCTTCCCCACATTGTTTTTTAACAAAAATTAACTGTACTTAGTTCTTCTAATTATTATTGTGTCTATCACCATATTATCAGGTTTTTGTATAGCTTTGATGATCACGTCAGCTACTTCATCTGGATCCATGTAATTTTCAAGATTCTTCTCTACACCAGCACTTTTAAATAGATCTGTTTTCATTCCTCCGGGATACACTCCTACAAACCTTATGTTACCATTTCTGTAGTCCATGTTCATACAGTCAGTAAAACCTTTAATAGCAAACTTAGTTGCAGCGTATACAGAGTTTTTTGATCTTGGCTCTATCCCAGCAGTTGAAGATATGTTTACAACAGTACTAACTGTAATTGCTTTTTGCAGTTTTGGTATGGCATATTTTGTAGTTAGAATAAGGCCTGTTAAATTAGTTTGGATTGTTGATATTATTTTCTCGTCTGTTGCATCTAACAATTCCCCTTCTAACCATATCCCAGCATTATTTACCAGTACATTTAAGAAGTCTATATTCTCAAAGGATTTTTTTATATCTACAATATTAGTAATGTCACAACTGATTGTTACTAAGTTTTGAGAATTAAAATTTTTGTGAAGTTCTGATAATTTTTCTTCATTTCTGCCTGTTACGTATACTAAATAATCCATCTCTAAAAACTTGCGCACAAGGCATAGCCCCAAACCTGAGGTTCCACCAGTGATGTAAACTGCTTTTTTGGTGCTATTACGTGTTTTCATTTGTGAATTCTGCAATTTTTCTAGCTATTTTTTTTATTTGATCAGTGTTTAAAATTGTCTTTTCTGCTAATCCGTCTGGTCCAAGGTCAATTATTTCATCAATAGTCTTTATTCCAGATTTTGCCAGTATTTTATTGATTTTTGAACCGAGCTTAAGTCTAGGTATATCTGAGTCTTCATCGAAAGCCTCATCATCCTGAATTTGTTTAGATTTTACAAATTTGTTGCCAATTAATTCAACAGAACCTGTTTTTTTTTCTTCTGTTAACTCATCAATCGCTTGTATGAGTTGTTCTGTAGAATTACTCTCATTCTCATGATGTTCAGGTAATTCTAAAAATAATTTTTCGTTATGCTTTTTCTTTGTGATTGAAAACTTCGATCTGATTCTTTCAAAGAAATTTTGTTTGTTTTTTTTATCTTTGATTTGAGTCTTATTAGTCTCTGTTGATAATTTATTTAACTCACTTTCGTCCATGGTTATTTTGATTTGTTGGTCTGCAATGTTAGTAACGTTAGTATTTGTTTCTAAATTTTCAACAAATTCAGATTCAAATTTTTTGACCATTTCATACTTTCCCTTCGCATCGTCCCTTACAACCATACCTTTATCTAATTGTATGACTCTTTTATCAAGTGTATTTACTATATCCGTGCCATGTGTAGACATAAGTACCGTTGTTCCCCATTGGTTTATTTT
>CALDYZ010000042.1 GCA_937944235.1 Candidatus Dojkabacteria bacterium | reverse complement strand
TAGTCTAGATATCTACCAAATTCTTTTATACATTTTTCAACATTTAATCTAAGTACAAAATTTTCGCCTTTGCTTATTTTTTCATTAATTTCTTCAGTATTTAAATATTTATGAGGAGAGCAAAAAGGCTGAAATTTTGGTGATACTTTTTTAATTTGTTCCAGTTCATCAGAATCCAAAAAGCAAGCGTAAAGCCAGCCTTCTTCATATAACTTTTTTGCATATTTTAAGTAGAGTGGTAGCCTTTGTGTTTGTATAAATTTTTCTGAGAATGAAGATTCATCTAGATTTTCCAATTTATTATCAAATATCCAATTATTTGTAATATTTGGTACGAAATTTTCCATCTCACATATATCTTGTTTAGATGGAAATTTATCAAACTTTATTCCTAATTCGTTGAACGTATCTATAAGTGATTGAGTACTTCCGGGAACAAATCTTTTTCTGTCGGTATCTTCAATTCTCAATATAAACTCACCATTATTTTTTTTTGCCCACATGTAACTAAAAAGTGCAGTGCGCAGGTTCCCTATGTGTATGTTTTTTCCTGTAGGACTTGGAGCAATCCTTGTCTTGACCATGAAAATATGAATCTATAAAATTAGTCGTAGTTGTTTATTCTAACTCTCATATCTTTAATAACACCATTTGTAACTTCTACGTTTTTTCCGAGCAAAAGTGTTTCAAAAAATCCAGAGAATTTAGCTGAAAGTTTTGCTGACACGGCATCAACTATTTGCCAGTCTGTTATATCTAAATTAAATCTAGAATTACCTTTATTGTCGTATAGATAACCAGTAAAAAGTTTATCTTCTCCCCCACTAACGAGTACTTCAATTGAATCAGAATTTGGTTTAGAAGGATCAAAATCAAATACTTTAATGGTAAAACTTGTGGATTGTTGTGTTGATTTACTATCATACATTGTTATTACTAATATGCCTTTACCTGTAAATTCTTCTCTGTTGCTTATCAAAAAATTAGAACCACTTGGATAGTAATCAGCTACTCCTGCAGCTTCCCATGTTTTACCATTTAGGTCTACTGAAGCTACAACTGGAGAAGAATCTGCTTTTTGATATGAAGATTCTACATTATCATTATTATTATTTTCTGATACTTGATTGTTGTTAACAATGTCTGGATTATCAATTACAGAATCATTGTTTGGTTTATTAAGAATAGATATTGCAGCAATACTTCCTATAGTTGCTATACCTAAACCAATAGCTGTTAATAATAATAGGGTGTTTTTATTATTTTTCATAATATACTATCAATAAATTGATGAATTTTAACACAATATTAAATTATTGTTAATGTTTTATTATTTATATTATTGTTGCAATTTGTGAATTTATTTGTGAGTTAGTTTTTACGAATGATAAAGTTTTTCAGTTAGAATGTGATTTTAAATAATTTAAAATTGCATTTCTTATGTTGTTTTTTACTTTGTAAATATCATTAGTCATATACATTTCTGCTCCTCCTGCGTTCTTATGTCCTCCGACCTTCATACCTAAGGACTCTAAAATTTGTATCACATCAATATCAGAAGAATTTCTAACACGATAGGATATTCTTACACTTTGGTCTCTTTGATAAATTATTAATCCAAGATCAAAGTTTGTCACATGGCCATAAAGCTTAGTTTTTATTGCATCATCCAGATTTAGATCTTTCCAAGTAGTATTAAATTTATGTGTTATTGATTTTTCAAGTTGGTGTGTAATGGTTAAAACAATTGTTCTTTCTTCATACCAATATTCTAATTTGTCAAATAATATCCTAAAACCTATCCATTCGTTTAAAGTTAAATCTTCTAAAATTTCATTTATGTAATTGTAATCGGCTCCTGCGTCTATCAATATTTGTCCAAAATTTAGGGATCCACTATCTGATTTGTACATAAATCTATTTGAATCACTGCAATGTGCAAGATAGAGTAGATTTGCAATATTAGGAGTGATTTTGAAGCCATCATTTTTCAAAAAGTATTCCCAAAACACTTGAGCTGTTGATATCAATCTATCGTCTCTCACAGTTAAATTTGGATTGGTAAATTCAATCTCATCAGCTTCATGATGATCGATGTTAATGAATTTATCTAATGGTAGCTTTTCTAAAGCATATCTGTATTTTGCACCAAACATTCTAGAAAATGAGCTGGTATCAACTCCTATAAATAAATCAAAGTAACTCCAATCTATGTCTTCTACACTGTAATAGTTTATTTTTTTTATATCATCAAAAATTAAAAATTTTTCAGGTATTTTGTTGAATGTTGCATTGCAAACCTCTTTGTTTTTACTTTCTAACCATATTTTTATGGCAACAGCAGTAGCGTAACAGTCCCAATCTGGACGTGCGGCATCTGATATAATCAGTGTTTTACCTGAATCGTCAATTTTTTTTCTTATGTGTGATAAGTTATTGTTGGTGATCATTTATTTATTGTTCTAATTGATATTCATTGATGAGATCTTGAATAGATTTATCTATCAATCCATTATTTAGTAGCCAACGATATACTTCTATAAATCTATTATCAGATATTATAACACAAGCGTTACTCATAACAAATTCAATCTCTGTTATGATTGATGTAATTAAATTTACTAATTTATTACTTTTATTTCTTTTGCGTTTCATTACTCTTTGATTTTGCAAATTTTCCTTTTGCTGTGCTAACGATATTTTTATATCTTTAATCAGTTCCTGCTGGCTTAAAATCATAGCTAGTGTAATGTAAACAAACAGTTGGTTTAATGGTATGTCTGGAAGAGTTTCATCCAATGCCTTACTACTATGGTCATATCCTAAAACTTCAATCCAATCATGAGTAATCCTACTGACAGGTAATAGATTTAAAAGATAATGTCCCCTAGTACCTTCTGATGCTGCAATTATCCTTGCAACTTCATCTACCTTAGGATCCTGTATTATTATGGATAAATTTTCTGCAATACGAGATATAGTACCTCTGGGATCTGAAGGTGAAGGCCTTCTGTTTCCAGTGAAGAATCTTTGAGGTGTTGTGTGATGTATGTCGTTTTGTCCTGATCCTTTAGGATTTATTGTGATTCTTCTTTTGACACAATCATTTCCACTATTAATTTCAAAATGTATATATCCTCCTTTGTATATTCTTGACAATGTCTCTTTTAATTTTTCGGGTATTTTGCATTCTAGAGTTTCTCTTGGTTTGTCTGATTCATCTTTTTCGACTTGTCTTTTTGTGTTTTTCCCTGGACACTGTTTTACTTTTGGTTTTTTTGGAGTTTCGATTCTAGGAGAAATATTTTTCCCATATGGGGGACACAATACTATTCGTTTGTTACTTCCGTTTCCGTCTAACATTTATGTAATTTTATGTTTTTAATAATGGTGTAATGATTGATGTAAATATCAAATCAACATATCTGCAAGTAAAGCTTGTGTAGTATAACAATTAATGTAATTTATTACAAAAGATCATAAAGACGAAACTCTGTAAGGACATTTACACAAATTATTTTATTTTTCATTTGTAAAATATTTATTTTTTTGTTAAAATTTCTTACTGACTATTTTACAAATTTATAAAGAACTATGTCAGAACTAATACGACTACGACAAGAACAATCCAGATCTCCTGAAACTAGGAAGTTAGAATTATTTGGATATTATGAATTAACAGTTGAGCCTGTTTATCATGTGAGTGACAATAAAAAGTCTAAAACTGAAAGTAAAGAACCAAGACAAGAAACAGCAGAAAATCCTACAGAACTTGTTGCAGAAGCATTTCGAAAAGTATCAAAATTCTTGGAATTAAAAGGTTTACCTCAATTACCAAAAGTTTTGTGTATTGAGCAGACTGATTTAATAAAATTTTTTCCAGGTGGCAAGAATTCAGTAGCAACTTATAATGCTGAAGAAAATTTAGTATTCATGAACCTAGATCAATTACAGAAAGAGATTGAAAATAAGAGTAGTCAAGATAAAGTTTTGAATATAATGATAATTTTACTTGAAGAATATATTCATCACTTGACATTCGCAAAATTGTCTGCAGGTTCTAGTAGTATCAGTAGTATTAGTGACGTTCGGTTAGGTATTGTCACTTCGTGTACATTATCTAATCGACAGCAAGAGCAAGGTGTGCAGGATCCAGATGCAGAAGGTCAAAGTGTTCCAAAAGTTCCAATAGGAGTGGAATCCAGTGAAGCAATAATATCTTCAATTCAACCAAGACCAGAAGAAGGTGATATTGAGGGTGGAATGGGCAATTTAACAGGTGATGTTCTTGGGAAATTAGAATTTATAACAGGAGTTTTAGTTTACTTAATTTTGACTGACAAAGATTTTTCGAAACATATGCAAATACATATACAAGGAAGTAAAAATCATACAAGAATTCCTTTATGTCTTATTGCTGGGTATGCTGGGGATGAAATAAAATTTTTAAAGTTACCACCGATTGAAACTATATTAAGTGAATTAGTTAAGAATGAAAGGAATAAAAAGGATGAAAAGGATAAAAAGAAAAGATCAGATCTACCACATGCTTATGGTATACTTAGACAGATGGCTGGTGCAGATGCCCGTTCTAACATTACATATCTATGCAATTTGTTTGATCGAATTGTACAATCTTTAAGTTTAACTGAGTACGATAAATTAGTAGCATATTTTTTAATCCCAAATTCTCCAATAGTTAATCCAAATCCAGCTCTTTTCTTAAAACCATTTACAGTTTATGCTGCAGTAAAAGATCATGGTCATGGTGAAGTAAAAGATCATGGTCATGGTGAAGTAAAAGTTCATGAGTGGATCAGGACTATCAAAGTAGCTCAGTTAATGCCGATAGGAGCAGGGGATCAACATCCTGTAGAACAGTAAATTTACAAATTTATACTGATGAATAATGGCATTAATTTTACATGATCTCAACCCAATCTATATTTAAAATTTTTAAACTATTTTGCATGATTGTTACAAAGGCTTTTGTTACTTCTATTCTTAGGATTTTTGTTGTTTCATCGGTTTTTAGCACTGGGCAATTTGCATAAAATTTATTAAAGCTATTTGAAAGATCATAAATGTAGTTGCAGACAATAGCCGGATTTAGAAGTTTTGTTGCATTGTGCAATGTATTTTGGTACTTTGCTATCATCCACATGAGTTCTTTTTCAAAATTATTTAGCATTATTTCATTACTAGAGAGTTTTTTAATTTCATCGTTATGTACTTCTTTTAGGATTGATTTAGCTCTTACTAATGAATACAAAATATAAGGAGCAGAGTCGCCTTCTAAAGATATTGATACATCTGGATCAAAAACTAGATCTTGGGTTCTATTTACTTTTAGTAATGAATACTTTATTGATGCTATGGCAAGTTTTTCTGATATTTCTTCTCTAAGAGATTGCGAAAAATTTGGTTTTACATAATTTAGTATTTTTTGTTTCATTGAATCAATAAGCTCATTGGCGTGAAATGATCCTTCCCTTGATGAAGCTTTACCGATTGTACCATCTGATTTTTTTGTTAATACAAATCCATATGGTACATGTATAAAATCCCCAAAATTGCCTATACCTAGTTGACTACAAACTGCGAACATTTGTTTCATTTGTAGAGATTGTTCAGGACCTATAACCCACATCATTACATCTGGTTGGAATTTTTCCTTTTTAAGTTTTGTAAGAGCGATATCTTGGGTGATGTAAAGTGATGTTCCGTCATTTTTAAGTAATACTGTATCTGTAAGATTGAATTTTGCTAAGTCCGTTATAACTGCCCCGTCTTCAAGTTTTTTAAATATACCTTTCTCTATTCCTGATAATATTAAATCTTTTCCTTTTTGATAGTGGTCGCTTTCATGCCAAATGTGGTCAAATTGCCATCCTTTGATACGATTAAGTACTTTTTTGAAGTCATCCCAAACCCATGATTGTGTTAGTTTCCATAGAGCAATGTTTTCTTCTTTTCCTGCTTCCCAATCTATCACCATCTGTCTAACTATTTGTTCGGAGTTTTTATCTTCGCTGCAATCATTCGTACCAAGGACGTACAATTCATCTATAAATTTACCTGGTTTTTTGTTAGTAGATTCTGGAGTGTGCCATTTATCTGGGTTTTTGTACCAATAATTTATATTGATTTCTGTATCATTGCTTTTTCTAGCGAATTTAAGATACCCCCACATAAGACGCGCTATGGCTATTCCTCGATTGTTATTTACCATATCGTTGTATACTTCTGCCCCTTGAAATTTTAGTAAATTTGAAATTGCTATGCCGGTTATATTGTTTTTGAGATGGCCTATGTGCATTTCTTTATTTGGGTTTGGTGAGGTGTGTTCGATCAAGTATTTTTTTGGTCTTGATTTATTTAATTGAGTATCGTAAACTCGCAATTTGATTGAATGTAGTTCATCAGATTTGCCATAATTATCTTTTTCATTTATAGCTTGACATACGTAATCATAAAAAACACCCTCAGATAAGCGAAAGTTGATAAAACCAGGTGGAGCTACTTCAATATTACAATTTATTTTTGTCGTTGAGATTTTTAAATAAGAGGTTAATGCGAGTGTGATTTTGTTTGCTATATTGATAGGAGATTCTTTTGCTGTTTTACTAATGTGAAAAGCTACAGTTGAAACGTAATCAGCTTTGTTAAGGTCATTTGAAATCTCAATAGTTGGTAATTTATCAATGATTGCCTGTGGAAATAATTCTAAGATTATATTAGTCATTAGTTTATTGAGGTTATTTATGTCGTTCATAAATTAATAGATTGAAAATATCATGTTTATGTTTAATTAAGTCAAACTTTGTTTTAACATCCTCAAAGTTTGTATTAGTACATTATAGCAAGTTACGTAATCATCTAAGGTGTAAAAAATACATTGTAATCTTCGACAAAATGCTTTGTGTAATTAATTGATGATATCGTCTCATTTTGGTTATTTTTATGGGCATAAAATTATTTTTAATTAATCAAATGTGCTTTTATAATCAAAATAAATTTCTAGTATATTTATTGTAATGCCAAATGTAAAAGCGATTTTGTTCTTTTTATATATTGACATATACAATTTAATATTGTAAAATAAAAAACAATATTCTGCTGAAACACGTTAGAAAGTTTTTTTGAACTTTTTGATTCAAAAGAAATGTTTCAAAGACAATTCATTTTTAATTTAAAAGTATGTCCGTTTGTTCGCATGAGCATGAGCCAAATAAATTTACACATGGTAAGCGTCCAGAAAAACAAGAATATATAGATAAACGCCTAGTAGAAGTAACAATTAATGGGATAAAACTTCATTTAGTTCTTTTACTTAAGAATGGTAATCCAATCAATCAACTAGACAACGCAATTGAAATGATTTCTAGAGCAGGATTTAACATGAGAATAATGACAGAGGATGAGCATACTTCTTTTATGACTAGTAGATTGCTTTTGCCCGCTCTTGTTGCAGAGTCAGCATCTGGTGAAAGAACAAAAAAATTTAACGAGTTTAATGAAGAATATGGAGGTCGTTTGGCACAAGCTTATCGTGACATTGATGTGGGATCAGTACTCAATTCTTTATTAGAACAGTCAAAATATGTTGATCTAGCAACATTTCTTGAAAAGTTGCAAGTAATAGCACTGAGTTCTTTAGAAAATATAGATCCAAATTATTTCACTGCTCAAGTAGTAGCTACACGACTAACAGGTGAACTTTGTCCAGAAGAAGTTTTAACGACACTTAGATATACTTTTGGAAGTACTTTAGCTGATGTTTTCCATGAAAATCGACGCATTTTGTTGGAAGTTTTGCGATTGGCTTTGTGTGGTGGGTATCTTCAGAGTGAAATAGAGGAAGAGAGTGAAGATAAATATGAATTTAATGTTAATGATTTTTATTTACCATCTGAGCGTTTTATAAAATTTTTGCAAGTTGTAAAAACAAAAACAAATGAGACACGTCAAGCCTTATATGATTTTTTGTGTTCGCTAAGACGTGGACCTAATGGATTTGTAGCAGATTTAAATGGATCTTGTGCTAGAGGACATAACTTAGAACAGTCGCAGAGGATACTTGTTTCGCCAGAATCAATACGTGAAGAGGCTGCCAAACAGCAATTAGTTAGGTTTAGTGAGATTAACAAATTGTTTCATGTTTTATCTGTTTTATCGAATTCAGGCGTTGATTCATATTTGGTTGCAGGTGACTTAATCTTGTTTACTCTTGGAAAATCGTATGGTTGCCCATTAAAACCTTCAGTCGACAGAAACATGGACCCTTTTTGGGAAATCGCTGATGTT
>CALDYZ010000041.1 GCA_937944235.1 Candidatus Dojkabacteria bacterium | reverse complement strand
CAGTTTATACAAGTCAACCAATGACAATGGAATCTATTTTTCCAAGAATTTATGTTCTCTCGGATATGTTTTCTAGAGTACGTGAATCAGAACAACCTGCTTTTATGAACTCACTATACAGCTATGGTAAAATTAATTTGATAGATATGATTTTTATGTTAATTCTAACTCCACTACATAGCCTACAAAATGTAAGTGAGTTAAAAAAATTTTTAGATTCATCGTTCATAGGAGGTTTACTTGATGATCATTCTAAAGTTGTGTTAGCCAGTTTCATTATAGTAAAGCAAAAAGAAATTCTCAGTAAAGCAGAAATAAATTTACAGAGTCGATGCATTACATATAGAGATATATCATTTTTACCTTACCTGAGTTGTATACTTGACCCAAATTTCTTACATGAAATCTTATCGAGCATAAAAAATACATTACTTTTATTTGACAATCCAGACTTGCTAGAGCATTTTAAACGTGATATTGATGATAGTGATAGAGATAGAGAAGATAGAGATAGACTTTACCTATCTACTAATAATTTCAATGTACAAGCTACATTAGTCTTAGTATTAGGGCCCCCGCCTGAACATGATCTTGTCACATTTTATCCCATATATGTTTGTCCAAGAGTAAAAGCTTTATTACCTTATAGTGTAAAAGCTTTATTACCTTATTTTGTTGAAGCATAAAAAGCAAAATAAAATTTGTTTACTAGACAAGATCTTGACAAAACATAGTTATTTACCTTGGGTGCTAAAACAAGTTTTGACTGTTCAAAATACTTTTTGTTAATTTTAAAAACTCGCTACCGAAACTATAATTCATTTCTAACCGCGTAAGTGCTAAAATTAAAAAAATTACATTTTATAGTGTTCTTGGGATAAAAACCACAGCATAGCAAAAAAATATGAAGGCAGAAAAACATAAAAAAAATATCTTGGTTTATTTCGGAGGTGATAGCTTTGAGCATGCTGTGTCAGTAATCACAGGTTTACAGGTTATAGAAAGTATAAATCGTGAGAAATATACTGTATTTCCAATCTATCAAACTGAAAACGGAGAAATACTGTGTTTGCATAAACTAAATAATCGGAAAGATTTCCTAAGAGCAAAAAAAATACTCGTCTCATTTGGAACTAAACATAATCATCCTGTTATTAAATTGAAATTTGTGACCACAAAAACTGTCAAGATTGATGCAGCTATTGTTTGCTGTCATGGTGGTAAAGGTGAGTCTGGGGGAGTAGCAGGACTTTTCGAATTAATAAATTTACCTTACTCATCTCCTTCAATAGAAAGCTCTGCAATTGCCATGAATAAATCACTCTCAAAGTCTGTAATACACACTTATACAGATATAGATTTGATTGAAGGAATGGTATTCGTGAGCGAAGATATCCAACAAGACTCTTTATCAATAACAGAAAAAATTCTTAGTCACTTAGGACAACAAGTTATAATTAAACCTGTTCATCTAGGCTCTAGTATAGGAATATCTGTAGCAAAAGATCCTATCGAAATTGAAAAATCCCTTATTGATGCTTCTTATATCGACGATGAAATTTTAGTCGAAAGATTTTTAGATAACATTCAAGAGTATAACATATCAGTTTTTGAAGTACAAAATAATTTACTCACAAGCGAGATCGAGAGCCCAAAAAAACAAGACAATATTTTATCCTATGAAGATAAATATAGTCGAGGATCTAAAAAATTACAGTTTGAAGGAATGGCAAGTTCTAACAGAGATCTACCTGCTAAAATTGATGATAATTTAAGACAAGAGATTATATCGAAGGCAAAGGTTATTTACAAAACTCTGAAATGTAAAGGTATTATAAGAATTGACTTTATATTTCATAACGGTGTTCTTTACTTTAACGAAATAAATCCGGTTCCAGGATCATTATCATATTATTTATGGGAGCCACTAGGTATTCAATTTTGTGAACTGATAGATATGATGATAGACGACGCAATATCTAGACATAAACAAACTTCCAAAACTAAAACTAATCAAATCGACATTCTAAAAAATTTTCTAAGTTAAGCTCAGTAGTATAAATCATTAAGCTCTGGTTGCAATAAAATCATCCATTGATTTTTATCAAAATTAGCCAGTTCATGTTTTATCAATTTATTTAAACTTTCAACGATTTTGTATTTTTTATTATCTTTGAATCCAGATTCTAAATCTCGCGCAAAATCACTTTTTAAGATAAAACAAAAATCACATATCTTAGAAATTTCAGCCCCAAGCATAAAGTTTTTATCTTGATTTTCTTTGGATAGTTCCGGAATACCTGCAGTGATAACCATAATTTTCTTATGATTATCTTGTGCTAACTTATAAATCCTTTCCAAAGCTGCAATAGCAGATGAATAACAAATGTTATAGGAATCATCAATACCCTCAAAACCAAATATATTATTTGATACCTTCTGTCTTCTATCTGGTAACTCTAACCTTTGAAGTGCTGATATTAAAAACCTTTTTTTAAAACCAATTTTATTCACTATGGCTAAGGACAAATCAAGATTGTAAATATTGGACGGTGATAAACTTTTTTTAACTGCATCTATTTCTTTTAAAACTTCATTTTCAAAATCAAGTAAATGTTTGTCTTTTTCCAAACAAAATACTTTAGATGTATCAAAATTGGTATATTGGTTTATCTTTGAGATTGTATCACTGTTGGCAAGTAAAAAAGCATCTGTTTTGGATCCAGAAAATGTTTCAACCAAAGATCTAGTTAAATTAACAATATTACCAAACCTCTCCAAATGTTGATCAGCTATATTTGTAATTATTGCAAAATCTGCGTTTAAAATCTCCATAGAATTGGCTATTTCACCTTGCTCATATGAATCTACCTCTGCTAGTAAAACTTCAGCATCTGCATCGAATTTATCATTAATCCAATTAGCTATACCCATAGGGGTATTTATATTACCTGGTATCATCACTACTTTATGAGAGTACTCAAGAAGTTGGTATAAAAAATTTTTAACAGTTGTCTTTCCAAATGATCCAGCTATTACAATAACTTTTAGTTTTGATGATTTTGAAAGTTTATTTTTTGCTATAACTCGTTTATTCCTTTTAAGTCTTTTAAAGAGTATTTCCTCGACCAAAAAACAAGAAACTAGTACATACAAAGGTATAGATAAATTTTGTAAGACTACAATGAGTGCGACAAAGATAGATGTATGAAATAAAAAAATTACTAAAGACAAATCAACTAGATACAATAAAACTGACAATGCATAAATTAATTTAACTTTTTTAGTAAATACAAGCTTTTGACGAACTTGAATATTTCTCCTAAAGAAAAACTTTGGTAACCATTTTAAAAATCTTTTTGTCGAATACTCTTCAAGCTGAAGTATATAAATAAAATCGCTAAATGGTAAAATTATATTTATTAGCCTATTAAGTTTATTTAGTAAGGCCATATGATATTATAATAACTACTTTTCAAAAATTGCCAGAACTTTTAACAACTTACCAACAAACAAATTTGGGCTTTCAATATGAATATTATGACCTTGATTTTTTAATGATATGAGTTCTGCATTTTGAATAAGTTTATTAATCTCTCTTGCTATTTTAATATTCACGATATCATCGTTTTCTCCCCAAATTAGTACTGTTTTAACATTAATTTTTGGTAATAAATCAGTTTGATCAAATGGCACAACTTTTCTAAAAATTTTGCCTTTATTATGCAAATCTGCTTTATTTATTTCATCGTTTGATTTTATGAAAGCATTTAATAATTTTTTCAAACCTAGAAGTCTTAAAAGTTTTGCAAAAAAAATCTTCAAACGTACTGTCATAGAAGGTCTGTATATACTCGGAGCAGCATATAACACTAATCCTTCCAGCCAAATAGGTTTTATCGATGAAGCTATATAAGAAGCGATTCTGCCACCAAAAGAATGTCCCAAAAGGATAACTTTTTCATCATCTAGCAAGGAGGATTGAATTTTATTGACAACCCATTGTGAATATTCTGGAATTCCCCAATCGTCTGAAACAAGCTTCTCATCTCCAAATCCTGGTAAATCATAAATTTGAGTATTTATTTGTTTATCTTTGAGTAACATCAGAACCCTCCTCCAATGTTTTGAATCTTGGTCCCATCCATGCAAGATAACTAGTTTGATCATAATTTTATATTCAAATCAAGAAATTTTATGAAATTTCAATTCCTATGTAAACATGATTGATAACTTCTTTATTTACGGTTTATAAAGCATCTCAAAAGTACCACAATTAGATCTAAGTAAAATTAGGTTTACATATATTATTAAAATTTTAATCAAGATTCGCAATAATGTATTGTTGTTTGTTTAATTTTTTAATAATTAAATTGACATATTTACATAAACGTCATAAACTGAATTATATATTTATACATAATTAGTATGAAAATATCGAAAAAAATTCTGTTACTAGTTTTTATTACATTATCAGCTTTTATAATAATCCTTGGTTTGTCAGTAGCATTAGTAATAACGAATCTGGAGAAAAAGTCTTACATAACGACAAATCAAAAACAAAATATCTTCAATAATTTTTTAAAACAAAATTCAAATGTAGCACTAATGTCACGACAAACTAATTTGACAAATCATGGCTCATTTGAGAGTAGTAAAACTGAATCAATCAGATCAGATTTATCAAACAGAAATGTCTTAATGGAAAAATTAGTTGTAAAAAAAGATTACAACTTTTCAAAAGTGTATACAAAAAAAACTAAAGGTCCAAAAATAAATGATTGTAAAGCTTTCTCAAATGACACAAATGCAGCAACTACACCTTATGAAACCGAATCGTGGGATTTTTCTGATGCCAGTTTTGAAAGCTACATGAATAAATACATAACAAAAAATGTTAATGGTGAACTAATAAACTACTCAATAAGTAGAAATATTGCTAAAGAGAAGATTAATGAGACAATAACTTACATGGGTGGTGAATATGCAGTAAAAACAAAATATCCAGTAACGATTGTAGAACTACATTCAAATTCCTTTGAACAAAAAAGTTTAGATCAATCCCTCCAAGACCAAGAGATAACAAATCCAAATGATAATGATGTGAATGGAAACTACGATCCTATTGAATCACTGAAAGTTTTATATGGGCCAGATATAGATATAGTTGGCCAAAAGTCTATAAATGGGCAAGACGTTTACATCATGAGATACTCTATGAATTTTGATTGTAATTCTGAAATTTATACTATTATGCCGGTTCAAAGAAACTTGAACGATAAAAAAAATGAAGTCGACATGAAAAAGATATACTCACAAATTTACATAGGTACTCAAGACTACAAAATACTGTATCAATTCTACTATCTAAATAATGTAAATGATGATAATCTAATTTATAGTGAAAAATTTGATACAAAAAATAAAAATATTAATTTAGATGAAGCCAAAAAATACTTCGAATTTGATTATGATGTTCCAATAAAAGAACTTATTGTCCCAGAATATAATCCAGCACAAGAAAAACAAAAAGCTTTAAACTTGTTAGATTCCAAAGATTTTGTGTATATAAAACCTTCAAATGTTACTATCAAAATAGTCAACGGTTATGTATATAATGATTACAGAAATGCAGACTATAATTATCTTAATGATCGTAAATTTTTTCCCAATACCGAATATGGCAATAGATTATTTGAATCATATAATTTGAATATCGACTCTACTTATGTCAATAGTTTTGGTAACTACATGCTACAAGATCTGTCAAACAACAACACGATTTCAATAAGTATTTTTGATATTAAATCTTTACAAGATTATATTGACAGAACTTATAAGAGTCGCATTTCTCAGGATGAAAATAGCCTAAAAATTACTTATAAAGACATTACTATATCAAATAAACTAATAAAAACAGCTCAAGTTGAAGAGAAAATTTTATATGAAAAATTGCCCTCAGTAATGTTCGAAGAAAGAGAACAATCTAGTACCAATGATGGATATACAACAAGTACTAGTTTTACAATGTTATTGGAAATAGATAATTACGTCTACTCTATCTACATCTACAATAATAGCACTGATAATATTGATCCACAAAACTACACTTATGAGTTTTACAAAAAAGGAAGTAATGAATTTAAACAGCTTTATGATGTTATCAAATCAAATATAGAGTCAATGTATAATTTATAAGGCATCAGTATCCTTAGCTCTAGGAACTTTATGGTTTTTTAGCTTATTTGTCGATATATACGGTATATATGTATTTGTAGTTGTAGTAGTTAGCTGTATTTGATCTCAAGCTGCTTTTTGGCATAATCTGTGAGGTTTGCTCTTTTTGACCAATCTCTCTCTGTTTTAGTCAGGTAAACCTTTCTAAGTCTCAAGCTTTTTGGTGTTACTTCAAGTATTTCATCCTTTGCAAGAAACAATAAAGCAAAATCAATTGTTAAAGGCTTTATAGCTTTTAAAACTGTTTGAGTTATCTCATCATGTTTCATTCTAACACCAGATTTTTGTCTTTCTTTACACGGATTAACTTCTAAATCATTGTCATATTTATGAATTCCAATTATCATTCCTTCATAAACTGGAGTCATAGGCTCTATAAATAGATCTCCCCTCTCTTGAATCGTATTTAGAGAATATCCCATTGCAGTACCTGTCTCAAGACTTATCATTACGCCTTTTCGAAAGGGTTCTGGCTGATCTGTAAAAGGCACATACTTGAGTAAGAAATTATTCATGACAATGTTACCTTTAGTATCATTTACTAATTTTGACCTTAAACCCAATAAATTTCTTGTGAGAATGTGAAAAGTAAAACGAACATTATCACCAATATTTTTTATATCTACTATATCCGCTCTACGTTCAGACATGGCAGCCTGTACACTCCCTTGGTATTCTTGAGGAACGTCTATTATAACTTCTTCAAGAGGCTCATATTTAATACCATTTTCCTCTTTTAATATTACCTCCGGTCTTCTAACCTGAAACTCATAACCTTCTCTTCTTAATTCTTCTATTAAAATAGAAAGCTGTAACTCTCCTCTTCCGAAGACGATGTAACCTCCTCCATCAGTTTTTGTAATTTTTAATGATATGTTTGTCTCAGCCTCTTTTTCCAACCTTTGTTGTAGAGCTTTAGCAGTTACAAATTTTCCTTCTTTACCAACAAAAGGTGAAGTATTTGCTTCTATTTTTATCTGCACGGATGGCTCTGAAATTTTTATGACAGGCATGGGTTCAACAGCAGTTGGATGACATAATGTACCTCCAATTGATGTTGTTTCTATTCCAGCTACAGCAATTATATCACCAGTAACACATTCAGTTATTTCTTCATAATTCAATCCTGATTTTGTAAATAAACTTTTTACTTTACCGTTTAACTTCTTTGCATTTGGCTCATCAGATTCAACAAAACTAACACTCTCACCTACACTAACCTTTCCTCGATCGACTTTACCAATCAACAACCTCCCAAGGTGCAGATCATAATCAAGAGAACTTACTTGCATCCTAAAAGGTGCATTTTGATCACCTTTTGGTGGCTCTATATAATCAATTATCTTATCCAAAAGTGGTTTAATGCC
>CALDYZ010000040.1 GCA_937944235.1 Candidatus Dojkabacteria bacterium | reverse complement strand
AACTTATTTGAACCAATCGCTTGAGGCACCCTAGCGCTTGAATCATACATGAAACCTACATCTTGGATAGCTCGTAGATTATCGATATTAACGAACCATCCTCCAGCTCTAAACCCTAGAATATTATCAAATCCAGCCTCTTGCAACTTCTCCAATCCCCATGAAAGTATTTTTTTATATTCATCATAGTTATACTCTGTAGATGGAGTATCATAACCACTTATACCGTTGTCCCAAGTTTTTGCATCATATTTAGGTTTTACTCCAGCTTCTTCCAAAATATCATGATTCATGTGTATATGCATAGCTATGTCGTCTCCTTTGTTTAATCTATCTTTTACCCATTTAACTAATTCTTGTTTTCTTTGTTTAGGAATCTTGATATTTAATAATACTCTAGGATTAAAAAAATGAGTTATTGGTACGTTGAAATCAGAAGATATTTTCTCCACACTGTTCAAAAACTTTTGATCTACATTTACACCTTCCCAGTCTAATGTCCATGATACAAATACTGGATATGAAACAATTATTTCCAAACTGTTGGATTTAATTTTTTTATTATTATCTTTCATTACAAGGTAAACCTTATACTTACCAACTGATAAATCGTCTGTATTAAAAAAAATTATATTTTCATTTTTGTTATATTGATAATCTAACTTTAAGAATGAATTATCTTCCTTTTGAGCTATTAAAATTCCCTTAACATTCTCCAAATTTACATTTGTATTGATAATTACTCTGTTGTTATTTATTCCAGACAAATTCCATTTCGAATTTGGTTTTAGTTCAATTTTTAGTTTATCGATTTGATCACTAAGCTCAAGTCTTGAGTATTGTTTATTTATTTTGAATTCTATTTGAAAAACTTGACTGTAATCATAATCTAAATTATTTCCTCCAAAGTAAAAATAATATTTATATTTTCTATTTATTTCTTGGTTTATTACTATTGTAGTTTTTACTTCGTTTGGATTATAAATTTCAAAATAAATGTTTTCTTGAACATTATTTTCAGGGTCATATTTAATAATTCTAAAATCTTTGGCAGAAGTATGTGAGTTACCATATAGTGTGTACTGTAGATGATTAAATAAAAAAAAAGATTTACTGATTTTATCAAGAGATTCAGGTAATTGTATCTCCTGTCTAAAAATTGAAAACTCATCATTCCATAACTCATTTCTTTCTGTGATCAACTCACCATCAAAATAATCTGTTATCGCGTGATTATGTATATAAATTACAATCGCAAAGAAAGATATTAGTATACATACGAAAAAAATGACAAATTTACCATTGATTCTTTTCATAAATTAAGCAAAAATTTTTCACATTGATTCAGCAATTCTTAATATTTCATTATACTTTGCAGTCCTCTCTCCTCTACTTGGTGCTCCTGTTTTTATTTGTCCACATCCTGTACCAACTGCAATGTGCGAAATAGTTACATCTTCAGTTTCTCCAGATCTGTGTGAGATTATGTTTTTCCAACCAGCATTGAGGGATGTTTTCATAGCATTTAAAGTTTCAGTTAGTGTTCCTATCTGATTTACCTTTACAAGCAAAGCATTACAAGATTCTTCTTGGATTGCTTTCTCAACTCTTTGCTGATTTGTGACTAGTAAATCATCACCTACGATCTGTAATTTGTTGCCAAATTTTTCAGTAAATTTGTGCCACATTGTCCAATCATCCTCAGCAAATGGGTCTTCAATACTAAAAAATGGATATTTTTTTATCCAACTATCTAAAACTTCCAACCATTCATCTCCTGATAATTTTTTATTTTCTGTTCTTAGAAAATATGTTCCGTTTTCTTCATTAAAAAATTCAGAAGCTGCAAGATCTAAGCAGAAAAACACTTCTTCTCCCAATCTGTAACTTGATTTTTCTATTGCTTGAGCAATATGGTTCAAAGCATCTTCGTTATTCTCAAATCCCGGAGCAAATCCACCCTCGTTTCCAACGTTTACTGATTTACCTTTATCTTTAAGAATTTTTTCTAAATTTAAAAATATTTCACATGCAGCTTGAAGTTGTTTTGGATATTCAAATTTTGGCATTACGATCATAAATTCTTGAACATCAGTACTCCAATTAGCATGCTTACCGCCATTCATTATGTTGAACATAGGACTTGGTAAAGAAATTGATGAATAAGGAAATATTTCATTAATGTATTGATATAAATGTATATTTTGTTTTTTTGCAACAGCATGAGCAAAAGCTAAAGATATACCAAGAATTACATTTGCCCCTAAATTAGATTTGTTAGGTGTACCGTCTCTTTGTATCAACCAACTATCTAGTGCTTCCTGTGTTTCAAAATATTTCCCTGTTAATTCTTTTGCTAATAAATTAACATTCTCAATTGCCTTATATACTGTTTTCCCAAACCATAAAGATTTATCGTTATCTCTCAATTCCAAAGCTTCGTGTTTGCCAGTTGAAGCTCCACTTGGTATGGCAACTCTTCCCATACTCTCATCCAGGTACAGGTCTACTTCTAAAGTAGGATTGGCTCTAGAATCAATGATTTGTCTTGCTTTTATATTTGTAATTTTGAACATAAATTTAAATTTAACTATGTAAAAATTTTATACTATTTTTTTAATTGAATATAGAGATTTAAAACTTATTGTTTTAAAATTAAACGAGTTTTGACTCTTTTGCTTTTACTGAATTTTAAATTTTTGTTGTATTTTTATGCTAAAAAGTATCTTTACAAAATCTAATTTGAAGAGTTTGATTCCAAAAAAAAATCAAATTTTAGATTTAGTTTCTTCTTTGTTGACAGCTATAGTTATTTGTATATTTTTGTTCGTTTTTGTTGTAGTTCCCAGTGAGGTTGAAGGAAGCTCTATGCAGCCCAATTTTGACACGGGTGATAGATTGTACACGTTTAGGTTTTATCATTGGTTAAGCGGAACTCAAATTGGACAAAAATTAGGGATAGACTATAATCGTGGAGATATAGTAGTTGTTGATAAACCAGGTCATGGGAATTCTATTATAAAAAGGATCATTGGTATGCCAGGTGACAGGTTAACAATATCTGATGGTAAAGTTTTTATAAATGGTAAACAATTAATAGAGCCTTATTTACCGAGCAGCACAAAAACTTTTCTCTACGAAAATTCTTTTTTTAATGAAAATCAAGAGATTGAAATTTCATGTGGGAAAGTTTTAGGTCAGCAGGATAATGAAGATTGTTATTTTGTGATGGGAGACAATAGAGGTGGATCTAGTGATTCAAGAAGCAGAGAGTTGGGTATAGTCAGAAGATCGTGGATACAAGGTAAGGTACTATTAAGAATATGGCCTTTACATAAATTTGCTATTTTTCAGACACCTGAATATTTCTTTAAAAAATAGAACTTATCACGCCTCCTCCTAAACATATTTTTTCATTATAAATTACTAGACTTTGTCCGGTGGCTATAGCTCTCTGTGGTTCATCAAAATGAAAAATTATATTGTTTTCATTAGTTTTTATTAAAGTTCCGGGTTGAGGTTCTTGTCTGTATCTAATACTGGCTAAATACTTTGATTTATTAGATTGCTGAAATTTTAAATGTTCTGATGGGTTGATAAAATTTATATTTTCCAGTTGTACAGTTTTTGAAAACATTGCAGGATGATTTACTCCATGCCCTACAAACAAGATATTGTTTTTTATATCTTTTCTTACTACGTAATAGGGAATTGTTTGTCCTCCAATTCCTAGTCCTTCACGTTGACCTATTGTATAAAAATACGTGCCATTATGATAACCAACAAATTTATTTGTATCTATGTCTATAATTTCTCCTATTTTTTTTGGTAATTTGCTTTGTAAGTATTTTAGTACATTTATCTCACCTATAAAACAAATACCTTGACTATCAGGTTTATTTGCATTTGGTAAGTTAAACTTTTTTGCTAATTCTCTAACCTCTTGTTTAGTTAATGAACCTATTGGAAAGTAAGTTTGATCTTTGTTTAAATCTTTGCTTCTAAGTAGAAAATACTCATTTTTTTCTTTATCAAAAAAGTTTTTTGCATAATGTCCAGTAGCGATAGCATCGAATCCCATTTCTTTTGCTTTTTCAAAAAATAATTTAAACTTAATTTCTTTATTGCACATTACGTCTGGATTTGGAGTATTACCCTTTTCATATTCGTTAAAAAAATATTTAACAACTCTATCACGATATTCTCTTTCAAAATTTACAGACATAAAATCTATCCTTATATGTCTACACACAGACTCAGCGTCTTGTTGATCTTTTTCCCATGGACAATCAGATTGTATTCCATATTCGTCACCTGACCAATTTTTCATAAAGACTCCAATTACATCGTAACCTTCATCTTTTAAAATTTTTGCCGATACTGCTGAATCAACTCCACCAGATAGCGCTAAAAAAATTTTTTTCTTCATAATATACTTTTAATATTTTTCCGATATTGTATACTATTATAAGTTTTTTGACTGTATGAGAACTAGTTTTTTTTTATTGATTTTTTTGTTCATTGTTAGTTTAATATTAAAAAATTTATCCTTTGCATTAGCAATTTCTCCTCCATATTTAGATCTGTCCAATACAAATATAAATTCAACAAATATAACACTTAATCCCGGAGACAAATATAAAGGTAGTTTTAAAGTGATTTTTGATGACACTGATCAAAATGAATTGTATCTATATGTAAAGCGACTAGATATTTCTGACACTACTGGTGATGACATAATTTCTGACGTAGTGTCCTATGAAAAAGATTCTCTTGATAAATGGATAAAATTAGATAAAAATAAAATTTATAAACCAGTAAATTTAGGACAATGCAATGAGTGTAATGTAGTTGATGTGTCTTATGAAATTAACATTCCAGAGGACGCTGTTTTCAAAGCATACTATGCGGGAATAGTCGTAAGCAAAGCATCACCCGATATTTCTGACGCTTCTGCAAGGGTATCCATTTCAGAGGAGCTTGTGTATCAAATATTTTTAAATTTAAGTGGAGCTGATGTTAAGTATGATTCAAGAATAATAAATTTTTCTACATTGAACAATCAGTTTGTGTTTACTTCTTTTCCGGTGTCATTTGTAACTACTTTAGAAAATAAAGGTAATGTTTTTGTAGTTCCTAAAGGATATATAGATGTTTATTTTCTAGGGCAAAAAATTAGAACTGATTCAAGTATTTTTAATCCAAATATTAACCGATTATTTCCTGGTAAACAAAGAACTTTTATCAGCGTATTTTCTGAAGAAGGATTTGATGCTGCTCCTTCAAACACAACTTCTGTTAGCTCAATGCGTGCAGAAATGGAAAAAGCTAAAAATGAAGTCATGGAAAGATATTCATATGTTTATAATGCACTCAACGACAAAGATCAAAAATTTTTAATTTTTGACGTTCCTAAGTATATTAATTCAGAAGAAAAACAAAGAAACATTTTTTATGATATAGTATATTTAGTAAATTCATATTTTGAGAATTTATTTTATCAATTGTCTCATTTTAGGCTTGGTTTGTATACGGCTCAGGTTGATTTGTTTATGGGTAATCAACCGCCTGTTAGTGCTAGTGTGAATTTTGTTATGGTGCCCGTGCACTTGATTCTGTCGATATTTTTAATTTGTCTTTTGATTTATATTTACATTAAAAAAAATGCAAACCGTAAACAAATTAAAAAGGTTAAATAAAAGTACTTTTTTAATCATTTCATTGTTTCTAATGGTTGTTATACACTTGTTTTCAAGTGATACTTTTGCAGCTAGACTCACAAGTGTTAGTGTAAATTTGTCTAGAATTAACGAGTCTATTGCATCTGTTCACACCATAAGATTTGTAGCTACTTCTGGAGTTTCTGCTGGAGGAGATATAACCATCAATTTACCAGTAGGTTTTAATATAGGTTTATTGTATGATTTTAACGATGTAGCCCTTGCCGAGGGTAATTCCAGTAATTGTGATACAGCAACATGGACACCAAAAACGCTAGCGGCTGCTCCTTCTGGTGCAATATGGGGATTTAGTGTTGTGGGGCAAAATTTGATTTTCACTTCCGGTACAGACACCATACCAGCAAATAGGTGTGTCAGGATTATTTTTAATGATAATGGTTTAAACCATCAGATTGTTAATCCTAATGTAATTGCTGATCAAGTCTTTAATATCAATATATCTACTGGTAGTAATAGTGATTCATCTCAAGCTGCTGTCATTATATTAAATGATCCGTCAACACCGGACGGTGATCAAGTTTCTATAGTTGGAAATTTGTTAACATCAATATTTTTTGATTTAGATACGGTTAGCGTAAATTGTGTGAATAGCACTGAGACGGCTTTGTCTCAGGTTTCCTTGGGTACTTTATTTCCGGGTATATTAAAAACTAGTGGTGTGGACGTAAATTATATATGTGTTGATGTTGGGACGAATGCATCAAATGGTGTTAGCGTTTATGTAAGGAGCAATAGAAACAATACTGTGGGTGGACTTGTAAATGGATTTGATGTAATTCCCTCGTCGACGAGTAATCTAAATCTGGTGAGCGTCACTCAGGGTTATGGGCTTAGGGTTAGTTCTTTAGGTGTTCCTGATTTTGGCTCTTTTGTATCTTTTTCACCGTTTAATTCTGCAACACCTGGAGATGTAGGCTTGATTCCCGGTTTACTATCTTCTCATGCATTGTTGTTCAAGTCAAATGCACCAGCTAGGACTGGTTCATCAAATAGGATAGCTTTGGAAATTGGAGCAAAAGTTGGCAGTGCACAAGCGGGTGGGTTGTACAGTGATATTTTATCTTTTTATACTTTTGTTAATTTATAAATATAAAAGTGCTTCGTAGGTTTAGTTTTTTTAATAAAAAATGTTTAGAACTTGTTTTAAATGCTAAAAGAGCAATATTATTTTGGATGTTGTTATTGTTTTTATTTAATCTTATAAGTATAAGAAAATTTTATACACAACAACCTAGAGATAAGGCTCCGGTAGAAGTAACTCCTGTTTCAGGTTTTGGAGTGGAGTGCAAAGATAACTTTTTTGATTGTTCCAGCAAAGGCGAAAACACGTTTAATCTAGGAGCTGGAGAGGGATTGACTTTGCATGGTACTTCAGATGAAGGGATAACATTAAATGAAGTTCTAGCAAAATTACGAATAGAGTTATCAAATAATTCTTCAATTACATGTTATACAAAACCAAATACGAACAATCCTAATAATTTTAATGGAAACTTAATTCCTCGTCGTGATCCACAAGGCGATGTTTTAACATTTCCCGGTGGCAAGCAAATAAGAGGATGTGTTGGTGATCTGCTTCCTTCAAGAACTGAAACTCCATCATCACTAGGTGATCTGTTTAGCCCATACATTACTTGGGGATGTTGTCCTCCGGGTTATAGCGCTGCAACTGTTCAAG
>CALDYZ010000039.1 GCA_937944235.1 Candidatus Dojkabacteria bacterium | reverse complement strand
TAGAGCAATTGTTTTGTAAACAATCGGTCGTCAGTTCGAGTCTGACAAGTGGCTTTCCGGGGATGGCGGAGCGGTCAATCGCATCTGACTGTAAATCAGACGCCCTAAGGGCTACGGAGGTTCAAATCCTTCTCCCCGGATCCCTATTTATTTAAAAGCCATTATAGCTCAGTTGGTAGAGCACACCCATGGTAAGGGTGAGGTCCGCAGTTCAAATCTGCGTAATGGCTTACTAGGTCAAATTTTTATGTTTCTCTGTACTTGTGCACAAAAGTAAGGTAAGGTCATCAAATTTTTTTAAATTTAGGTTTTTTGATTTCAATTTAGTTGTCTTTCTTATATGTATCCTTTTTATTGTTGTATTACTCATTAGAGTATTAAGTAATTATGTTACATCAGTTATAAAAGTCAAAGATGTTTTGAATCGTACAGAAATACTTCAAGCTGAAAGAGGATCAATATATGATAAGACATCAAAAGTTCTGGCTTACGACCAAGTTCTATATCGTGTACTTAAATTACAACAGGTAAATGAAAATTGCAAAACTATCATTTACCAGGGTAGGAATTTTTGTGTATTATATGACAGTGCAAGTGATGACGATTTAGATAGGTTTATTAGTAGTAATTATACATCAAGTACAAAGTTAATTAAACTTTTTAATAGGGTTTATCCTTATACAGATTTGACATATCACTTTTTAGGATATCTCCAGAATGATTCATTAGAAAGATTTTCCCCTATAGGTGTTGAGAGACATTATCAAAAACAACTCTCTGGTATTAATGGTTTTATTGAGTCTTATCTAGACTCTGAGTATGTGGTTGAACCAGTAAGAGGTAATGATTTATATTTAACTTTGGATATAGAATGGCAGATCACATTAAATAATTTACTGTCTAATTACGCTAAATTGGTGGATGCTGCTAGTTACGCAGCAATAATTGTTGATAATAGTGATGGAAGTATTTTGTCTTACATATCTCAACCATCTATAGACCCAGAAAATCTGGTACATAGCTATTATTTATATAAACAGGATAAAAGAGGTTTACCTTATATGGATAAAGTTGTGACTGTTAAGTCAGCTCCTGGATCAATATTTAAGCCTATATCTTCATATTTTTTACTATCAAAAAATATCGTTGAAGAGAGTACTTTAGTTGACTCTACAGGATGTATTTACTTTAATGACAGAGATAGATTCTGTGAGTTTAGTCAAAACAGGTATGGTTTATTGAATTTAAGAAGTGCATTAGCGAGATCAAGTAATATATTCTTTTGTCAAAGTCTTATCAAAAATACTTCAAACTTTGCGGATTTTTCTAAAGATATCTACGATATTGCTATTGCTTTTAATATGTTTAATGGAACTGTAACAACTTTTTTTTTAGATGTACACGCCAATTTATATTTAACAGGCCTATTTCAGGGGGACTTATGTAATTATATTATAGGTCAAGGTAGTTTAGTTTTAACTCCTATAAATGTTCTTAATGTTTACTCTATTTTTGGAGAAAGAAGAGGAAATTGGAAAAATGCAAAGATCGTAAAAGATGAAAACTACAATATTGATAAGAACATTTATTTAGATTTGAACATGGAATACATAAGTTTGATTAGGCAAGGGTTAAAAGATGCAGTCTATTCAGTTACAGGTACAACATATAGTTCTTTAGGAAATATGAAAGATTTTAATATTATAGCTAAAACTGGTACTGCAGAGTCTCAAGAATACAGATTTAATAGGTTGGTGAATACAACTCATGGTTGGATTGCTGGCGTTTTTCAACTAGATGGTAGGGAATATGCATTCGTGTTACATACAAGACATGGCGGAGGCGGTTACGGCTTATCATTTGTACTAAGAGATTTTTTGAACTGTATTAATAAAAATGTAAGATGCTGATAAAAAATTTATCTTATCAAGATGTAGAAAACTTAAAGAATTTATTACTTTTGAAGTTTTCTAGAGGAGTAGGCACAAAAATCATCAGAAAAGTTTTAGTGGATAAGATTTCATCTGATAAGTCATATTTATTTAGCTCAACTATAAATCCTACTTACAAAAGTAATGTTAATGAAAAAGATGTATTGAATTGTATAAATAAATATATCGAAAATGATGTTGGAATTCTTTTGTACGGTAGGTTTGATTATCCCAATATACTTGCTCATATTGATGATCCTCCTCCAATTTTATTTTACAAAGGAAATATTGATAGTTTAAAGATAAGTAATTCTATTGCTATAATAGGCACAAGGAAACCCAATACTGTTTCTCTAAATAGAGTAAAAGAATTTGTATTGGTATTATCAAATTATGATATATCCGTGATTAGTGGTTTGGCTTTTGGTATAGATAGACAAGCTCATTTGTCTGCATTGGAAAATAATATGTACACAATTGCAGTACTAGCTTCATCAGTTGATATATGTACTCCTGCCGCAAATGAGTTTGTTTATGAGAAAATTTTAAGTAAAAATGGTTTGATATTATCAGAAAATACAAGTTTAGATATAATAGGTCCATACTCTTTTGCAAAAAGAAATAGAATAATAGCCGGTTTAGCAAAAAATGTGTTATTCGTAGAGGGTACAACTGAAAGTGGGGCATTGATCACTTGTAACTTGGCATTTGATTATAATAGGAATGTTTTTGCTTTACCTTCAGAACCTAATACAAAATCCGGCGGTAATTTATTAATCAGACAAGATAAAGCAAGATTAGTTGAAGATCCTTATCAGTTGATAGAAGACTTAGGCTTAATCAAAAAGAAGTATAACATTGATGATATTAAACTTACCCTCACCAAGGATGAAATTTTGGTACTGTCCTTAATTGATAAAAATGGAACCGATATAGATACTATCGTGAGTAAGACAAACTTTGAATTAGATAAAATTATGATGATATTACTAATGTTAGAGTGTAAAAATGTAGTATTTAAAAATTCTGGTTTATATTTCTTAGTTTAGCTTGTTATGAAATTGTTTATAGTCGAATCACCTTCCAAAGCCAAAACGATAAGAAAATATTTAGGAGACGATTTTGAAGTTATAGCTACAAAAGGTCATGTAGTAGATTTGCCCAAGTCAAAAATGGGTGTCGATATAACTAGAAATTTTTCTGTAGAGTGGGAAATCAAAAATAAAAATATTATAAATAATATATACAAATTATCTAAAAAAGCAGATGAGATTTTTCTAGCAACAGATAAAGACAGAGAAGGAGAAGCTATAGCTTATAATGTTTTAAAAGAATCTGGTTTAATAGATGATTCTGCAAAGCCCTTAAAAAATAAAAACATCAAAAGAATTGTTTTTACTGAAGTAACAAAAGATGCAATTTTACACGCCATACAAAATCCAAGAAGCATTGATATGAATACGGTTCATTCTCAGTATGCTAGGAGAATATTAGATAGGTTAGTAGGTTACACTTTATCACCTTTATTATGGAAGAAAGTAGCATTTGGTTTATCAGCAGGAAGAGTTCAGTCTGTGGCTTTACGAATATTAGTAGATCGAGAGGAAGAACGAGAAAGTTTTAAACCTTCTGAGACTTGGACTATACAGGCTAAATTTAGTAAAAGTGATGAATCAAAAAAAAATATAAACTTAATAATAAAAATAGCTGAAAAATTTGCAGATACCCTTCAGGTTATGAATGAAGCGACTGTAAAAGAAGATAATTCATTTTTATCTAATGGGGATGTTTTTGACTTGAAAGCATATGAAGGTAACCTATTAAACATAAATAATCAAGAAAATGCGACTAGATTATTTGAAGTAATAAAAAATAGAAGATATGTAGTAAAAAATATAAGTGTTTCTATTCAAAAGCGAAGACCTCCATTTCCTCTTAGAACTTCTACTTTTCAGCAGGCAGCTATAAATAAGTTAGGCATAAATGCAAAAAAGGCAATGAGTATAGCTCAAAGTCTTTATGAAAAAGGTCTAATAACCTATATGAGAACAGATTCTGTGCATATGGCAGAGAAAGTCGTTCAAGAGGTTAGAAAATACGTAGTACAAAATTTTGGGGAAAACTATTTGGGTAATTACGACTCTTTAAGTAAATTCAAGAGCAAGGGCGCTAGTAATAAATTTGCTCAGGAAGCTCATGAATGTATAAGGCCTGTTAGTATTTTTAAAAATGGTGAAGATTTAAAACTAGTGGGTCAAGAACTGTTGGTATACAATTTAATAAGAAATTATGCCATCGCCTCTCAGATGTCGGAGCAAGTAATTCAGATTTATACTACAGATGTAGAATCTCTAGAGGGAGATATTTTATTCAGGAATAATCAGAGTAAGGTGATATTTGATGGATACCAGGTAATTTTTAATTCTGAAAAATCTTTGTCGAACGATTGTTTAAATTCATCCAATTTTAAAATAAATGACGGAGTCTTAATGACTGATGTTATGCTTTGTCAACATTTTACAAATCCACCACCTAGATATAATGAGGCTTCATTAATTAAAAAACTGGAAAAAGAGGGTATAGGTAGGCCATCAACTTATGCTTCTATAATTAGTATTATTCAACAAAGGACTTATGTTGAAAAAAATGGCAAGTATTTTAAACCAACAGATATAGGAAGAACGGTCATCAGTTTGTTGAAAAAATATTTTACATATATAGTTGATCTAGAGTTTACCGCAAAAATGGAAGATGGTTTGGACATGATAGAATCGGCTAAATTAAATTGGTTAGATTTTTTAAAAGATTTTTATTCTAAATTTAACCAGGATTATCTTAAAGCTGATAAATCTATATCAAGGGCAGAGTTTACTCAACTAGGTCGTGCGCCAGAAAGTGTTAAATGTGATCTTTGTGGATCTTCAATGTTAATCAAGCTGGGTCGTTTTGGTAAGTTTTTTAGTTGCTCCAATTATCCAGATTGTAAAGGTATCAAGCAATATCAGGATAACTATCTATCAGATAAAAATATTCAGATAATTGACATAGATTTGACGAAATACAAAGATCCTCCTAAAACAGAAGAGGGAGTTGTGTATGTTTTAAAAAAAGGTAGGTATGGTTATTTTTGGGCACATCCTGATTATCCTAGAGTGAAAGATATTCGACAATTAGAATTTTTGGACGAATATTTGGCTGACAAATTAGGTGAACCGCCTTTAACTGATGAAGGGCGGAGATATATATTAAAAAAAGGTAGATATGGTTATTTTTGGGCACATCCTGACTATCCAAAGGTTAAAAAAATTTATAAGATTAGCAGTGGAGTTGTGTTATAATCATAATTGTCTATTACAAACAGTTTTGCTCTTGTCAAAAAAAAGTTTCTGTTTGTTTGTTCTTATTGTTTAGTTCACTCAAAAAATGAGCGATGTTAACACTTTTTTTAAGACTGAGCTTATACCAGATAAGCAAGACTTTATTTCCGCTGGTGTACATTTTGGTCATCAGGTACAGAGATGGAATCCTAAGATGAGCAGTGTGATAAAATACACGAAAAACAATATACATATCATAGATGTTGACAAGACTATCGAGAGTTTGGGTAATGCTGTGAAATTCTTATCTACAAATCAATCTAGTTCTCCAGTATTAATTGTTGGTACCAAGAAGCAGGCTCGTAAACTTACGGAGAATTTAGCGGTATCTGCAGGCTGCCACTTCATTGATAGGAGATGGATTGGAGGCTTGCTTACGAATTTTGAGGTTATTAAGAATAGTTTAAATAGATTATTAAGTTTAGAAAAATTTTTACGAGAAGGTGTTTGGGATAGAACAAAATATGAGGTTTCGTTAATGAAGAAGGAGTGGAGCAGACTCTCAACTTTATACAGAGGAGTAAAAACTATGGCTCAAAAGCCTAGTGCAATAATAGTGCTGGATGTTGGCTATGAGAAGGTGGCTGTTAAAGAAGCAAAGATAGTAGGTATTCCTATAGTAGGTGTAGTTGACACAAACGCTAATCCTTCGGGTATAGACTATCCAATTTATGCGAATGATGATGCTATAAAATCTATAAAGTTTATATATAATGCAATAGAACAATCTTTAATGCAGAATTCTGTAAATGAAAGGGTGGTGCATGATCTAAAAGATTACTCTCTGATTGATGTAAAGATAAGTAGTTCTAACAATAATTATGAAAGTACTGGAGATAGCGAAAGTCAGACAAGAAGGGTGATTGAGGTTAATGTTGTATCTGTTGAACAAAATATTGAGAATAAACAAAAAAGAGTAAGGTCTACAAAAAAATCAACAGCTAGCAAATCTGATGAAGCTAAAAAGGGTATTTTGGGTAGGTATCAAGCAGAAAAGTTAAATAAAAAAAGTTAGTTGTATTGTTTATGTATACTGTAGATATAAAAGATGTAAAGAAACTTCGAGAAACCTCTGGTGCAGGATTAGCTTCTTGTAAAGAAGCATTAGAAGTATCGCAGGGTAACTTTGAAAAGGCCTTATTGTATCTTAGAGAAAAGGGTATGGCTAAGTTTATTAAAAGACAGTCGAAAGTGGCACTAAACGGAGTTTTAGGTACTTATAAACACAATGACGGTCTTTTGTGTGTAGTTCTACTTTCTTGTGAAACGGATTTTGCTGCTAACAATGATTTATTTAAAAATTTAGCTGATGATATTGCTTTGCATGTAGTTGCTTCAAATACTTTGTTTATTGACAGAGAAGATGTACCTGATGATTTTTTTGGTGAATACTTTGGGAATAAGATCTCCACGGTAACGGATTTGGATTTAAACAAAATGTATTCAGAAGTTTGTTTAATGGATCAAAAATTTTTCTTTGACAGTAGTAAGACAGTTAAAGATGTGATCAGTGAGTTGGTAGCGAGATTAGGTGAAAAAGTTGAGGTTAAGTACATTTACAAGTTTGATATCAAAAACGGTGTTCATATATCTGTTAGAAAGGGTAGCTAACCTTTATGGTGGATTTAGATAAATTTGAACAAATTTTACAGTCTCATGTAGATTCTTTTAAGGTTTACGCTAGTACGATACGAACGGGGAGTCCATCGTTTGATGATATAGCGAATATCCAAGTAACAGCTTATGGAACTAAGATGAGATTAAAAGACTTAGCAACCTTCAACTTTGAAAATCCTCAAACAGTCGTAGTACACCTGTTTGATGATTCTATAAGGAATGTCGTTTTAAATTCTCTGATTAATGATTCTCAAATAGGAGCAAATGTTTCAGATGATGGAAGGTTAATTAGATTAAAATTTTTTAACTTAAGTGTGGAGGATAAACAAAAGAAAGTAAAAAATCTTTTGGATACTCTAGAAAAATATAAAGCAAGGATTCGTAGAGAAAGACACGATATAAATAGTAAGATAAAAGAGACTATTGTGAGAGAAGACGAAAAAGTTGTTTATTTGGATAAGGTACAGTCAATTGTTGATAGGTATATAAGTATTTTAGATGATATTTCAAATAACAAAAGAGAAAAAATTATGATGTAATAGGTATAATGTTGGATTTTCTTTTTTTTGTTTCGTCCACTATTGTATTTCTACTTGGTATTTCTACTATAGTATTTTTTCATGAATTAGGTCATTACCTATCTGCCAGATTATTTGGTGTTAAGGTACCTATTTTTTCTGTTGGTTTTGGTAAAAAATTATATAAAGTAAATTGGTGGGGTACAGAATTTAGCTTTAGTCTTATTCCGTTGGGGGGTTATGTTGAAATTGATCAAGAATCACCTAATTCTGACTTTGTGAAATTAAATATTGTTAAAAAATTATTCATATTGTTTTCTGGAGTGTTAGTAAATTTAATGCTAGCTTTGTTTTTAGGTTGGATTTTTCTTTTAAATAAGAATAGTATAATTTTACCTCATCTTTATGATTATCCTTTTTCTGCTAATTTATCAATTAAAGGTAATCTTGTCAGTGGTGTTAGCTTAGATCCCAGAAATTACTCAAAGTTAGATTACGAAAATTTAAATTTTTTGTTCTCATCCAGAACATATTTATTAATAAAAAATAATGAAGAATACACCACAAATTTGTACAGATTTTTTAATTTAGATGACATGAGTTATACAGATTACTCGATAAATTCAAATTCTTTCCAAAATCCTTATTTGAAAGTTTTATCGAATCCTTCAAATAAAAATATTCCAATAAAAAAAGATGATTACATTGTCGGTTTAAATGGACAAGATATTTCTTCATTAAAAGATTTTAATGCTAGAATTAATGAGTTACAAGGTAAAGCAATAAGTTTAAGCATATTAAGAAATTTTGATAAATTAGACGTAACTTTTGATTTGCCTCTTAGAAATCAGCAAGGCGGAGTGTTATCGGTTATGTTGACTGAAGTTAATGGAGATGGGCTTAACTTATCTTCTGATGTTATTTTTTTAGAGTATGGGAAAGGATTAGATTCAACTTTTAATTTGATTAAAGACCTTTTAGGGTATCAATTATCTGTATTGTTAGATTTATTTAGAAAATCTGTAATTCTAAACTCGGTCGAGCCATTAGCTGAAAATTTAGGTAGCTTACCAAGTGTAATTAATCAAACCAATTTAATTGTAAAATCCGGTGATTTAAGTAATCTTTTTTTATTGTTTACTCTGCTTAATATATCTTTATTTATTTTCAATCTTTTACCCATACCTGCTTTAGATGGAGGACAAATCTTAATTGAATCGTTGGGGTGGATTTTTAGTAAGACGTTTAAAATTAATATAAATAAAAATTTGAAAAATTTTTTAAATTTGTTTAGTTTTATTTTATTGATGGCATTAGGTTTTTTGGTTATATTAAAGGATTTGGTTAGGTTAGATATTTTTATTCTTTTGGGCAAGTTTTTGGAAGGTTTGTTTGTCAACTTTTAGTTTTTCTATGTATTTTTTTGTTATAATCACTTTGAAGTTTATTTGTTTACTAAATTTTTAAAGTTAGTATATGTCTGTAGTTGTGCATCAAGACAAGCCGCTAGATTTAGCATTAAGACTTTTATGGAGAGAAGCTAATAGGGAGGGAGTTTTGCAGGTTAGAGAGGCAAGAAGGTATTATGTTCCAAAAAGTGTTATTAGGCACCAAAAAAAGAAAGTTTATGCAAAAATGAAAAAAAGAAGAAGAAGATTAGCAAGAAGATTACGGAGTAAGAATGGTAATTTATAGAAAGTATAGGCCGAAGACATTTAAAGAGTTTCTGGGTGCTGATTTGATCAAGTCAGCCTTGTTGAATTCTATTAAGAATTTGAATGTGTATAGTAGTTATTTATTTACTGGTAGTAGGGGTACAGGTAAGACGACTTTGGCTAGGTTGTTTGCAAAAGCAATTTCATGCAAAAACTTAAGAGAACTTAATGATGTGTGCAATGAATGTGATAATTGTTTGTCCATAAATAACAACGCTTCTGTAGATATTATAGAAATAGATGCTGCTTCGAACAGAGGTATTGATGATATGAGAAATTTAAGAGATGCAGTTGGCTATACACCAGTATTACTGCCCAAAAAAATTTATATAATAGATGAAGTTCACATGCTCACGATTCAGGCTTTCAATGCACTGCTAAAAATTTTGGAAGAACCTCCGAAAAATGTAATATTCCTGTTAGCAACTACTGAGCCTCACAAAATTCCTGAAACTATTTTATCAAGGGTGATCCGTTTTGATCTCAAATTACAAACCCCTGAAGTAATTATAGGTAAGTTGAAACATATTACTCTACAAGAAGGGTTTACATTACCAGATGAAGTATATAATCGTATATATGAATTTACAGGTGGAAGTTTTAGAGATGCTGAAACATTATTATCTAAAATATTTACTTTAGACAAAATATCTTTAAATTCTGTAACACTTGATGAACTACTGGAGTTCTTGGGTTTACCTTCTTACAAAGAAGTGGAGAAGTTTTTAAATTCAATAACAGATTTTTTGAACTTACAAAATTCTTTAGATGATATTCAGAAACGTGAATACTTACGTACATTTGTGAAAATATTTGAAAATTCTAACTCTGTTAAACAGTTGATAGACGATTCTTTAAATAAGTTAATAGAATTAGTGAGTGCATCAAAATTAGATCATAGGAACTTTATTTTAATGTCAAGTATTTTATTGTCTATCAAAAAGGAATTGTCTTATTCAAATGCTAAATCTTTAGGTATTTCAATATACTTAAAATTAGAAAATACAACTGCAGAAAATACCTGTGTAAATGTACATAATCCAAATAATTATAATGTTGCCATAAATAATAATTTCCTTCCGACTAACAATAGTCAAAATATAGTTATCAACTCTGTAGATAATAAAAAATCAACACAAAATCCAAATATTATAAATTCTGAGGTTGCTTTACCCAAGGCGCTAAGATTAATTCTCGGTAGATCAGAGGTCACATCTGATTCTAAAGGCAAGGTTGTAATAAAAGTTTTCAACAATATGGATGCAAGTTTTTTGAATAGTCTATCTTATAAAAATATCCTGAAAGATTTTTATTGCACTAATGACATAATTATTGATGTAGAGAATGTTGGAACTAGTACAAAAACTCTCGAAAATTCTACGAACGAGGAAGTCAAAGACAACAAAAGTAAGTTAATTAATGATTCAAATCTTGAAAAAGGTGTTCAAAATTATTATACTAATAGTGTTTTGCAAAATATTAATAATTATGACTTAGTAAATAGTATATTTTTTAGTTAGTAAATTAATATGGGAATTTTTGATATGGCCAAGTTAGCCAAAAAGGCTATGGAGGCGAAAAAAAAGATGTCTTCTTTCCAGTCGGCAGGCGTTTCTGGGGGGGTAGGAATACTTATAAACGGCTTATATGATTTGTTGAAAGTTGAAATAAGTAAAGAAAGATACATTCAGAGTTTGCCTTTTTTACAAAATTACGATTCTGATGAATTAAATATATTTTTAGAAAGATTACAGGAGGATTTCCTTAACTCTTATAAGAAAGCAAGACAAGAATTAGACAAAATGTTGTCCAGTAATACTAATATAGAAGATTTAAAGGGTTTTTTGGGTGACTGATGATAATAAACCGCAAGATATATTTAAGACTATCACTTATGCTTTGGTCAACTTGACGGGCCTATCTTTAAGACAGTGTCGTCGTATAGCTTTAAACATTCTTGAGCGTGACAGGCATGAAACTGATCTTATTATAAAAAGTATTTCTGTAGAAGTGTCAAATTTTGTTCGTTGTGATAGATGTAATGGTTTTATATTTCAGAATCAGGAGTGTTTATTTTGTAGTCCAAAATATAGGGATCAGACTAAATTGATGTTTGTTGAAAATTCCATGAATTTGGACATAATGTCGAGAGTGAGTGAGTATAAAGGAATAATTTATAATTTATGTGGAAATTTAATGTCACCTATGAATGGAGTTTTTAGCGAGGATTTACCTATTGAAAGCATCGGCCAATTAGTAACTTCTCTAGATAATCTTCATGAGGTCATATTTGCATTTAATCTAAACTTTGAGGTTGAGAGCACAATTTTTTTTCTTAAGAATATTATAGAGAAACTAAATACTCACTGTGTGTTTTATAAGCTTGCACAAGGTATACCTGTAGGATCTGAAATTGAAAATGTAGGTTTACAAGCTGTAAAAGATGCCATAAAATTCAAACAAAAAATTTGAATTTTATCTGAAATGTGTATATAATTAGAAAGCTTATGGGTTTTTATTTTTTTATATGGATTATGAATTAGCTTTGGTGTTAAAAGTTCAGCCTACAGACGAAGCAAGGAGTGACTTGTTGCAGAAGATTAGTGAAGTTTTCGGTAACTTTGGCTTCGCGCTGGAAAGATTAGTTGTTAAAGAAGAATTAGAAGGGAGAAGAAAGCTTGCTTATCCAATAAGAAATCAAACAGAAGGTATATATTGTTTTTTTAATGTTAAATTTGATCAGAATTCAGCCAAGCAAGGTAGTATTGTAAAAGTCACGAAAATGTTAAAAAACGATAAATATTTATCTAGTAATATTTTAAGGTATCTTATTATTAAAAAAAATAACTTGTAATTATTATAATTGTTATTAGTTAAATTTCATATGAGTAAATCAAGATCTTTAAACAAGGTAATGTTAATAGGTAATTTAACAAGAAGTCCAGTGATTAAAGAGACTTCAAGTAATATTGTCGTATGCTCTCTGGGACTGGCTACAAATACTAGTTGGAAAGACAAGGATGGAACAATTAAAGAGCGAACGGAGTATCACAATCTGGTAGCTTTTAATAAATTAGCAGAGATATGTGCTAATGTACTTGATGTTGGTATGCTGGTGTATATTGAAGGTGAGCTAAGAAGTAGAATTTATGAAGATTCTTCTGGACATAAAGTGACGAAAACTGAAATTAAAGTAAATGATATGTATGTTTTAGATGCTAAAGGAAAAAAGGGTGTAGGTTATGAAAATGCCAAGTTGGCTGGAAGCTCTAATAAAAGTTCTGAAGCTCGGGATGTTGATATTGTTGACACTTATGATGATGTTGTTGACAGAGATTCTGATGATGTTGATTCGAAGGCACTATTTTGATAGGTGACAAAAGTTTTTATGATGGTGTATGAAGTATAAAAGTAATAAAAATAATAAGAGAAAAATTTTGTTTGTTAGGCCTCCTGATTCGTGTCCTTTTGGCGGAGATCCAAGTAAAATAGATTACAAAGACATTAGTTTACTGAAAAAATACGTATCTACCAGGGGAAGGATTTTCCCATCTTCAAGGACTGGAGTTTCCTCTAAATGTCAGAGAAAACTAGCTTTGTCAATAAAAAGATCAAGGTATTTAGCTTTAATGCCTTTTACTCAATACGTGTAAATAACGTATTAAATAGATGAAACTCTTGTTAAATTTACTAAATTTTTTTATTTTTTTTGTATAGAATAGCTTATATAGGATTTTTTTTATGCGATATAACTATATCAGCAGGAGTCAGTTTATTTTTTTATTTAGCCTTGCTGCACTGTTTGGTTTTTTTTTAGGTGTTTATATATCTAGAATACATAGTCAACATAATGAATTGAATATAAAATTTTTTAACAACCGCTCATTATTAGATAAGTTAGTGAAAACTGAAGACTTTTTAAGTAATAATTTTTTAGGAGAGTTTAAATCTTTAAAGCAGGTAGAAAACAGTCTTATTAGCGCATATGTAAGTTTGTTGGGAGATCCTTATTCCTTTTTTTTAGATAGTCATGATGCGGAGAAATATTTAGAGACATTATCAGGAGATTATCATGGTATCGGAGTAGTGTTGGATTGGAACAATGATAGGCTTCAGTATCCAAAAACCTATATAAGTTCAATAGTCGACGGCGGAGCTGCAAGTCGTGTTGATAAAATTGCTCCTGGTACTTATGTTATAGCAGTTGATGATATAGATGTTAGAAACAAGCTTCCATATGAGGTATCGTCCTTGATAAGAGGTGAAGCGGGTACAGAAGTCAGACTTGTATTATTATCTTCAAATGAAGAAAAGTACGAAATAAAATTAATTAGAGAAAAAATAACAATCCCTAAGATTATAATTGAGCTAGATAAATTTGATAAAGTAGATTATGTTAAAATAACTGACTTTGTGGACACTAGTTTAGATGGTTACTTAAAGAACATAAGAGATAAGTTTTCTGTTCTTTTGGAGCAAAATAATAGATCCAGAACAAAAAGCTTGTATCTAGATTTAAGAGGCAATTCAGGAGGATATGTACAAGGTGCAGTTGTAGTAGCAGATTATTTTTTAGATAAAGGTTCAGTAATAACTTCAGAAAGAAACTCTAAAAATCAAATAACTAATGTAATCTATAGCACATTACCTAAAGTTGTTGATTATAAAAAAATATATATATTAGTGGATAGAGGTACGGCATCAGCTGCGGAGATTTTGACTTTGTCTTTGAAAGAAAATTTAACTAATGTAATAATTGTAGGTGAAAGTACTTTCGGAAAAGGGTCAGAGCAGACAATGATCAAAAATTTTTTAGATACAGGAGGCCTGTTGAACTTGACTTTTCAGAATTGGTTGTCCCCAAAAGGTTTTGTCTTAGACAAAAATAATCCTATAAAGCCAGATATAAAAATTGACAATGTACATTCTGATAGTATTAATAGCATACATACTTATATCGAGAACGTCAATTGAAGTAAAGTAACGTTATTCCTTAACTGTTTGTGATAAATCACTTCTTAATATGTTTCTTGTATCCCTGATTACTTCTTCTATGTTTCCCTCCATAAATTCCTCAATATTGAACCAACTTTTATTTATTCTGTGATCTGTGATTCTAGACTGAGGAAAGTTGAAAGTTCTTGTTTTAAAAGATCTATCAACATTATGGGAAATTTGTTGTTTAATAGATTGTTGCTTCATCAATTTTTCTTCTTTTTTCATTTGTAACAGTTTGCTCTTTAGTATTCTTAATGCGTATTCTTTGTTCTGATGCTGTGATTTACAATTTTGACAAGTTACGATTATACCACTGGGTAAGTGCTTTATACGAACAGCAGAATCAGTTGTGTTTACGGATTGTCCTCCAGCACCTGATGATCTAAAAGTATCTATTCTTATATCCTCAGGATTTATCTTAACGTCATTTTCATCATCTTGAGATTGAAAAAAAGGTAAAACTGTAAATATTATTGTGGATGTATGAATTCTGCCATTAGATTCTGTAATAGGGATTCTTTGCACTCTAAATATTCCAGATTCAAAACGTAATTCACCATAAGCATGTTTTTCTGTGATATGAACAATAAATTCTTTCAAAGTTCCATTTTCTGAATAATCTTTAGATAAAATCATAAAATCCATACCTTTTCTTGTCATATAAATAGTGTATGCTCTAGCTATTTCTTCAGCAAACAAGGATGCTTCTTCACCTCCTACGCCTGGTCTTATTTCCAGTATTGCTTGTAGTTCATCAAACTCAAGTTTTTTTGAAAAATTGGTTTTTATACTTTGTTTTATATATTCGATCCTGTTACAAAGAGCATATTCCTCAAACTTTAGCTCATCCTCGGTTAACAAGTTGGAAGCCCTTAAGTCGTTGAAAACATTAAAGTCTGCAAACGTTTCATCTATATAGATTAAAAGATTCAATAATACTGTGAGATTATCATACTCCTCAACATCAGCTTTATTAAATAAACTCGGGTTTGTAAATTTAACAGATAATGAGTTTATTCTGCTTTCGATTTCCCTTATATCATAATCACTTCTAAATTTTTTAATAAATTCTAAATCGAAATCCACAAAAAAATACATCACTTTATTGATGCAAGCATATCTTTCAGTGTCAACTTACCATCTTTAGCTTGCTTTTTATCGCTAAATTCCTTTTTGCGAGCTATTAACCTTTCTTTTTTGGATAGACGGACTGAACTAATACTAGTGTTTTTTGACATTTTATCGTTAAACTTTTGTAGCCTGTTATCTGTGTCTACGAGAGTTTGTTTTCCTGTATAAAATGGATGACAGTTAGAACAAATATCTATGTGTATTTTATCAGCAGAAGTTAAGAAAGAGTACTCTGTTTTGCAGGAAGTACATATAGCTTTAACTAAATTTAGCTTTACTTTAGCTTTCATAAATTTTAACATAAATTTTGTTTAGTATTTTAACTTTAATAACGTTAAATGTCTAGTAATTAATGGTCAAATATAGGTTATAATTTGCTGAATATTTTTTTTAAAAATTAAAAATTATGAATACTTATCTTGAAGCTGAAAGAGCAGTGTTAGGGGCCATTTTAATAGATGAAGACTTACATGAAAAAATATTTTCCCAAATTCGTTATGAATATTTTAGTGATGTGAGACATGAGATAGTATACAAAGTTTTAGATTCTTTATATCAAAGGGGTTTGACTATAGATATTCTAGTTTTATCTACAGAGCTTAAAAAACTAGGAAAACTAAAAGAAGTAGGGGGTAGTAAGTACATTACAGAGCTGATCGATGCTATTCCTTCTCTGACAAATATAGCATACTACATAGATATCCTTGCAGATAACGGTAAAAGGAATATTCTTAGGAAATTCGCTATAAAAATTAACAATGATCTTGAAAATACACAAATACAATTAAGTGATATAGTTTCACAGCTGGAAAAAACTTTATATACAGTGGTAAATGTCTCGGATACTGATAATCTATATAGTGCAAAGGATTTAGTTGAGATGCAGATAAAATTAGCAGATGAGTACGCAAAAAATCCAGATGGTCTGAGAGGATTATCTACTGGATTACAATCTTTGGATAAAATTTTAGGGGGTTTACATAAATCAGACTTAATAATAGTAGCTGCTAGACCTGGAGTTGGAAAAAGTGCCTTTACATTTGACATATCAAGATTTATAGCTGTTAATCTTAATAAATCAGTATTGATATTTTCATTAGAAATGCCTGCTGTACAAGTAATAAGTAGAATTCTGGCTCAACAATCTGACGTAAATCTATGGAATATTAGAATGGGAAAGTTATCAGATTCTGATTATCTTAAATTTGCAGAAGGGATGAGCAAAATATCCAGGTCTAATATATATGTAGACGACAGCGCGTCAATTAATTTGCAATCTTTGAGAACTAAAGCAAGAAAATTAAAGCTAGAAAAAGGTTTAGATTTGATAGTTGTCGATTATTTACAGCTAATGCAAACTTCAGGTAGAACTGAAAACAGAGCTTTTGAAATAGGTGAAATATCAAGATCTTTAAAGATTTTAGCAAGGGAGCTAAACATACCTATACTTGCTCTATCGCAATTAAATAGGTCTGTTGAAAATAGACAAGAGAAAATACCTCAGCTATCAGATCTAAGAGAATCGGGCTCTATAGAACAAGATTCTGATGTAGTAATATTTTTAGCTAGAGATACGACTGGGGATACAGAAGAACAACAACAAAATCAATTACAATTGATTGATGTTTTTATAGCGAAACATCGAAATGGTCCGTTAGGCAAGGTAAAGCTAAAATTTGATGGATCCAAGCAAAAATTTTATGACCATATGATATAATCATATTATAACTTTGGAGGCCGAAGTGGTGAAATTGGTATACACGCTAGACTCAAAATCTGGTTCCCTTATTGGGAGTGAGGGTTCGACTCCCTCCTTCGGTATTTCTAACTAACTAATTTTTTTATATTTTTTGTTTCAAAATGGAAAATTTCATCTTGGGCTTGATTGAGTCTAGTCTAAATTTTCAGTTGGGGTCTTTTATATTATTTTATTTAGTTTTGCTGTGGGTTTTGGTTGCTGTGTGGGTATTTATAGATGGATACCGTAGATATAAATCGGTTTTTTTGGGGTTATTGTTTTCTTTTATAGTTTTGACATTTAATATTCCAGGTTTGTTGTTTTATATAATATTAAGACCAGAAAAAAGTGAAGATAACTTATTAATTATTCAGGACAACATTGATTATATTAGTAAAAAAGGCATTAACCTACCAATTATAAATTTTACAGATAAAGACGGAAATGCAAATATAAGCATCAATCTTAGTGTGTCTAAAAATTTATTGGACAAAGAGATTGGCAATTATGATCAACATAATGAAAAATCTGATTTAAGAATAAATATTGATTTGAATGATATTGATAACAAGAAGTTTAAAGTTTCAGAAGATAGAGATAATCCCCACAAAACTCAAATGAGTAATCTAATAAGTGGCAATATTAATAAATCTAAACAACTGTATAATATAAGTAATTTACTAAAAATTTGTTTAGTTTATCTTGATAAGATTAGAAATTTTTTGTTTATTCGAATCTATAAAAAGATGGTGTCATACGTCGACAATTTTAGAAAACAGGATAGCGGAGCAGACTCTATAGATACTAATGTTATTACAAATCAAAAAACAAATACCATAGATGATGCTGAGAGATGCGAAGTAGATATGATTTCCACAAATCAAGTAAAATAAATGAGAAGAAATCAGTATAGCTTCGTAAAAAGTAGGAGAAAAAGACGACTTTTTATTAATTTGAGGTTTAGCTCTCTTTTTTTAAAGTTTATCGATAAAATCGTACTTTGTTATTTATTGAAATTCACAAAAAATAAAAACTTACAGGTTTTTGTTAAGATATTTGGAATTATTATTTTTGTATCTATATTAGTAACAATTTTGTTTAGATATATTAACTTTTTTAGAGACTTTATCAACTCGGAACCCACAATAAACTTTTACAGATATACTCACACGAGTGGAAAACTCTTTAAAGATTTTAATTTAAATAATGATAGCGTTGTTGTTTTAATTGTTATTTTAGATATTCAGGATAATTTCGACTTGAAATTAAATTTTGACGAGTATAAGTTCACTAATGTAGGATTACTGATTAAAAGTAATTTACAGAATTATTTTTTAAATTTGCCTTTAAACTTAATTATAGATAAAAGTAATAATGCTAGTTTGGAAAACTTTGTGCTGCAACAATGGTTATTTTCAGCAAAAGTAGATATTTTATCGATATTATACAAATATTTAATGAGTGTAGCGGATGTTTTAGGACTGCAAATAGATGGATTAGTTTTTTTAAGTACAGATGAGATAAATAAAAATAGATGCAATAATTTTAAGGATTTGAATTGTTTAAAAGATGGCATTTTAGATGCTTACTATAATGTTTATGGACGATTTGGAGAATTAAGTAAATTGCTATTTTATGATAAGTTTGATAAAAATTATAAATTTATTGGAAATATGAATGAGTATACCTGGACAAAAGTAGTTAGTGAAATTTTAGATAATTCTAAAGTTGTAGATACAGTGAATCTTTTTGAGCATGTGGAGAATCGTTTTTATATTAAAACTGACGATTCAGTAAGAGTTTTTTTCAACAAATTGATATTTACAAAAAGTTTGACCAATGAACAAGCAATGGTAGAAATATATAATGGTAGTAGTATTAATGGTTTGGCTAGCACTAATGCTCATTATTTAAGAAACCTAGGTTTTAATGTGATAAAAATTGGTACTTATGAAAGTATTTACAACAATACACTTTATATTAAAACTCAAGATGGTATAGATCGCTTTAGTTTCAGTATATCAAAGCTTAAAGACTATTTTGGTGAAACTTTAGATATAAAAATTGGGAATCCGAAAGTCAATACTATAGGAGATTTGATTGTTATACTGGGTTCAAATGAAATTAAATAAAAGGGTAATTGGAATAGATATAGGTTATGATCGTTGTGGATGGGCTGTTGTAAGTTATACATTTCAAGGTGTACTCAGTTATGAACCAGTAGATTATGGGATAATACAAACCACTTTAAATCAATCAATCTATTATAGAATAAATGAGATAGCATTAGGTATTAGTGATATAATCGACCAATATCAACCAGATGAACTTGCAATAGAGTCTTTATTTTACTTTAAGAATATAAAAACGGCTACTGATGTCTTACATGCAAGAGGAGTCGTAATACATACATGTTTTGTAAGGAATATTTGTGTCTATGAGTATACACCGTTGCAAGTGAAACAATCAGTAACTGGATATGGACGTTCTGCAAAAAAATATGTGCAGAAGAGCGTGCAGTCTATATATAAGTTAAATGAGGTACCAAGACCAGATGATGTTGCAGATGCATTAGCTATTTGTTTTTGTCATATTAATGTAAATACGATTTATAAGAAATTAAATGATTAGCAAGCTTGTTGGAATAATAGATTATGTAGATTATCACAATATGGGTTTAAGCGTAATGTTGAGTAATGGAGTAGCGTACTTTGTTAAATTTTTTTATGTATCAGAATGTGAAATTGGACAAAAAATTGCAATACACACGGTAATGCTATATAGGGAGGATTCACAAACTTTATGGGGCTTTACTGAGTTATCAGACAAAAAATTATTTGAAATATTACTTGATGTTGATGGAATAGGACCGAAAATAGCTTTCAATATAGTTCATAGGGTGGGAGTAATTGGAGTAGTAGAATCAGTTAAAACCAATAAACAAAGTGCACTTAAAATACCGGGATTAGGGGATAAATTAGCAAGAAAGATAATTTCTGAATTATCCGATATGTCAAAGTTCAAAACATTTGTAGATGAGTTTTTAAACGAAAATTTTAAAAAAAATAATTATGATGTTGTTCACATCAATAAACGTAATGAACTTATAGATATATTAATAAATTTTGGTTATGACAGAGTTTTAATAGATAAATGTTTAAATAATTTGGACATAAATGAAGATATACAAGTATTAATTAAAAAATCTTTAAAATTATTGATAAATGGTAATAAGTAAAAAGAAAAATCAAAAGTTAAAGAGAAATTCTATCTTGTTGAGTGATAATTTTGTCGACAAAGATATGAGTTTTGATAATGCTATAGAAGAAGTTTCGTTGAGACCTAAATCGTTTTCTGAGGTTATAGGTAGAGATAAAGAAAAAACGATTTTAAATAATATAATTGTATCAGCAAAAAAACGAGATAAAAATTTGGAACACATTCTTTTGCACGGCCCTCCAGGATTAGGTAAAACTTCAATTGCTTTTGTTATAGCAAATGAATATGGTAGAGGTAACTTAACATATTTGAATGGAAATAACATAGATAAACCTACAGATTTAACCTCTGTATTAGGGAGTTTATCTAGAAATGACATATTATTTATAGATGAAATACATAGGTTAAAATCTTCTGTTGAAGAGACTTTATACCCAGCGATGGAAGATGGTTATGTTGACGTTTTAGTTGGAAAGGGTCCTTCGGCTAGAGTGATTAAATTGAATTTGGAACCGTTTACACTCATAGGTGCCACTACTATGTTGTCGAAGGTGTCTAATCCTTTGAGAGACAGATTTGCTGTAATAATGAAGCTTGATTATTACACATCAGATGAATTAGTTGAAATTTTGAAACAGAAATCAAAAATTATGGGATTCAGTGTAGATGACGAATCGTTGTACTTGTTGTCAAAAAATTCACGTATGACTCCTAGAGTAGCAATTAGATTGCTGAAAGCTATAAGAGATTTCTACATAGCTCAAGTAACGCAAGAAGATACAATAAAAGACTTTACTATCGATATTGATATAACGAAAAAGGTTTTAGAACTTTTGGAAATTTATGAATATGGACTAGATAGTCTGGATTTGGAAATATTGAAAATTTTGTATAGATCTATGCCTAATCCAGTTGGTCTAAAAACGCTATCTTCTATAGTGGGAGAGGACGCTAATAATATCGAATGTATATTCGAACCATATTTGCTTAGATTGGGTTTCATATTAAAAACATCTAAAGGTAGAATGATTACCCAAGATGGGATTTCATATTTACTAAATTTATCATCGGAAAATAAATATGAAAAAAACTAGATTATACATATTATCCACTTCAGCATATTTAAGTTTTTTGTTGATTTTGGCATGTTTCAATGTATCGGAAGATTTAAGTAACATACTTTATTTTATAGTATATCCGGTTAGTTTTATATTCTTATTTTGGATCATTACAGGTAAAGCTATCCATAAGGACGCACTAATATTAGTAATAATTTATCCTTTGTCGTCAATAGCACCGTTGGTGTTTTTAGTTAATAGATTAATTGTCGTTTATGAAGCAAATGAATATTTACTTTGGCATATATTTGTTTATTTTATTATTTTTTTTATTGTACATTACATACTTGTTAATATTAGTAACTTATTTAATGGTACAGTAAGTAGATACATTCCACTTGAGCAGGTTGCAAGAACTGCGCAGTTTATATTATCTATATTTATTATTTACATAAATGTCTTTTTGTTCTTAAGTTCCGTAGAAACGGATAAGATATTGTATTTTACCATCTTAATCATTTCAATTTTCATACAGGTCTATGTAAGTTCTTTTTTTAGTAAATTTCAAGAAGTTTTTAGAGATCCATATATCGGCCTAGGTACCAATACAACTACTTCTTATAAAAGTAATAACAAAAAGTTATTTAGCTTACTCCTTAGATCATACGATTTATCGAGCTTAAAGGAAGCGATTTTTGTGGTATTAATAATGGTACTGTTTATATTTGCTTTAATTCCTTGGAACATAGTCGTATTTTTAAAAACATTAAATATTACTTTGGTGTATTATTTGACGTTTAATCTTCTATTAGAATCGAAACATAGAATACAAAATAATATTCATAGTCTCTATATAGAGTACATCTTCGTTTTAGTGGTAATTTTATTTACAGTATTAATGAATGGCGAGTGGGGTATTTATGGCAAGTTATTGTTTTAGTTATGAAACAATATTTGTGAAACATTTGAAGAATTAGAGTGGTAGAGAGTAGGTTTAAAAAAATTTTTTTTAGTAAATAAAAAGTTAACGTACAAAATTTCCATTTTTTTATTATTTTAATAATTAAAGTAAAACAAGCAAACAAGCAAATTTGTTAAATTTTAATTAATAAATAATAATCAATATATGCATTATGATATCGATATTTAACTAAATATAAGATACATTATACTCAGTAATTTGTAAACACTTGTGACTCGTCTAAAACTGTCATTTTTTAAACTCCACTATATCTACTATAGTTTTAATTACCTAGTTTACACAATGGCTACAGCAGATACTTTATCTTCATTTTTTAATCTAATGAGAATTACACCTGAAGTTTGACGGTTTCTTAGAGGTAAATTGTTGGTGTTGATTTTAATAGCTTGTCCAAATCTACTTACGATCATTAATTCCTTATTAGGATGGTCAATAATTCTACCAATAACTAAATTACCTGTTTTTGCATTTATTTTGGCAGCTAGAATACCAGATCCACCTCGCTTTTGTATTGTGAAGTGGCTTAAATTCGTAACTTTACCATACCCATTTTCCGAAATAGTCAAAATTAGATTCTCTGTTGGTCTCACAATGTCCATCGATATAACTTCATCTCCATCTTTTAGCTTAATACCTCTAACTCCTTGACTAGATCTTCCGGTCTCCTTAACATCTCTTTCTGAAAAGTGAATAGACTTAGCCATTTTAGTAATTAATAAAACATTTTGAGAACCGGTGGTTGGTTTAACCCAAATTAATTTGTCTTTTTCATGTAAATTGATCGCTATTAATCCATTTGATCTTATATTTTGAAATTCTAATATACTTGTTTTTTTTACCATGCCTAGTTTTGTAGCCATTAATAAATATTCAAATTTATTATTTTTAGAGTTGTTTGTGATACCATTAAAAATATATGATTCACTTTCTTCTTGTTTTATGTCTTCATCAAAAACTTCTCCTTTTGTGTTTTTAGTCAAAATACTTGTTATATTTTCTGACGGATCTATTTTTATCAAGTTTATTATTGGAATGCCTTTAGATGTGTTTGATGACTCTGGAATTTCATAAGCTTTTATTGAATAAACTTTGCCAAAATCCGAAAAAAACATTATTTCATCATGTGTCATACAAGGTAAAATGTGTTTTATGAAATCCTCGTGTTTTGTAGTTGCAATTTTTTTCCCCGCCCCTCCTCTGTTTTGTATTTTATTATTATTAAATTCCACTCTCTTTATGTATCCCTTTTCAGATAAAGTAATTAATGTTTTTGTATTTGGTATGGTTTCTTCTAAGGGAATATCTTTTGCATCAGACATATTTATTGCGGTCCTCCTGTCATCTTCATATTTTTTACTTAATTCTTTAGTTTGATCTATCAATAGCATAAGTAACTTCTCATCATCATTTAGCAACTCTAAAATTTCTCTTATTTTATCGACTGTTTCATGATACTCTTGATCTATTTTTTCTCTCTCCAAAGCTGCAAGTCTCCTTAACTGCATGTCCAATATAGCTTGGGCTTGTATTTCTGAAAGCACATATTTTTTACATAAATTATTTTTTGCTTCTTCCGAATCTTTTGAGAATTTAATAATTGCTATTATTTCGTCTATGTGGTTAACTGCTATCATCAAACCTTGTAATATGTGCTCTCGTTCTTTTGCTTTTGCCAGATCGTGTTCTTTTTGCCTAATGTTGATCTCTATTCTAAATTCTATGAAATTTTTCAATATAGTTCTTACTCCCATAACCTTAGGTTGACCTTTGTGTAAAACAATTATGTTGGCGCTAAAATTTTTTTGCATTTCCGTTAGTTTATATAGCTTTGTTATTATTGTTTGAGGATTTACATCCTTTTTTATTTCTAAAACAATTCGAATTCCTTCTTTGTTTGACTCATCTCTTAAATCTGATATGCCATCTAATTTTTTTTCTTTAACTAGTTGAACTATTTTTGCTACTAGACTGGATTTATTTACTTGGTAAGGTATTTCTGTTATTACTATCCTACAGTTTTTACCACCATCTAACTTCTCTATCTTTGTTACTCCTCTTATAGTTATACAGCCTTTCCCATGATCTAGTATATTTTTTATATCATTTGTCCATAAAATTTCTCCTCCAGTTGGAAAATCTGGTGCTTTGATATAATGCATTAGATTATCTGTATTAATGTCTGTTAAAAATTCTGGAAATCTATTTTTTGGTAACTTTTTTATATCATTTAAATTTTGTATATCTTTTGAATAATCAACATTTTTATCTAAATTACCTCTATTTAATTTGCCATTTTGTATCATATAAACAATTCCATTGGATATTTCTGTCAGGTTGTAGGGAGGTATTTTAGTGGCCATACCTACTGCTATACCTTCGGATCCGTTTATTAAAATATTAGGAAATTTAGCAGGTAGTATTATTGGTTCAAGCTCATTTCCATCATAATTAGAAATAAAATCACATGTATAATCTACTCCTTCTAAGAGCTCTAGTCCGATTTTTGACAATCTTGCCTCTATATATCTCATAGCTGCAGCAGGATCTCCGTCTAAAGATCCAAAATTACCTTGACCATCAATCAAAGGGTATCTCATATTGAAATCTTGGCCCATTCTTACTAATGCATCGGTTACGGAACTATCTCCGTGTGGATGATATTTACCTATAACATCTCCAACTATTCTTGCCACTTTCTTGTAGGGTGTACCAGGTAAAATGTTCATATTGTACATAGCATATAGAATTCTTCTCTGTACAGGCTTTAGTCCGTCTCTTAAATCAGGTAAAGCTCTGGATATAATCACGCTCATAGCGTAATCTATATAGCTTTTTTTTAATTCTTCCACTATTTCTACCTTTTCAGAAGGTTCAAAATCTCTTATATGGTTAGAGTCAAAGTACGGCAAATTATATGTATAATTTTTTTCTACATTTGTCATATTTAAATATCTAATTCTGCTAAATTGCTATTCTCTTCGATAAATAATCTTCTGGGCATCACTTCTTCCCCCATCAATATGTCAAACATTTTATTTGCAAGTTCTCCATCACTTATTGTTATTCGCTTTAAAGTTCTAGTTTGAGGATTTAACGTAGTTTCCCATAGCTGCTCTGGGTTCATTTCTCCTAATCCTTTAAATCTTTGTTTTACTATAGGCTGATTTTTACCGGTTTTATTAATAATTTCTTGTTCTATTTTTTTCATTTCTTTATCATCCTTAACCCAGATACTTCTGTTTGCTGACAATATAACCTTGTACAAAGGAGGTTGAGAAATGTATACATAACCCAAGTCCAGTAAGGGCTTTAAATGTCTGTAAAATAAAGTTAGCATAAGAGTTCTTATATGTGATCCATCTACATCGGCATCTGACATTAATATTATCTTGTGATACCTGAGTTTTTTGATATCAAAGTTTTCTCCTATACCACAACCTAATGCTTTAATTAGATCATTTATAGCGATATTAGCTAAAACACGATCTAAACGATATCTTTCTGAATTGATAGGTTTCCCAAACATAGGCAATACTGCTTGAAAGTTTCTATCTCTACCTGTTTTGGCGGAACCTCCCGCCGAATCTCCTTCTACTATAAATAACTCCCTCTTTATAGGATCTTTATCTGAACAGTCCGCTAACTTCGAAGGTAAATCACCACTATCAAATATGCTTTTTTTGATAATACTTTCCCTTGCAGCCTTGGCAGCAGCTCTTGCTTTACTTGCTAGCAATATCTTGTTTAGTATCAATTTCGCATCAACAGGGTTTTCTTGTAAAAAATAACTTAGAGATTCCTCTACTACTCTTCTAACAGCGTGGGTAACCTCAACGTTGTTCAATTTTCCTTTAGTTTGACCTTCAAATTGAGGATTAGATAATTTGACAGCTACTGCAGCAGTCAAACCTTCTCTTATATCATCTCCTGTTAACTTTATTGATTTTTCTTTTTCAGGGGCATATTCATTTTGATAGTTTATTATTGATCTAGTTAATGCCATTCTCAATCCAGATAAGTGAGTTCCTCCGTCAGGATTTAACACATTGTTTGCAAAAGCGATTTCGTTTGTCTGGATATCTTCTGTATATTGTATCGCTACCTCTACTTCTATATCATCTATTGATTTTTTTACGTGAAATATATTTTTTTGTATAACCTTTTCTACCGAATTTAAATTTTTAACATAAGACTTAAGACCTCCCTTAAAACGATAAATCACATTTTTTGATGCTTTTGATTGGTTTGTCATGTCTGTTCTGTTATCAACTAGGACGAAATTAATTCCACTATTTAGGTACGCATGTTGTCTTAATCTATTACTTATCAATTTAAAATTAAAATCTAATGTAGAAAATATTTCGTCATCCGGCAAAAAAGTTACTTCTGTACCATTTTCTGATGTGTAACCTATTTCTCTCACTATATCATCAGGAATACCTTTTTTATAAGACTGAAAATATATTTTGTTATCTTTAAATACTTTGATTCGACAATATTTACTCAATGCATTAGTAACAGACAGTCCCACACCATGCAAGCCTGAGCTAACTCTGTAAGTTTTATTATCGAACTTACCACCTGCGTGTAATACAGTCGCAGCTATTTGTAAAGCGCTAATTTTTTCTTCTGGATGTATGTCAACTGGAATTCCTCTACCATTATCTCTTATTGTTATAGATTTGTCTTTGTTTAGGATTACTATTATAGTGTCAGCATATCCTGCTAGAGCTTCATCAATTGAGTTATCTACTATTTCCCATACCAAATGATGTAGACCATTTACATCAGTCCCACCTATATACATTGCAGGTCGTTTCCTTACGGCTTCTAATCCCTTCAAAATTGTTATGTTCGTCGCTGAATATTGATCTTGATCTAGCATATCTTCAAAATTAGAAAACTTCTGTAAATCACAACTATGTATTATTATTATTATCTTTCTTTAACCTTTTTACTACATTGACTAGTTTGTACTTTATTGCGACCTCTAATTCCCCAATAATCGGTAAAGAATACACGATAATAGCGGTTAGTAAGATAGACATTATACTAACTAAAACGTCTTTGTTAGCTTCACTTAAAGATGACGCCTGAAAGCAACTTGAGTTTTCTAAAATACCTGTCTGCAGATTAGCTATAGAACAAGCAACGACAGGGTTTGAATTATTTCTACCCATTATCATTATTTGAGAGTATTCCTCAAAAAAACTAAAACAGATGGTAATAAAAATAGTTGCAATTAAAACAAGAGTCTCTATTATAAATACAAATTCTTTGTCTTCTTCTTGTTCTCTCTTAGATCTCCACTTAGATAGCCTTAACACTGTACTTTTTAAAGTTAGTATAAATGATCTATAAACCAATATAAAAAAAATTGCGTACATTGTCATTCTAAAACTTACTTTCACGATCTCGTCAGTCATTGTATCAGAAGCAACAGATAAATTAGGAATCTGTGACAACCACAATACCAATATAGCGAACATTATGGTGCTACTCCATGTATATAAAAGGAAATAGAATTTTTTTAAATTAACACTCATATACAAAAAGATAAAATAACAATAGAAAATAGAATCATTATTCCAAATTATATTTTTTTGAAATAATTAAGTCAATTAAAAAAAGGGTTGTCAATAATTCAGTATTTTGTGACGTTAGTATGTGTTTAAAGAAGTCGTCACATTCTAATAATGAGGGTTTTCTACCAATTTTAGTAATTTTATTTATGAATTGATGATAGAGCAATTGAAAATTATAACTTTCAGGATTTAATAAATCTAAATCACCATTTTGAGATTTATCATTAGATGAATCTGTACCTCTAAGATAATATACTAAACATCTAGATTGAATGGTTGCTAGTAAATTAATTTTCATGTTGTTAGCATTATCAACTAAAAATATAGCTATGTTTTGATTTGGTTCTTCAAGAACTTTGAGTAAGTAGTTTTGAGCTTCATCGGTTAACAAATCAGCGTCTAGGATAATATAAATTTTAGTGGTATCGTGCTTTAGAAAAAGTTGTTTAAAGTAAGCTTTCAAAGCATCCAACCCTATGTATTGCCTGTTCTCTCCATCGTAATTTTTATTGAGGACAAAAACATTAGATAAGTTATTTTCCACGTCTATTTTTTTGCTTATAAAGTCAGATAACAATTCTTTAAGTGTTAACTGTCCGTAATTTTTAATGATTATAGGAATATAGAACATTTTTAATTGCAATAAACTTGTAATATTATTACTATATATTTGTAGTACTTCAAACAGTAATATAAAAAATAATATCAAATATAACTATGGATGTTACACCGTTACAAACAACAAAATCGAATGTAAACACAAAATTTTCTCCACTTAATACTTACTTGGATAGCAGAAACTTCGTAGATTTTTTGATCACTAAAAATTATTTAAATACTGATAAAGCCAATGAATTAAAATTACGGGCATTAAAAGAATCGAAAAAAATGGAAGAAGTGGTTTATGAGTCTTGGGATATAAACAACATAGATTTATACCACAGATATTATGCAGAGTTTAAAAATTGGAAATACATAGATTTAGATGATGTTTTACCAAATAAAGATATTTTGAGCAAAGTTAACAAAGACATATTTTATGACCATAATTTTATACCTGTAAATTTAGACGTTATCCCGAATTTAAGTACTACATCCGAAAATATAAATAGCGGCTTAAGTTTGGCTATGAAAGATCCGTTGGATCTGCAAGGTGTTAAATTACTAGAATCAATTATCAAAATTAAAGTAAATAATTTGTTTTATACTAACCCGGACAAAATAAAGTCAACCCTAGATAAAGAGTATTCAGCAATTTTTACCGGAGAACTCAACAATAACTTTAATAAGAGAGTAGATCATGTAACAAAAAATAATAATAGTTTTGAAGAATCTTCTGTTGTTAATATAGTAAACATGATACTTGATTATGCAGTTAATCATAAAGCATCGGATATACATATTGAACCAAAAGAAAATAAAATCGTTGTGCGTTTTAGGTTATCTGGTGTATTGATAGAAAAAATGTCTATAAACAATATTAATTTACATCCTCCTTTGTTGGCAAGAATAAAGATTTTGTCTGACATGAAGATAGATGAGCATAGAATTCCACAAGATGGTAGGTTTGATTATAAATCTTCTAACTTAATTGTAGATGTGAGGGTTTCTAGCATACCAACAGTTTATGGTGAAAAAGTGGTTATGAGAATATTGGAAAGAAATGTTTCTATTATATCCTTAGAAGAACTTGGATTAAGATACTATAATTTAGAATTCACGAAGAATATAATAAATACTACTCAAGGTATAGTATTCGTTACAGGCCCTACAGGTAGCGGAAAAACTAAAACACTATCTACAATTTTGAGTATGATAAACAAACCAAGTGTTAATATAATTACACTAGAAGACCCTGTTGAGGTAAGGATAGATGGTGTAAATCATGTTCAAGTAAATCCAGAAGTAGGACTTAATTTCGCTAATGGTTTAAGGGCTTTTTTGCGTCAAGATCCTGATTACATTATGGTAGGTGAAATTAGAGATCATGAAACTGCTACTCTGGCTATACAGGCTTCGTTGGTAGGAAGGATGGTTTACACCACTTTACATACCAATAGTGCAGCAAGTACGTTTACAAGATTGATAGATATGGGAGTTGAAAAATATGTTTTACTATCCACTATTAAAATGTCTATAGGTCAACGATTAGTTAGAAAATTGTGTCCTTATTGTAAAAGAAAAGCAAATTTAACTGAAATTGATAAGTCGTTTATAAGAAATGTATTCGACTCCATAAATCAACAGTTTAAAGACAGTTCTTTTGGTAAAATGTATAAGGATAAACTTAATGAAATTGATGAAAATGTTTATGAACCAGTAGGCTGTTCTAGATGTGAAGATACAGGTTATATTGGACGTATAGGTATCTTTGAATGTTTGGTGGCTAATAAAGATATTTTAAGTTTGGTTAAAAATAACTCATCTGAAAGTGAAATTGAAAGTTTAGCTGTACAAAATGGAATGATAACTTTGTTACAAGATGGTATTCTTAGAGTGTTGGATGGAGATACTTCGTTAAAGGAGGTGTTCAGAGTTAGATATTAGTATATTTTATATGCCGATACAGACTATTCTAAATATTAGGGATAAAAAAAATAGAAAAGAAGGTTTGTTTAGAGATGTGGCCGGTGCTCAACAGCATATTGGTTCAAATCAGCCAGCAAATTTTGTTAATCAAACTGACTTTGTTGATAATAATTCACAACAAAGTAATGGCAATTTTAATTTGAGTAAACAAGAAAAAAGTGAAATTTCATTTGAAGTACTGCAAAACGCAGATAGGATAAATGAAAATATGAGCAATCAACAAGTAGCAATATCAGATCAACCAAAACTTTTACAAAATATGGAATTAACAAAGAAAAGTTACAGTTTGATTGATATCATAACCGAAGCATTGAATTTAAATGCCTCGGATATACATATCAATCCTGGGTATAGGGTCTATGCAAGAAAAGTCAAAGAACTAATTATGTTGAAGTCTCAGGTGATAACGAGTCAAACGATTATAGGATATATAAATGAGATGAATAGATATGATGTGGTCAGTTCTCGTAATCTATTGTCTGAATTACTGTCTAAAGACAGCACAGATTTTGGAATAAGTGTTGGAGGTACACGTCTAAGAGTGAACATTGCAAAAGTAGTAGGCGGGTACTCGATATCCATAAGACTGATCCCAGAGAAAATTAAGACTTTGGATGAATTGTCATTACCTGCAAGTTTAAGTAGTTTGGTAAAATTTGACAATGGATTGGTTTTAATTACTGGATCTACAGGAAGTGGAAAAACAACCACTCTAGCGAGTTTAATAAATTATTTGAATTTATCTCAACAGAAAAAAATAATTACTTTAGAGGATCCAATAGAATACATATATCCAAAGGGTATGTCAATTATAAATCAAAGAAATTTTTTGGTTGATTTTATGGATTGGGAGTCTGGAATAAAATCAGCTTTACGTCAAGATCCAGATGTATTAATGGTTGGAGAAATAAGAGATGTAGAGACATTGGCAGCATCTCTAAAGTTGTCGGAAACGGGACATTTAGTTTTAGCGACTTTGCACACTAATTCCGCTTCTTCAACTATTCAAAGAATGATTGATATGTTTCCAGGCGAGCAAAGATCTCTAGCTAGGATATCAATAGCATCTTCTTTGAGAGCTGTGTTAACTCAGCAGCTAATACGCACTATTAATGGTGGTGTTGTACCCGCAATTGAATTAATGTTTGTTAACAATGCAATACAGAATTTAATTAAAAAGGATGAGATTGATCAGATAAACAATGTTATAACCACAAGTGTAAATGAAGGTATGATTTCAATGAGTAATTACATTAGTTTGCTCAAAAGTAAAGGTGTTATTTAATATGGGAAAGTACAGATATTTGGCTATAAATCAAGATGCTGAAAGGGTTAATGGAACTGTTAGTGCTTCAAATATTTTTGAAGTGGAAGAATCATTAAAAAAACAAAATTTAGTTATCTTGTCCATCCAAGAGGATATTAGAAATAATTTTAAAAATTTACTGAATAAAGAACTCACAGGTATATCTTTTAAAGATAAAATTGTCATTTTGACACAAGTTTACACAATGATGTCGTCAGGTATAAATATAAATACAGTTTTTGAGATATTAATTAATCAAAAATGGAAAGCGTCTCTTGGTGAAAAATTAAGAAGAATATATAATCTAATTTTATCAGGTAAAAATTTGTCTGAAGCATTTACCATTGAGTCAGGTATATTAAATAATGTGGAAGTTAGTTTGATAAGAGCTGGAGAAAAAAGCGGAAATTTGGTCGAAATTTTACGAAAGATTAAAGATGACAATCTTAAAAACAGAGAATTACGATCAAGAATAAAGAGTGCTTTGATATATCCAAGTATCATCCTCGTTGTTATATTTGTTGTTGTATTTATTATGATTTTTTTTATGGTGCCTCAGGTTAAGTTACTCTACTCAAGTTTTGGTGTTGATGACTTACCCATACCAACTTCTATTTTGATAACAGTTGCTAATTTTTTTCTTAATCCACTTAATTTGGTTGTTTTATTTTTGGTTGTGATTTTTCTGATTTTAGCAATTAGATACTATTATTCAACTTTATACGGAAGGATCAGATTAGATAGAATGATTTTGCGAATGCCTATATTTGGCTCATTGTTAAAAGGATATAGCATAGCAAATAGTATGAGAATATTATCAATGTTATTAGAGAGCGGTTTAAGTATTATAGACGCTTTAGATATAACTGCTAATTCACTATCAAATAAATACTTTTCAGATATAATAGTAAGAACTAAAAATGCTGTTACAAATGGTAAGGCTCTATCTGTGGCATTAACTGAAAATAATGATGAGAAAACTGCTTATCCGCAGTTATTAGTTGCAGTTTTAGCGTCAGCGGAGGAGTCAGGTAGTTTGGTATCAGTGTTGAATGATATGTATACTTATTTTATGACCGAAGTGAGTCAAATGGGAGAAAACTTGACAAAAAGTATAGAACCTTTTATGCTGATAGTGGTTGGATTACTAGTTGCTTTTATGGCTTTAGCTGTTTACTTGCCGATATATCAAGCTGGTAACTTGATTGGTTTTTAGTTAATTTTTAATTTTTTTTATGAGGTACAAAGGTGCATTTACATTAATTGAGTTATTGGTTGGTATGGGTGTAATATCCATTCTGATGGGTATGTCTTTAGTTGGTATAAATATAGTGCAGCAAACAACTAGAAATACTCAAAGAGTTGATCTATTAAATAATATAAATAAATCATTGACTGCGATATACGTTAGTACAGGTGTTTACCCGTTGAATTTGACATATGTAACAGGTTCAGGGGGAGAAGATCAGATAGTTTTCAGAAGTGATGTGGTAATTAAATTATTACCTCCCCTGAAACGTCAGAATCCGTCTTCTCCGTTGGGTAATACTAATGGCTCTTTCACCAACTATTGTTATTCATCTACTGGTGCAGAGTATTGGGTGGGTGTACAGTTGGAAGACGGCTCTTGGAAATATTTTACTAACAGTAAAGTGCCCGGTAGTTTGAGTACTTGTTCGGACTCAGGCTTATAGGTAATGATACATTTTTTTCCTCCTTTAATATTCTTATCGATAGTCTATCTGATAAGTTTTGTTTTCGTTAAGATATCACTAAAGAGCAATTTTGATGAGTATTTTAGATCTATAAATAAATTTGCTTTGTCGGCTGCATTGTTTTTTTTTACTATATATGTAATTTTGTCTTTATTTTTAAAATATGTAGAGTTTGATTTAGAACTAAATTTAGTTATTTTGGTCATTAATTTGCTACTTTTTTTAAGCAATATAGACGTCTATTTAATGAAAATACCGACTACAGTAGTTTTAATATTATCTTTGACATCAGCGCTTATAAACATTTTGATTTATTTTAATTTGATTAGTTCATCAAACGTATTTTCTACAAATGTTTTAGAGAATGCTGTAACTGGATTTGTAATGTACTTTTTAGTTAGATTCTTGATTTTTATTACCGATAAAAAAGGAATAGGTGAAGGAGATGCAGATTTAGTTGGTATTTTATCCTCAATATTTGGTTTAATTGGAATATTAAGTATTATTATATATGGAACTGCGATATGTTTGTTGTTCATATTGATTTATAAAATTTTTTTACAAAGAAATTTAAATCTTAAAACAGCAGTACCGTTTGTACCAGTGATTTATACTGGTGTGCTTGTATACTTAATATTAGGCAAAGAATTTTTATTGGTAGCTTATCCATGAATAAACTAGCTTTCTCTATTATAGAATTAATAGTAATTTTAGGCATAATTGCTAGTGTGGGTTTGTTTACTTTTAATGGCTTAAATAACTTAAAATCATCCATTGAATACAGTATGGCTGTAGATTTTTTTTTACAAAAATTGTATGACATAAGATCATATTCTTTGTATAACGTATCACAAAATAATCAAAGTGCTTCAGCGTGGTTTATATTTACAAGAGATAATAAATTAGCCATCACCTCATGCTTGATTTCAAGTGGACAATTATCTTGTAATGAAAATAATGTAAATGTTTTTTTTAATAATGTTGATTATAATTTCGTATCAAATCAATGTAAGGGTGTGGGCTATCAAATTCAGAATTTTAGGTTGTTAGGTGCTAGCGCATATATGTACGGGAATATAATGAATCAGGGTTACTGTGATATTCAAATGAAGAATTCTGTAAATAAACTTGTTTTAGGTATTATTAAGATTAATCTATTAACATCTGAAATAACCTATGAAAAACTTTATTAATTTTACATCTAGGCACTTCGGGCACAACCTACGGGCCAGCTCACTAATAGAAGCTCTAATGATCATGCTTGTGTTATCAATCACGATACTAGGAGGTGTCAACATATTAAATCAAGGTATCCTGGAATTGAAAAAATATGAAATGATATCTCAAAGCAATAGGGTTATTATATCTATGTTGGATATTTTAACAGCAAAAAATTTTCAATTTATTGATAATTTTACAATTAGCGATATTCCCGTTAATAATCAGTTAAATATTTTTTTTGAGGTCTTTGCAGATTCAGAAGACTTCGATACAAGCAATAAGGTCTACTTGAATCGTATTACAACAGAGGGTTCGCAATACGTTTGTGAGAAAAGTAAATATGTGTTCTCTCTAGCTTGTGTTTTAATAGAATTCATAAGTAAAGATGAGCTCAATAATAATTTTGTACTAAAAATTTATAGTATGAAACACAATATGAAAATTGAAGAAGCTCAAAGTGTTATATATTATTTACGAATATGACTAAAATAAAAATAAAGGTTTTTTTTACTCTTAAAGAAGCATATTCATTTGTGGAGGTAATTATAAGTATAAGCATAATAGCTATGTTATTAGTTATGTTGTTTAATATAGTAATACAATCAATAAAAATAACAAAAGCTATTGTTGATATTAATTTCATAGAAAATGAGATATCTGTGATAAATTCCGTGTTAGATTATGATTTTAAAAACGCTGATGTGTTATCTAATTGCAATATTAGCGGTACCTGTTCATTTTTTAAAGATAATAACTTGTACGAATGGAAGCTATGTGATCAAAAAATTTGTAAATTTGAGATTAAAGATGGACAAAACTACTTAGTGAATAAACTGGGTGCTAATATAAATGTTTTTGAGTTAAATTTTTATAAGAGGTATGTTCTTAATGGGGGGTACTATTTGTATATCACCATACTATACGAACCTTCAAAGAAAAATTTTTTTGATTCAATAGGTCTTGATATGAATCAATCTTGGGCTCAAATTGTAATTTTAGAGAGAATATTTTAGATAATATGAACAAATTTAGAATTATGTTGTTACAACAAGCGAATGCCCAAGCTCTTGTGATTACGATTTTAGTCATCTCTTTTTTGTCTACTTTAATATTCTATGTTATGTTTATAGTTTCAAATTCAGGAAAAACTATTGTTTATAATGCTTTATACAATCAAGGTATGATTTATGCAGAAGGAGCTCTCAGAAATTATGTAGATAGATTGAGAAACAGTATTGATTTGTCCTCACTAGAAAATGATGGTTTTTGTTTGAGTTTAATCGACAAAAGAAAATATTTATGTGAAACCGAGGTGTCTGTAAAAAATAAATCAGCAAAAATATTTACTGAAATAGAAGATACAAAATCTCTGAACTTGTTTTCATTACAAAGAGATGAGTCTTATATTATGTATTTAAATGGTTATAAAAGTGATTTTATCATGGATCTTTATTCTGATATTGCTATTGAATTCTCAATAATATTTGATGATTTTATAAATAGAACCAAAAATAGATTATCTACTTTGTTCGATGACAATAATCATGTGTTATCTGTTAATAATTTAGAGTTTTTCGATATTTTTGACTCTCCTCGAAATAACGCACTAAAAACTTTCAAGTTAAATGTCACTGACTTATTTATGCAGAATGGATTCAATATTGATCAGGTATCACCAAAGTTTCTACTTGTAATACCTAGATCAAATATTGATAATGTGCGCACAGCTAGATTCAATTTATTTGCTGAAAATAATGCCATGTTACCCTACCAAATAAGAGATATAAAAGTCAAATTGCAATTTATAGATAATAATATAGATACGCCTGTTATAACTTTATCTACTCAAATGCCGTTAAATTATCAATTTGAAAATATTTTCTTTTATAATATTTTCTTGGAAGGTGGTATATAAACGATTATTGTAAATTGAATATATGAAATTTTTTGGGGTAAATATATCTAGTTCTCAAGTCAAAGTAGCAGCTGTTACAAGTTCACAAGAACATTATGAACTTGAGTCGTTGGGATCGTTTTCGCTGTTTAGGGATGGACATGTTATAGATGATTTATTTAATTGTGATCCAAAATATTTTGTAACAAATATCAATAAGTTAAATCTCAGTTCAAAGAGTGTTGTTTTAAGTATACCTGAGGATAAAGTGTTAACTAGGGTTGTTACTTTACCTTATCTATCAGATAAAGAAATTGAAGATGCGATATACTATTCATATAAGTCTCTAATACCTGTTGATATAGAGTCTCAAAATATTACGTATATTCCTGTTTTTGATAATCAATCAGCTAAAAAAATATCTTATTATGTTGCGTCAATAGATAAAGATCTCGCATTAAAATATTTGAATTATTTTAAAAGTTTAGGTTTAAATTTGCTAGCCATAGAGACAGAATCGATATCTAATCACCGAGTTTTGATGTTTAATATGAAACCCTTAAATAATGAATGTTTTTTATCAATAGATATAGGTGGCAACTCTACAAATATAAGTTTAAACACAAGCATGGGAGTGATATATTCACAGATGATTGCAGTTGGTAGTAGATCTATGACTAAACTAATATCTGCTGACTTTGGCATTGAAGTTGAACAAGCTGAAATATTAAAAATCAACAATGGCTTTGATTTCTCGTTATATGAAGGTAAAATTGCGAGTTCAATAAAACCTGTTGTGGATATAATATTAGCTGAGATTATGAAACTTATAGCATATCATAAAGACAAATTTGGTCAATTAAGTTACCTAAAAATAGGTTTTTTACTAGGAGGAGGAGCTATGCTAAAAGGTTTAGATACTTATTTGTCTCAAACAACAAACTTATTAATAGTTAGAGGTGATCCAACAAAAAATATTAAGATAAAACCGATAATTCAGAAAGAAATACTTTCAAGAGTCAATATATTTAAATTTGCATCTGCCATAGGTGCAAGTATTAAGCAAAGATAAACAACTACTTATGGAAAGATTTCATTTTAATTTATTACACAAGACCTTTATAGATCAAGAAAGAGTTAAAAATGTTAAATTTTTCTCTCTTTTACAAGGAATTTTATTATTATTGATTTTTGCCGTGATAGCCGTAATTTTAACTTATTTGGAGATTTTTGTGTTAAATAGCAGGTTAGATATTGTTAAGAATGAGATTAAAAATTTAAAGAATGAAATAAATTCACAAAAAGACATGATAATATTGAAAAAAAATTTAAAGACAAAAATGGATGTTTTAAATCCTTTTGTAGATTTTGATATAAATTTAACTAAACTGATAAAAAAAGCTAATCGTTTGGTGGATAACTATGTTGGTGATATTCAAATATCATCATATTCTCGCGAATCAGATGGTAGTCTAGGGGTAATAATGTTTGTTAACAACATTGATATTAATCAAATTAAAAAAATATTATTATCAGATAAAGATGTTAAAGATGTTTTTGTGAGGAATGTCACTTTCAATGACAAAGAGAATAAATATTCTATAGTGTTAAGGATATTTCTTAATGATGAAAATTAGTGTAATACCATCTTTACAGACTTTACTCATTATTTTTTTGGCCAGCTTTATTTTTTTTGTGTTTATAATACCTAAAGTTATAAGCATTTTTGATAAATATAATGAGTTAATAGTTTTAAATGAATCAGTTAGTTATATAAAAAGAAATATAGGTTCCATAAAAGCAGATTCTATTAATTTCAGTAAATATAATGCGATCAATAAGGCTATAGATATATCAGCTAAAGAAACTCAAAGTGAATTGCTCAAATTTAGAGATAACCTGCTATCTATTGCTAGTAGACTAGATATTAAGTTTTTAAATGAAAAGTTTAATGAGTCAAGTATACAGACAAATAATATGCACGATATTTTTTCTTTACGAGAAACATCTTTTCAATTAGTGCTAGAGGGAGGTCTAAATAATTTGGTTAATTTCATAGACACTTTAGAGAAGTATGATCAAATAATTATTATTAGAGACATGGAGCTCTCTCAGAGTAATGTATCAATATCCAGATGGAATCTAAAATTGACGATTTCAAGGTTTAGTTTTGGATTAGTTCAAAAGGATTTCAGTGTAGATGATGTTGACTACAGCGCAATAATATTACCATCTTCAGTTGAGAAGTTTTTACTCAAATTGAAGTAACTTTTATATTGATGGAATCATTAGACATAATTTGAATGTTACTTGATGTTTTTGCTTTTACGAAAAATTTATAGTTATCTTCAGTGGCACTAATCAGACTTGTGATTTCTCCCCCCCAATTTAAATAAGTGAAAGTACTTCCTGAAACGTTCATGTTACCTATCTTAACATTGGATCCGTTTATATTAACAAATAAGTCAACTACACTAAGACTAAGCATTCCTGTATAACTCACCTGAATGTCATAGGCACAAGGTGGATTGATACATCCACTACCTAAATTGTTACCGATTATCAAATTTGTAGGTGGTAATATATTGAATATAAAGTTATTGCTGGTTATTGAGTTGTAAATAATATTAATATTTACAGAATTTGTTCTATTTAGGGCGTCTGTTGCTGTAATTTTTAAATCATACAATCCGTTGTCTAAAATAATCGAACTTAAATCACATGTAACATCAAAACTGTTAAAATTGCTTATTATGCATCCTGGCAGGAAAGAATCATTTAAATACACTTTCGCCGATACTAGGTTTGAATCTTCAACAAATATTCCTCCTAATAATCTAACGGTTTTTTCATAAATTGAGACGTTGTTAATTGGTGTTTTAATCAAAAAAAACGGACCACTCGCTACACTGGTATTTCTTTTAATATCACATTCTTCGTTTGGTCCTCCATTTGGAAAAAATTCATTTGGTTTCTCTTTGTGCTTTGCTAACATGTAATCATCTAATTGCGGTTGTAAAGCTTCATCAGGCATTACGAAATATGGAAATTCTTTTTCAACATGTAAATCCATAAGTATATCTATTGGCCTAGCTTTTTTATTTTGTTGGTCAGAGCAGACACTTACTTTGACCAATTTTTTATCGGGTTTTAAATTTAGACCATCTATCATATAGCCGGGCTCAATTCCTACACATTCTCCTTCAGAATTACACTTATTCCCTCCGTAAATTACACCGGCTGGTCTACGAAAGGGTGTTTTGTTTATCATGTAAGGTGAGTTTCCGATTTCATTAAAATACTCTTTGCACCATGGATGAACAACATAGAAAGGAAAACCTCTATTTTGATCCATAGGAGAGTTGTTATTGTTACCTGCCCAACATACTGTGACAAAATCTGGTGAATACCCAATATACCAAGCGTCCATACTATTTTCTGTTGTGCCAGTTTTACCTGCCATATCTCTTCCTCTATCAGAATATCCATCATAATTCCTTATAGTGTCATTTAATAAATACACTGCCCTTTCATCTGCAACTTTTTTGGTCACAGGTTTAGATTCATAAACTATATTCCCATGTCTATCTTTAATCAGTAATATCGGATCTATGTAAGTCAATTCTCCTCCATTTGCGAAGACACTATAGGCTTGAGCATGTTCCCATGGATACACTGAAATTCCACCTAATATAGCTGCTTCTCCATATTGTCCTGTTGCTGTAGTATATCCAAATTCTCTGAAAGTTTTAATGTAGTTGTTTACCCCTACCATCCTGATGACAAGAATTGCTGGGATGTTTCTAGACTGTACTAATGCACTTTTAGCAGTATAAAATACACCATTGAAAGTATTATTCCAATTTTTAGGTTCGTAATAATTACCATTGATGTCTCTTATCTTTATGGGAACATCTGGAAGAAGACTACCTGGATACAACAAGCCTTCTTTGTATGCTAGATAATATCCCAAAGGCTTATTAGAAGATCCAGGTTCTTGTAGACTTTGTAAAACGTCTACTTGAGGATTATAAGCACAGTTAAGGCCTCTAGAATCACAACCTTCATCTTCACCTACGAAGCTTTTTGAACCTACCCATGCAAGCACTTGTCCGGTTTTTGGGATTATAGTCATTAATGCGGCGTTTTTTACATTCCAATGAGGGAAAGACGTACCACCAACAAAAGCTTTATCTTCTGCTATTTTTTGTATTTCGTAATCCAAAGTTGTGTATATTTTATAACCTTCGGATTGTAATTCTTCCAGAGTAAATGGTTCTGTATAATTCTTATAGTTGCGAGACCTTAATTGATTAAGTACAAAGTTAACAAAATGACCTGCCTTTATATCTGTAATTATGGGAGGCTTTAAGGTGCTAATCCAGTCAAATGATTCTGCTTCTAGAATATCTTGCTCTTCTAAGACATTATCCATTTCAGTATCGTTACTAATACGTCTTAGATCCTCATTAAATTTATTTAAATTTATTTTGAGTTGAGTAAATATATATTTTTTTCTTTCATTAACATCATTTCTTGATCTCATAATATTTTGATCAATAGGTACAGTAGGTGACAAATAGTTCGGATTTTGTATTATCGCAGCCAATACTGCCGCTTGGGCCAAGTTCAGATCTTTGGGCTCTAGACCAAAGTAAAAATTAGCGGCAGTTTTTAAGCCTAATATAGATGAACCAAACGGTGCTATTTTAAGATACATTTCCAATATTTCGTTCTTGGTATAGGTTTGTTCTATTTTTAAAGCTAGCAATAATTCTTCAATTTTTCTTTCTACTGTAGGCGAGGCTTTTTTTGTTGTTAATTTTACTAGTTGTTGAGTTATGGTACTTCCTCCACATCCTTGCTCTTTGTGCACCAGATTTAAAAAAGCACATCTTATAATTGCACTCAAATTAAAACCATTATGAATAAAAAAGTCTTTATCTTCGGCAGCTAGAAATGCTAGTTTGACCTTGTCTGGAATTTCACCTATACTAAAATCGTCAGAGTTTTGGTTACCTATTAATCTATACAACCTAGTGCCCGATTCGTCATTTTCGATAGCTCTCCTATCAAAAATTTCAGAGGCTATGGGGATGTGAGGAAAAATTGTTTTTGGATTAGGCAACTTGTCAGTTAAACCATTTAAATAGTTAAAGAATAAAGAAGCTCCAATAATACCAGATAACGCTATTACCGAAAGTATCGTAAGTGCTACATTTCTGAACTTTATTAACAAACTTCTTTTGTAATTTTTTTTAAAAATTTTGCTTTTATGTTTTTCTAAATTTTTTTTTGCTATCTCTATTCTATCTTCTATTGATGATAAGCTGTTTATTTTTTTTAATCTTATTTTTGTCATAATCAAATATGTTTATTTTTCTTGTATAGACCTATTTTATCACATGAACAACTAAATCATTATACATTCCTAATGTACAAGTGAGTATACAATCAGCGTTAATAATCAACATCAAATTTGATCTAAAGTTTGATATACTACATGAAGTCCAGTTTTAGGAGAGTTGACAGAGTGGTCTAATGTGCCTGTCTTGAAAACAGGTGTCTCGTAAGGGACCGGGGGTTCGAATCCCTCACTCTCCGTGACATCTAAATGTAGTATAGTAAGGTTTTTGGTTATGTTAATTAAAAAAGTGTTTAATAAAAAAAAACTAAGGCAATTGTTTTTATATCTGATAGGGTTTGTTATTTTTTTAGGTATTTTGTTGACCCCTATACTTTCCTCGTTAATCGTTTTGCTATCAAATAACTGATGATAAATATTGACTTAAAAGGTAATATATCATCCATATTTAGAATTAATGACACAATTGTTAGGGCACTACAAAATCTTGGTGTATCCAGTTTGAGTGACTTAATTTTTAGATTTCCCACTAGATACGAAAACACATCACATTTAACGAGATTTACTGATTTTATTAATTCATCGGAACAAATCGCAACCATTTGTGTTAAGCTCGTATCAGCTTCAAATTTACGTGTAAAGCCTAAGCTAACATTACAAAATTTTGTCTTTTTGGACAAATTTGATGGTAAAAAAATCAATGTTAAATCTTTCAATAAGGATTATTTGGTTAATTCTATACGAAAAGACAATGAGTATTATTTAAAAATAAAAAAAAATGTAAATAAATTTGGGAGAACAGAAAATTTTTTATTGGATATTGAAAAAGTAGACCTGGAAAAAGGACAATTGCATGTAGGAACAATAGCACCTGTTTATAAATTGACAAAAGGTATTTCAGTCAAATACTATAGAAGAATGTTACATAAAATTTTTTTTAAACTATTGAAAGTAAACAAATCTTTGAATACTTTGATCAATAATCATTTTGATATAACTTTTGAAGATCTTTATGAAATTCACTTTCCAAAAAGTCTTGAGAAAGTTAACAGTATAATACAGAAACTAAGTCTATATGAAATAGCAACAATCTATATAAAACTAAAACATAGCAAGTCTGGACCGTTTTACTCAAAAGTTAATTACAAAATGACGACGGAATTTACACCTTTGATGTTTTCAAAGATATTAAATGTAAATTTATCACATGATCAAGAAACTATAATGCGAAATATATATGAAAAGTATAAATCTAACCAACGTTTCGATATCTTAGTACAAGGGGATGTAGGAAGTGGTAAAAGTTTTGTAGCATTTTATGCGTTGATACTCAACTATTTTTCAAATACTAATTCACTTTTGTTGGCGCCTACTTCTGTTTTAGTGGATCAGCATTTTGAAAATTTATCTTTAATTTGTAATAAACTTAACATAAACCTGAAAAAATTATCTAAAAATAACAAAACAACAATAGAAGATTGTGAACACTCGATTATAGTTGGTACGACAGCATTAAACTTTAAAAAAATAACGAATGTAGGACTTGTCGTGTTTGATGAGCAACAAAAATTTGGTGTTCTGCAAAAAGAACAATCATTTTTCGATGAAATGTCTAGACCAAATTTTATTGAAATGACAGCAACTCCTATACCAAGAACAATCTTAAGGTGTCTGTTTGATGATTTAGAGGTTTACTCTATAAAAATGATGCCATTTGGCACAAGAAAAGTAAAAACTTTTTTTGTTAGAAGATTAAAGTCAAATAAGTTTTATGCAAAGTTAATCGAAAAAGTAAATACGGGTGTCATAAAAAAATGTTTAGTAGTTGTTCCTGCCTCAGAAAGTGATAATTTCATGAATGTTGAAAATTTTAGTAATAAATTAAAATCAATGAATCCTAATATAATTGTAAGTAGTTTAACAGGTAATATGAGTGAAAAGAAAAAATTAGTTATATTAGACAATTTCAAAAATGGACAGACTCAGTTTTTGGTAGCTACATCAATAGTTGAAATAGGTATCAATATACCCGATTTAGATGTGATCTTGATAGTTAGTCCTCAGATGTTTGGGTTATCTCAATTGCATCAAATAAGAGGGCGAGTTGGTAGAACTGGTAAAGAAGGTATGTGTTTCTTGATTGAGGAAGAGGAGCTAAATGAATTGCAGCTAGAAAAAATTGTTTTTTTTACAAAAAATAATGATGGTATGTCGTTAGCAGAAAAAGATTTTCAAATGAGAGGACCTGGTGATCTGCTAGGTGATAGACAAATAGGTATGCCAAATTTTAAGATAGCTTCTTTTGTCAATTTAGATACTTTAAATAAAGGAATAGATTTGGGTAAAAAAATTTTAGATGAAGGTGAAGTTTCAAGTTTTATAGATAATAACCCTTTTTATTTTTATGATAATTAATGTAGTACTTGATAATATTCGGTCAATATATAACGTAGGATCTATATTCCGAACATCATCTGGAGCTGGTACAAAGAAAATAATATTATTAGGTATAACACCTACCCCAGACGATGTCCGAATATCTAAAACAGCTTTAGGTGCTGAAAAAGAGTTGTTTTGGACATATTTTTATGATTATAAAGAATTTTATTTACAAAATAAAACAAAGGGTGTTTTTATAGCAGTAGAACAACATCCAAGCAAATCTCTCCCTATAAATGTTATTTACCAGACAATTGTCAAAAATACAAAATATCAAAACAAAGAGATTTTTTTTATTTTTGGAAATGAGATCACTGGTGTTTCAAACGAAGTTATTGATACTTCAGATTTTATTTGTGAATTACCAATGTTGGGAATCAAAAACTCTTTGAATGTAAGTAATACCGTTGCTATAGTTTTGTATTATTTTTTGTTAAAGAATCTTGAGCGATAATTAATAATTTAGTATATCATGCAGAAAAATCCTAAAATTATAAAGGGGATGTACAAATTAAAAAGGTTAAAAGTCCCTAAGAATACAAGACCGGTTACAAATTTTATAAAATCTAAAATTTTTGATTACCTAAATATTGAATCAATAAAGGAAAGTATAGAGGTTTTAGATCTATATGCAGGTTCTGGTAGTTATGGTTTTGAGGCAATAAGTAGAGGTGCAATCAGATGCACATTTGTTGATTCTTCTGCAGAGTCTGAGCGTTTTTTGAAGGAGTTTGCTGAAAAAAATAATATATCTAATATTAAATTTATTAAGTCAGATGTTTTAGTTTATCTATACAGACATAAAATTCCAGAAAATTTAATATTTATAGATCCTCCCTTTTCAGTATTTTCTACAATTTTTGAAGAAACTTTACTTAGAATAGTATTGAGTAGAATGACAAAACCAAGCGCTGTGGTGGTTGTGAGATCTCCAAAGAGATATTTTACAAATAAAGTTTTGATCTATAATAAGTTCATCAACATAATTCGCCATTTCAAATCAGGTTCTTCTTGCATAAAAATATACTTATTAACTAAATTAATTTGATAAATAAGTAATATTATGATACACTTTCCTAGTATGAGTTTGATTTTATTTTTACAGTATGGCCGCTACTCCAAAACACAGAAGATCTTTGCAGAAAGCTAGATCCACTAAAGCTTCTGATCGTTACAATAAGCTAATTACTTTGGCTAGAAAAGTGAAGAAGTGTGGAGGTACACTTTTCTCTTTGAATAAAAAAGGATATTCTTTTAAAGCACATGTAGTAAGTAAAAATAATAAAGTTTATAAAAACGTAAAAGTTTTAGATTAACAATAGTTGCATTGATGGTACATTTAATTTAAATGTCAACAAAATATAAATTTAAGCTCTTTTTTGCTAACCATGTTTCCCGCATTTTATCGGTGCAGTATGTTTATCAGTACTTGTTTATCGTTAATAGTGATATAGATCAAAATCATTTTATGTCTTTTGAAATCCAGACAATTTTGGTTGAAATTGGTTATGAAAATGAGTGTATTGTAAAAGATTACAATAGAGATTTATATGTTTCTATAGCAAATAACTTTGAAAAGGTAGTTGACAAACTTAATAACTTAGTTTCAAAGGTAGCCCGAGAGAGACCAATTGAACAGATAGACTATCTTACAAAATCTATATGGTATGTTATTGCCACTGAGGTTGAGGTATTAAAAAATGTTCCGCCAAAAGTGGGTATAGATGAAGCAATCGAGTTGGATAAAGAGCTAAATGCTGGAAAAATGTACTCCTTAACTAATGTAATTCTCGGAAAGTATTTTAATTTGTAGATTTTATGTTATTGTCCGATACCGATATAAAAAAAATAATGAAGATCTTACAGATAAATGAAGTAATAGACCAAAAGCTATTGTCTGAAGCTTTTACTCATAAATCTGTTAAGGTTAGGAATAAAAATATAAGAGATAATGAAAGATTGGAGTTTTTAGGTGATGCGGTACTTGAGCTTGTGGTTACGGAGTATTTATATAACAATTATCAAAACTTGAAAGAAGGGGATTTAACGGTAATAAGATCAGCTTTAGTTAAAACCGAAAGTTTAGCCAAAGAGTTTAAAAGGTTAAATTTGCACAATTTTATTATTATGAGTCAAGGTGAGATAAACACTGGAGGTTTAAAGAATATTAGTACGTTGGCTAATTTTTTTGAGTCTCTGTTAGGAGTAATATATTTATCAAGTGGTTACCAAGTAGTAAAAGATTTAATTTACCGCGAATTAATCTATAAGGTGGAGGATGTAGTTGCTAAACAATTACACAAAAATGCTAAAACGCAGGTTCAAGAAATGTTACAAAGTTTATTTAAGATCACACCGGAATATAGGGAGATTTCCTCATACGGTCCGGATCATAAGAAAATCTTTAAGATGGGATTGTTTGTTAAGGATATTATGTTGACCGAAGGTTTTGGTAATAGCAAACACAAAGCTGAAGAGAAAGCAGCAAAGAATTTTTTACAAAAAGCTGATAACTATGTTGCAAAAATTATGGATAAATTATAAAATCACAGAAAGCTTGATGTTGTTAAGATAAAATTATGGTTAAAATAAGACTCTCGAGAGTTGGAAAAAAAAATAAACCAAGTTACAAGATAGTAGTTTGTAATGCAAGAGAGAAAAGAGAATCTTATTTTTTAGATCAGATAGGTTGGTATTCACCGATTACCAAAGATTTTAATGTTGATCAAACAAAGGTGCAATATTGGCTTTCTGTAGGAGCTCAGCCTACTGACACGGTATACGCTTTGTTAGTAAAAAGTAAAATAATAGAAGGTGACCGTAACAATACTAGGTTGTTTAAAGATAAACCAAAGAAAAAAGCTTTATCTAGGGGCAACAGCTAATAAACAGTGCTAGTATAATAGTCGTTTTTTCTCGATTTGTCAGTTACACTTTGCCTTTGAAGTTGTTCTGCATCTATATATTATATTTATCTATATTTGACATTCGTGAATATAACGAGCCGTGGTCAGTACTCAATATATCTGTAAATGTAAGATTTCAGCTATATATATCCATTCACACATATGTATGACAGATATATGTACGTATAAATGTTCTTTTTATTCTTCTTCATAATCAAACCACACAATCCCACCACAAGAAAAAGCTATTTCATGAAGCATTTAACTATTATTGTAATTGTATATGTATCTGAATATTTATACCTTAAGCCTTTTCTATTTTAAAACCATAAACATAACTTACCAAATTTTCCATAAATTTAGGTTCTTTGAGTATCATGTTTGCTAAAACTTTCCTGTCTATCAAGATCATCTTGTTTTTTAGTTGATTCATAAATTTGCTGTAGCTACCCAAATCATTATTCATGAGATATGCAGATATAACCCTTATCCATTCTTTCCTAAATTGGGAGTGTCTATGTTTCCTGTGATTGTAAGAGTATTGTCCAGCATGCAAAACAGCTTCTTTTGCTTTTCTATATGTCTTTGAATAAGTCATTCTGTAACCTTTTGCTAATTTTAATATTTTTTTATGTCTTTTGTGTTTTGTGACACCTCTCTTAACTTTCATATTAGTCTAATTAAACATGTAATAATCTTTTTATTTTTTTTATATTGCCTTTTGATGTAATCACAAGCCTATCTTGCAGTAGTACTTTTTGCCTACGTGTTTTCTTTGATCTTAAATGAGCATTATTACGTTTTTGTTGTTCTAATCTATATACCTTTCCAGATCCCGACAACTTAAAACGTTTAACTGTTGATTTATGTGTTTTTAACTTAAATTTTTTCATTTTTTTAACTTAATCAATACACTAATATCATTGACGTTAATGTTTTCTTGATCTGTCTTAACCTGTCCTACTTCTTTAGCAAATTCAGAATATTTTTCCCTTATTTTATCAAAAGTAGCTTTTAATTCACTCAAACTAACCTTACGTGAAGCTTTTAAGACTATTTTAACTATTCCCCCTTTTTCTAAGTACTCCCTAACTTTTTCAAGTTTTACCTTAATATCTCTATCTTGTATATTGGATTTGAACCACCATTCCTTTTGTTTAGATGATGATGAACCAGAAGCTTTTTTAAGTTTTTTTTGTTTTTCATATTTGTACTTTGATAGAGATTGTATAATACATGTACAATAGCTTCCATCAGCGCTTGAAGATACTTGTATCAGATCTAAACCTCTATCTTTAGCTATATTTAAAGCTTCAGACCTAGCCAAAACACCTAAATTATTGCCTCCTTCATCTATCGTCTGAATCTTCTCAGACACTATATCTTCATTTGCTTTAATGTCTAATTGTCGGACTTCTCTTGGCTTTTTTCTAACAATTTTTTTTATGGCTCTGCTTTATAACGATAATCAATAAACATTCCTTACTAATTATACTATATTGTGTATATAGATTTCCATACAAAATTTAAATTTATCTCTTTTTTATTTTTGTAAGGTCTACTTATAAAGATTTTATATATTCCTCTAAATTTTCTAATTTAATAATACCTAAATTTTTTCTATTAACTCTTGTTGACACACCATTAACTCGTACTTCCTTATCTCCAACTACACATGTTACTTTAGGATGTAAAATATCTGATGTGATAATATTTGACATTAAACTTTTATTTTTAGATAATGTTATTACTCTAAAATGTTTATTTAGTAAATCTTTATGTAATAGATTGCAAAATTCGACAGAGTTTTTATTTATAGGTATGATAACAATATCAACATATCTATTTAAACTAGATAAGAAACCGTTATTTGCTTCTACACTTAATTTTAGAATAGTAAATTTGTCAAAATATACTGTGATGGAATAAAACTGATCTTTATGATTATCGATGATTATCTCAGAAATTTTAATTTCATCTCCTATTTGATTATTCGCATATACTTTTACCGATAAAAGGTGTTGGAGTTCGTTTACATATATTTTTTTCAAATTTTGGCTGACCATTTGGACTTGTTGTAACGAAAGTTTTGTAACGTTTTCATCAAAGTCAACAGATATTACTTCAATCAGTAAATTATTCTCTTCTGATAGACGAAACAATTTTAATACTTGCTGAATAATGTTTACGTGAATGGCAAAAAATTTCTTTTCAATTAAAAATCTTGTTGTTTGTATTAATTTCTTTGTGCTACTTTTATCTATTATTGAAAAATTATCTGATTCGGAAACATAGCTAGTAATATAATTTTCATCAATTAGTTGATTGTTGTCAAATAGAGACGGTGCGTCTATGTACAGTAAATTTTTACTTACATTCTGATGAATAATGTTATTAATGGTATTAGTTATATTATTCAAACTTTCTACACCAAATACCGTAAATTGATAATTCTTGGCATTCAATTTTTTCAGTATTTTATTCATTTTGGAATAAAAAAAGAAGTCTTTGCTGTAATAATTTGATAGTAATGACGAGTAGTAGTTTCTATCATTTTTTGAGTAAAACAAAACACCGTTTATTCTGACCATTTTAGCTCTAGATGGATCATTATTCCAATAAACTTCGGTTACGCTTTTAATGAATATATAACCAATATCTTTCGTGTTAGATACATGGGGGCCTCTACATAAATCTGTGAAACATTTATCTATAGAATAAAAACTGATATTTTTTTCATCTATAACTTGCAACAACTCTGCTTTCAAGAGTTGTCCATGTTGGAGTAAATAATTATATGCAGTATACTTTTCCATAAAAGTTTGTGTTATAGGTATCATGTTCTCTACTAAACTATCACATTCGTTCTGGATCTTGTCTATGTTTTTTTCTATTGTATCTCTGTCTACTCCTGAAAAATCATAATAAAATGTATTTCTTAGCACCGGACCGATTCCAACGACAACATTAGGGAACATTTTTATCACTGCAGCTGCTAAAACATGTGCAGCTGAATGTAAAATTGTACTGTCAGTAATTTGTAAAGGTTTCATGGTACTAGTATTAGAAATAGAAATAGACATTACTTTATCAAACTTGGGCACTACAGGATTCGAACCTGTGGCCTTTCCTACGTCAAAGGAATGCTCTACCAGCTGAGCTAAATGCCCTCATCTTATTAATTTTAACATAAATGCACGATGTATATGTAGATATTAGAGTACACAATTTTGTTTATTTCTTATTACTAAAATATTTTCACAAGTTAGTCGAATCTATCTTTCACATATCGGAATAAAGTATATGATCTAAAATTGATTATCACCGTGAAACCATTGCTGTATAATTAATTGATGATTTCATCTATTATCCCATATTTTAGAGCTTCTTCTGACGTCATCCAGTAATCTCTATCAAAATCTTTTTCTATTTTAGAATAAGGTTGATTAGTACGTTCAGATAATAATTTATATAATTTTTCTTTAGTCCTTTTTATGTGATTTGCAGTTATCTCTATATCAGAAGCTTGTCCTTCGACCCCACCTAACGGTTGGTGTAACATGATCTCAGCATTCTTTAAAGCGTATCTTTTACCTTTTGAACCCGATGCTAATAATATTGCTCCCATTGAAGCAGCATACCCAACCGCTATTGTAGATACATCGCATTTAACATGATCCATCGTATCAACTATAGCCATTCCTGACTGCACGTGCCCCCCTGGACTATTTATGTACATCATTATGTCTTTTTTGGGATCTTCTTTTTCTAAAAACAGTAACTGAGCAACTACTAAATTAGCTTGCAAATCGTCGATAGGCCCACCTACAAATATTATTCTTTCCTTTAGTAATCTTGAATAAATATCATATGACCTTTCACCTCTATTTGTTTGTTCTATAACAATGGGTATAAGATAGCTCGTATTGTTCATTTTAAATTATGTATATATTAATAACAATATCGCACATTGTGTATATTGTGTATATCAGTATCTATTTTAAGGTTATTTGTGTCAAATTTGGTTAAGCAACCCTATAAAATTATAGCATCTATCCAGTATGAATATACTAACAAATTTATGAATTAAAGTAAAAAAACTTATGTCTGTTTTTTGCTAATTTTGTTAAATAAATTTAATTAATTTTAGATTTTCGATTGAATATTTTTACTCAAAAAAAGTGAAATCTATTTATAATCAATAATTTTAACTTTTGAAGTTTCTGTTAAATTGATTTGATCACTTATACCTCCTAATATTTCAATTACATATTTGCTAGGTTTTAATGATGAGTATAATGTTCTTGTGTCTAGAGGTTTAGCATTTTTATAAATAGTTACAATATCAAAATTTTCATCTAAAAAAATTATATCCAGTGGAATATACGTGTTTTTCATCCAGAAAGTTTGTATTTCTGTTTTTTCAAAAATAAAAAGCATACCTTTGTTCTTATCTAGTTTTTCTATGAACATCAAACCTTTAGATCTTGTCTCTGGAGTATTAGCAATTTGTAAGATAAAAAAGTTGTTGTTTATATTTACTGTAACATTACTTGAGCTAATCAACTTATTATTTAGATTGGAAAATGAGGATGAGTCCCTATATAAAAATACAGAAATTATCGGTATTACTATGATTATTAATAAAATCAGTATGAATTTTTGTATAATGCTATTTTTATTGAGTATATTTCTATAATTCATATAATTCTTTTAAAATTTTTTTCAATTTCAGCTTTGTTCATAATCCATGTGATCGGTCGACCGTGGGGACAGTTTAAAGAATTTTTTAATTTGCTTATTTCCGATATTATGTTTCGCATCTCATCTGTGGTTAAAGTTTGACCTGATCTGATGGATCCATGACATGCTATTAATGCAGTTGTAGAATAAATGAAATTAGGAATTTCAACATACGAACCATCTTTCGTTAGTAGTATCTGAGCATTTACTTCATCGTTCAATAAATCTCTCAAAAAACTATCAATATCGAAATTCTTACTAGTACTTGGTATGTGAGTTATAGATATATCATTGTTACCAAAATCTTCTATATTGATTCCAGTTTTCAGTATTTCATCTTTTAGTTCTAAAATTTTTTTCTTATCAGCTAAATTTAAACTTCGAACTTCTGGGATTAATAAGGGTATGGGTTCTATTTTGTTTGACAGGTATTTGTTTATTAAATTTTCAAATTGAATTTTTTCTGCAGCAGCGTGTTGATCTATGAATATTAAATTATCCTCTGATTCATAGATTATGTACCTTCTGAATATTTGAACTGGATAAAGATAGTTTTCTTTTTTAGTTCCGTACTCCAGTAAAGTCTCACTAATTTTACTAATGCTTATTTTTTCATTGAGAGTTGACTTACTGTAATTATAGACATTTACTTTACTAAATTTATTGTTCGTAAGTTTGGATTGCTTATGATTTAGTGACTTATGGTCATTGGTCTCTAATAAAATGACTTTCTCATTATTAATTACGTTTCTGTTATCTATCTCATTGTTTTCTGTAACAATTTTATCGGATTGTATTGAAGCTGAATCGAAAAATTTACTTTTTTGATTTTCGTGTAATGTACTTTCTACTAATTTGTAAACTAAATTGAAAATTTTATCAGGATACTCATACTTTACCTCAAGTTTTCTAGGATGAATGTTTACGTCTAAATTTTCTGACGGAATGTGGATATTGATAAAGTAAGATGGTTTTAATTCTTTGTGTATAAAATTGGAATATGCCTTGTTTATAGATGTTTGTATTACTTTATCATAAACGTATCTTTTATTAATAAATATGAATTGTTTGTCTGTGGATCTTGTGCAATAAATTGGATCTATAATACAACCATCAACTTGATATGATTCATGTTCTATTTTAACTGTAATAAAATGTTTTGATATATTTTCATCCCATACATCGCCTATTCTATATTTGACACGGGAAGTTGCAGGTAAATTGTAAATTAATCTATTATCTACATATAATTCAAAATGTATGGTTAGATTAGGTATTGCTAGGGATAAAAAAATTGTAATTATATGTTTTAGTTCAGTGTTTGTATTTTTAAGAAATTTCAGTCTAGCTGGTACTTTTTCAAATAAATTTTTTATATGAACAGATGTTCCCGACTTGGTGCTTATATTAGCTGTCGACGTGCTAATTTTTTGATTGTTAAAGTACTTCAACGTAAAACCTTCTTCATTTTCTTTTTTTGATGCAATTTCTACTTCACTGCATACGGAAGCTATAGTAGCTAATGCTTCACCTCTGAAACCATAGGTATTTAATTTGTATAGGTCTTCAAAATTTTTAATTTTTGAGGTTGAGTGTAGTTTTAACAGATTATCTTTATCTTCATGTGATATGCCTACTCCATTATCTATAACTTTAATACTAAACAGATTTAGTTTATTTTCTATACAAACTTTTATGTAAGTACTCTTAGCGTCTATTGCATTTTCTACTAACTCTTTTACTGCAGAAGATGGTCTTTCAACAACTTCTCCCGCTGCTATTTTGTTTATTAGATTATTGGGTAGTAATGTTATTGTTGACATTTATAATATTTTGATACAATTAACAATCTTTTCTGAATTATATTATTACGATAACATTAATTTATGTATAAATATACATTATTTGTGAATTAAAAAAAAGTGAGGTTTTGTTTATAAAATACCTTAAAAAATTCATAGAAACTTAGGTCAATAAATTCAATAACAATACTCATGATTTTGAATGATGAATATTTTTTTTTAACAATATTTATTTAAGTACGACCCTGGTTTGTTAATTTAGCTATCCAGTTTATCCAGGATGTTATTACGTATTTCATCAAATTTTTTAATTCACTATAATCTATTTAGAATAGTACTATATTTTCTATATATATTTTACCATGTTTGTATATACTAAAAATAGGGGAGATTTTATGTTTAAATTTTGTGAAACTCTATTTTAAAAAGATTTTGTATCTTTATATAATATATTATTTACAATAAAAAAGAGATTCTCAAATTCAAAAGTTATTTCTTTAATTTTCTTGTGTTTATGAAATATATTTTGTATACTAACACCAAGTGAGCAATATATTAATAAGTGCTAGGGTAGCTCAGTTGGTAGAGCAGTGGCCTGAAGAGCCATGTGTCGTCGGTTCAAGTCCGACTCCTGGCACCATGCTTGTTGTCTTGCTATTTTTTGTTGTGTGCTGACCTTTCTGTTATACAGGAAATAAGAAGTTGTAGGATTTTTAGGGAGGTAAAATTAAATTTAAGTTGTACAATAAGTTTTTTGAAATAATCAAGTCTTTTGTGCTTTTACTTTTTACTAGAACTTCAATATTATTCTGAAATGAATGAGTTTTAGATTGTATTCTAAGTTCCTTCCCTCTGGAGACCAGCCTTCGGCCATAGAAACATTGTCAGGTGGTCTAGAACGTGGCTTGCAATTTCAAACTTTGATAGGTGCTACTGGTACTGGTAAAACTTTTACCATGGCAAACGTTATTCAAAATATCGGCAAGCCTACTTTAATTCTTTCTCACAATAAGACTTTAGCTGCTCAGTTATTTTCTGAGTTTAAGGAATTCTTTCCAGAGAATGCTGTTGAATACTTTGTGAGTTACTACGATTATTATCAACCTGAAGCTTATGTACCATCTAAAGATTTGTATATTGAAAAAGATAGTGATATTAATGAAACAATAGAAAGATATAGAAATTCAGCAACTATGGCTCTACTCTCTCGACGAGATGTGCTGATAGTATCTACTGTATCTTGTATATATGGTTTGGGTAATCCTGATGATTATATTGACTTAAGTGTCAAGTTGGTTGTAGGTGAAAGTTTAAATAGAGAGAAGTTTTTAGTAAGATTGAGAGATATGCAATATCAAAGGATAGATTATGGTTGTGAATTTGGTTCTTACAGAGTTAGAGGTGACGTCATATATGTTAATTTACCTATTAATGATGATATTGCTTTACGAATTAACTGTTTTGATGATACCATAGAGTCTATGAGCTTAGTTAATGCAATTACTGGTGAATTAATTACATCCATTTCAGAATATACGATATACCCTTCCAAGCACAATGTTAGTCCAGAAGACAAATTGAAATCTGTTCTACCCAGGATTTACGAAGACATGCAAAAGGAGGTTAAAGAATTTGAAAAGAAAGGAAAATTTGTTGAATCTGCTAGACTAAAACAAAGAGTTAATTATGATTTGGAAATGATAGAAGAAACAGGTTATACCAAAGGTATAGAAAATTATTCTAGATATATAGATGGACGTGAAGTTGGCACACCTCCATCTACCTTGTTGGATTATTTTCCTGATGATTATGTTATTTTTATCGACGAATCTCATATTACTGTACCTCAAATTGGGGGAATGTATAGTGGCGATTTAGCAAGAAAGCAAAACTTAGTAAATTTTGGTTTCAGGATGAAATCAGCCTTAGATAATCGGCCTTTAAAATTTGAGGAATTTATGGAAAGGGTAAATCAAGTCATATTTGTTTCAGCGACTCCTAGAGAATGGGAAATTAATTTAAGCAAATCTATGATTTTTAAAGATCAAAACAAATGAAATATATTTTTAAAAATATTTTAAAGGGTATGATTATTGGAACAGCAGAAGTAATACCAGGTATAAGTGGTTCTACATTAGCCCTTGCTATGGGGATTTATGATGATTTGATCATTTTTATCAACAATTTGTTACTGATTGTAAAAAAAAAACTTTTTTATAAGATAAATAATAGTTTATTCCCGATAAAAAGGACATTTCAAAATATTAAAGTTGCAGCAGAATTAAATTTGAATTTTGGCTTATCAATATTATTTGGAGTAATTTTTATAAATGTAATATTAATTAACCTTATACCTGTAGTGATTAATAAATATCCTAACTATTTACAAGCCATTTTTTTTGGTATCGTACTTGGTTCCGTTAATGTGCCTTTTAAATCTATAAAAAATAAAAATTTTACTAATCTAAGCATTACGTTTTTGTTTACAGTATTATTTTCTGTATTATCAAGTTTAAAACCATCTTCTATTGTTATAGATCCTAATCCTATTTATTTGTTTATTACTGCAGTTTTTGCTGTCCTAGCAATGTTGTTGCCAGGTGTCAGTGGATCTTTTGTTTTAATGTTGTTTGGGGTGTATGAATATCTATTAAACTTAGCAAAATCTTTAATAAACTTTTCAGTCAATGTTTCACAACTGATAAACCTATTAATGTTCGCTGCAGGGGCTATTTGTGCATTAATATTTTTTGTTAAGTATATAAAAATTGGATTAATTCGTTATAGTGATAAAACTTTCAGCGTTTTGTTAGGTTGTATACTAGGTTCTCTTAGTGTATTAATTCCTTTTTTTGAACCGGTGTATGAAAATGACATTTTAGTAGATAAAGTTTTTTATTTTCCTTTATATAAGGCTGACAGTTATGACGTATTTTTGGTCCTAATTTTTATTGTGTCTGGTTTTTTGTTTATCAAGTTGATTCAAAAATTGACAAATTCAGGGACTTGATTTTATTCTTGTGCCAAAACTGCTTTTATACGTTTAATGTTTTCTCCAATAGATTCTTGGGAAATTATTTTTAACCTTTTTCTTCCATTTTTAGATTGATATAACTCACAAGTGTTTTGTACGTGAGGTCCCCCACAAAATTCGACTGAAAAGATTCTTTCTTTATCAGGATGTAAAAAGTAATCTTTATCTGTTATGTCTTTGAAATTTCCTATGAAGTATACTGACACGATATCAGGGTATTTTTGACCAAATTCCATTTGTGCTCCGAGTTTTTCTGCAATCTTTTTTGGCATCTCTACTCTTTTAACATCCAAACATTTGTTTATTTGTTCGTTAGCCAAGTCCTCTATTCTAGTGATTTCTTCTGGTGTTAATTTTCTGTGATAGTTGAAATCCAGTCTTATTCTCTCAGACGTTATGTTACTTCCTCTTTGCTTGATTGATGTATCTATAACTTTTTGTATCGCTGCTAATAAAATATGTTGAGCGGTGTGTAGTTTTATGGTTTCGGTAGAGTGGTCAGCAAGTCCACCTTTAAATTTTTTTTCTGACCCTGCTTTTGAGCTAATTTTATGTGATAACTCAGCCTGTTTAAATTCCATCAAAAATTTTTCTTTTTCTGTAATTTTATCTTTTAATTCCTCTGCAATCATTTCTACAGGAAAACCAAAAGTTTCATAGATTTTAAAAGCTTCAAATCCTGTTATTGTGCTATGAGACTTTTTAATTTCATAAATTCTTCTAATTCCATTTTTTAGTGTTTTGTTAAATTTAAATTCTTCTTTGTCTATTTCAGTTAATATTAAATCTTTATTGTTTTCGAGGTGTTTGTAATATTGTTTATAATTTTCTATAACTTCTTCAGCCAAGTGCATGGCAAAAGTTTGCCTTATGTTTATTAGATTTGCGTGTCTTACCATTCTACGAATAAGTCTTCTTAATATATATCCTTGATCTTTGTTATCAGGTATTACTCCATCTGCTAGCAACAATACACTACTTCTAATGTGCTCAGCGACAATGCGAAAACTTTTTTTCAATTCTGGTTCTAAATCAAAATAATTTGTTTTTGATAACATTGTTATTTTATTGATGATAAGACTAAATAAATCTGTTTGGTATGGATCTGTGGTATTCTGTATACTCATAACGATTCTTTCAAAACCACCACCAAAATCTATATTTTTTTGTTCAAGTGGTATCCATTTCCTTCGTTCATTCAGTTTGAATTCCATAAATACATTATTTCCTATTTCTATAAATCTACCAGACTCGTCATTTATATGATAATTTTCATCTGTCTTTTCTATCTTACCCATATCGTAGAATATCTCTGAGGTTGGACCACCTATTTCTCCTGGTACTTCTGCTCTACACCACCAATTTTTTTTCTTGTTATATGGGAAAATTCTGTAAGGCCAATTCATTACTTCATCCGGAATTTCTTTGTTTGTATCCCATTGTGGAGGAATATTTGTTATGTCATTAGAATATTTAGCATTTATATTGTATTTTTTAAAAGTTTCTTGCCAGATCTCTATCGCTAAATCATCTCTCGGGGATGATTCATCTCCTTCAAATATTGAAACATATATCCTGTAAGGACTTAAACCGCAATTTTCTACGAAAAATTCCATAATCCATGGTATTTGCTGTTCTTTGCTAAAATCACCTAGTGACCAGTTACCGATCATTTCAAAAAATACTAAATGTCTATTATCCCCAACTTCTTCAATGTCATTAGTTCTAATACACCTTTGAATATTGTGTAATCTCTTTCCTAGTGGGTGAGGTTGTCCATTTAGGTAAGGTACTAGAGGAAACATCCCAGAATTTACAAACAACAATGTGGGATCGTTTTGAGGTATCAAACTACTGTTAGGAATTTCTTTAGAATTTCTAGGTATTTGTTTCCAAAATTCTAGAAAATTTTGTCTAGTTTTTAGTGAATCCATTTTTTGCATAATTAAACTATTAATGATTATAATATTTTAATTGATAAAATTAAAATTTTAAATTAGCTACAT
>CALDYZ010000038.1 GCA_937944235.1 Candidatus Dojkabacteria bacterium | reverse complement strand
ATTACAGGAAAATACGACGAGATAGATGAAAATATGTTTTATCTTAAGGGTAGTTTATCAGAGTTATGAAAGTATTGATATTAACTAAAACTAGTAAAGTTTACGAAAATTTAGAAGTAGATTGCATATCACTTAATACTTCATCAGGATATATAAGCATATATCCCGATCACACAAATATGATTACAAAAATAGATGAAGGACTAATAGAAATAGAATTTCAAAATGATGTCTTAAAGTTTTATGCAGAGGATGGATTAGTCATGATAGAGAATGATAATATAACTATACTGGTTTCAGATGCCATAAACATTGATAATATGGATGAAGGTACATTAACGGTCGCATACAATGAAATTATAGAGAAGCTGCAACAAAAAGATAGCACAGTAGATCAAGATGAAAATTACTCTACTGAACTAGAAACCATCTTGAGAAGATTAGATGTTAAGCTAGATTTGTGTAGATTAAAAAAATAGAAAGTTCTTTATTTATAATTAATTAATTAATTATGAAAATATCTATAATAATTCCTGCTTACAATGAAGAAGCAACTTTATATCAATTGGTGAACAAGGTGATTAATGTAAAATGGGATGAAAGAATTACTGCTCAGGAGATAATATTAGTTAATGATGGCTCAAAAGACAAAACACAAGAAATAATGGAACAACTTCAGAACGAACATTCAAATATAAATACTTACTCAAATACTAAAAATAGTGGGAAATCTCAAACTGTAAAAAATGGTATTTTAAAGTCTACAGGTGATTTAGTCGTGGTACAAGACGCTGATTTTGAATATGAACCTCAGGAAATAAACGATTTAGTAAAAAAAATGCTTGATAATGATTTAGATGTGGTATATGGAAATAGATTTGGTAAAAAAAACAAAGTAATTTATATACAAAACTATTTGGGCAATTTGATTTTATCTTTTATATCAAACATTTTTACTTATCCACGAATTAAAGTATACATTCCAGATATGGAGGTTTGTTATAAATTAGTAAGAGGAGATATTATGCGTGATATAGCTAAAACAATAGAGTCAAAATCTAACTTTGGTGTAGAACCAGAGATAACTGCGAAATTATCAAAGTATAAAAAGGACAGAAATAACTTGAAGTTCGGAGTAGCACCTATATCGTATTATCCAAGAACAATTGCAGAAGGTAAAAAAATGAAAGCGTTAAAAGACGGAATAAAAGCACTATTTGAAATTATCAAATTTAACTTACTTTAATCAGTGATACTTTTGATTTGCAAATCTATTTGATGTCATTTTTGATATAAAAGGAAGATATTTTGATATCAAGTATAAGAACTTGAAATAGCCTGGTACAATAACTTTAGAATTATTTTTGTATATAGCATTGTAAACTGCGTTAGCAACATCCTCTGGTGACGTAAAGTTTTTATAATCTCCTAAAGCATTTGTATTTATATTTGCTCTATTAAAAAAATCAGTTTTTATAGGACCTGGATGTACAGTGGTAATTAAAATATTGTATTTTTTTAATTCTGTTCTAATACTGTCGGCAAACGCTGTTATAGCCCATTTAGTTGCACAATATACAGACCATTGAGGCAATGTGGTTAAACCGGCAATTGAGCTTGTAAAAACGATATGTTTTGTATTACTTGTATTTATCATTGATTCTAAGACATATTTAGCGACCATAATCATTCCAGTTATATTTGTGTCAATCATGGTTTTTATTTCTAATGTTTTAAGATTAACAAGTTGATCTACAAAACCTAGTCCAGCATTATTAAATAGAACATCAATATTGCCAAACTTATCTTTAGCCAGGTTTACTGCATTTATAATTTGATCTTCTGAAGTTACATCCATAGAAACTACAAGAACTTCACTTCCAAGTGCTACACATTCTTTTTCAACATCTTGTAATTTTTCAATATTTCTTCCTGTCAAAATAAGTTTACACTTGTCTTGCGCTGCTTTAATAGCAAACGATTTTCCAATTCCACTCGATGCCCCAGTTATAAAAATAACTTTGTTTGTAAGTTTCATAAATTTCTTAATAACCAGATTATAATATAACAATTTATTTACAAAATAAACTTATATACAAATTTAGTTAAATACTTTTACTTAATCAATATGTTTTATATAATCACTCTATGAAACAATAAGCAAACATCTTGATAAGTAAAACACAAAAAAGTAGTATAATGAGAAGATTTTAATGATACTGCTCAATAATTTACATTAAAACTTTGAAGTTTAAGTTATATTTTTAGTATGTCACTGCCAGATGGACCATATGATTCAAGATTGCATGAGCCTGAAATATTAAAATTTTGGTTTGAAAACAATGCATACTCTGCTGATGTAAATAGTAATGCTAATAATTGGACTCTTATTTGTCCACCACCAAACGCATATGCAAGACCACATATTGGTAATATATCAGGATACGGCTTTCAAGATGCAATGGCTCGATACTACAGAATGAAAGGATACAACGTATTAGTAATACCCGGAAAAGACCATGCAGGTTTGGAAGGCGAGGCAGTTTTTGTTAGAGAAGTTTTAGAAAAAAGTGGCAGGAAAAAATTTGATATGAGTAGAGAGGATTTTTACCAAGAGATGATGGAATTCTTTAGATCAAATATGGCGGTTGCACAAAATGATGAAAAAAAGATAGGACTATCAGCTGATTTTTCTAAAGATACATTTACACTTGATCCTGAAGTTGTTGACATAGTATTAGAAACCTTTATAGAAATGTACAAAAAAGGAATGATTTAC
>CALDYZ010000037.1 GCA_937944235.1 Candidatus Dojkabacteria bacterium | reverse complement strand
TACTTAAATAACTACCTGATAATCCTTTGTCTGACGAGAAAATCATGATTAAGTGATATTTTTCAAAATTTGTAACTTGTTCATCTAAAAAAATTTGATTAATAAAAACCACATTGTTATTTTTTATTTCCTTAGCAATGCGTTCAAAATTTTTTGTGAACTCGTTTAATGACATTAAATCATCATAAGCTTTTTGAAACTTGATAGCAGATATAATTTGCATTGTTTTTGTTATTTTTTTTGTGTTTTTGACAGAATAAATTCTTTGCTTAGTTTGTTTCAGAGATCCCATTGTGGTTGACCCTTTTAAAATCTATACATACTTTATAAAGTGCTTCTTCTATTTCTTCATCCCAATGATTATTCTCTAGTTCCTCTAACAAGTTAGTATGTTCATTACCTATGTATTCAAACAATTCCTCAACAAATTTGTTAACATATTCTAGTCCTACATCATCTACTATCCCTTTGTTAATGACAAAAATGGCAACTATGGAAAACACGTTGGATCTTGGTGATAGATTTTTTTGCTTTAGTAATTCTATAGTCTTTTGTCCTCTTAATAAAATTTCTTTTGTTTTAGTGTCTACTTCACCAGAAAATTGCGAAAATACTTCTAATTCTCTGTATTGAGCAAGTGACACTTTTAATTTCCCAGCAACTTTTTTCATTGGTTTTGTCTGAGCTGCACTACCCACTCTTGATACTGATAGACCTATATTAATTGCTGGTCTTATACCTTTATAAAATAAATCTGTTTCAAGAAAAATTTGACCGTCAGTAATTGATATTACATTTGTCGGTATATATGAAGTTATATCACCGGCTTGAGTTTCAATGATTGGTAAAGATGTTATACTACCACCACCATTTTCTTCAGACAAACAACAAGATCTTTCCAAAAGTCTTGAATGTAAGTAGAATACATCACCAGGATAAGCCTCTCTTCCTGGTGGCCTTCGCAAAAGTAAGGATAACTCTCTGTAAGCTATAGCATGTTTTGTTAAATCATCGTAAACAACTAAAACATCCTTACCTTTTTCCAAAAAATATTCCGCAATTGCCGTTGCAGAATATGGTGTGATAAATTGTTTAGCTGCTGAATCAGAAGCAGATGATGTTATTACTATTGTATATTCCATTGCACCTGCATCTTTTAGTGTTTCAACTATTCTTGCTATTTTAGATTGCTTTTGACCAATGGATGCATAGACACAAATAATATCTTTATCTTTTTGATTAATAATTGTATCTATACATATCGAGGTTTTACCAGTTTGTCGATCACCAAGAATTAGCTCTCTTTGTCCACGACCAATTGGAATTAATGCATCTATGGCGGTAATACCAGTCAATAATGGCTTATCTACAGGTTTTCTGGATATTACATCAGGAGCTACTTTTTCTATAGGCATGTACTTATCAATCTTAATGATTGATTTTCCATCTATAGGGTTTCCAAGAGCATCTACCACTCTGCCTAATATTTCTTCAGAAACACCTATTGAAGCAACTTGTTTTGTTCGTTCCACTATATCACCAATAATTATATCTGCATTTTTGTCCAACAGAACGGCACCTATCTGGTACTTTTCTATGTTCATTGCTATTGCTGGATATTGCTTGTTTATCAATAGAATTTCTTGATACATACAATCTTTTAATCCGTTTATCATACAAATTCCATCTTTTACATTTATTACAGTACCAACCTCTGATACTGAGTACTGAACCCTGTACTCTTCAATTGCTTTTTTTAAATTTTCTATGAAATCTTCTTTTGTTGAATTTTCGAGTCTTTTATTTAAAAAACTCTCTAACTCATTAGCATTTGACTCTATCGAAGCATCAACGATTAAGTCATCGTATATTATCTTAAATCCATCTTGTATTGTATCATCAAATACCAATCTCAATCTAAGATTTATTTCCTTTAATCTGGATAATATCTCGTTCACAACTGATTTCTCTAGCACTGATGGTACAACTAGATCCATAAAACTTGAGTCTTTTTTTCTTTCTTTTGTAGAAATTATTGAGATTGCTTCAATTATCAACTGTTGCATAATTATTCTTTAATTTTTAATTTTTTTGCTGCTTCCACTACTACTTTAACTGCTTCTTTTTTAACATAACCCAAAAATTCTTCTTTTTCTTTTTCTAATTCCATCTTTGTTTTATTAAGCATCTCTTCAACTTGTTTTTTCCCTTCTGATACTATGTTATCAGCCATTCTATAAGCTTCTTTTTTCTTTTCGGATATAAAATCGTTTGCTTTTGCTTTAGCATCAAGAATTATTTTTTCATAATCAAATTGTGCCTTTTTTATCAATTCTTCATATTTACTTTTGTTTTCTATCCCTTTATCAATAATTCTCTGTCTTTCACTTAAAGACACAACAAGTTTTTTAATAACAAATCTATACAGCAAAAACGAGATCAAAATGTAGTTTAATAGGCTAAAAGCAAAATACCTTAAATCAAAACCTAATGAGGTCAAAATGTTCTCGAGCATCTGCTAAATTTAGTAAATAAAATTTATGAGTTTATTATGGTAAAAAAAGCAACTAAAGCGTAAATAGCTGTAGATTCAACTAAAGCTATAGCAATTATAATTTTTCCAAATAAACTTGATTCTAATTTTGGATTTCTACCTATTGCTTCAAATGCCTTTCCTACAAGATAAGCTTCAGCTGGTGCCGTTGCTATCATTGCAATTAGCGCTGCAGCAGCAGCCAGATACTTTGCCGTGTTTATTTCCATACAATGTTTATATAAAAAATAAAATATAAATAAAATTTAATTATCTTTTTGTTGTGAGGAAGCTGACAATAAGTACGATGTTACTAAAGATCCAAAAACAATTGACTGAACCAGTCCAGACATACCTCCT
>CALDYZ010000036.1 GCA_937944235.1 Candidatus Dojkabacteria bacterium | reverse complement strand
AATTTTGCAGGTTTATCAAAAATCACTGTATTTTATTTTAGATTTCTTTTTACTTAGAATAAACTATAACTATGTGTTGACATGATCGTTAAAAGAGTCGATACTAATCATCTTTTTACAAAAAGACATGTCACAGGCACTGTATTATTAATTCTATTGTTAATTTCAATTCTATATGCAACACATATTCTATTAACACCTAAAATTAAAATTAAGTAATTGCGAATAAGATTATATCTCCAGATTTTTGTTTCATACGATGGAATAAAGATAAAAGATTTATATGTATGTACTTACTACACACTTTTCATCACAGGGGATTAGATAAAGTTAGATAAAGAAAGAATTGTAGTCCAAGCTGTAAAATTTTAGTATACTGAGAATTGTATGGTTTTTAAAATGAAAACAAATAACAATTTTGATGAAAACAAATCTACAGTATCTATTGTAATTCCAACTCTAAACGAAGAAAAATATCTACCTAGACTGCTTGAAGATATAAAAAAGCAATCAGTTCAACCAGCAAAAATAGTAGTTTCAGATGCAAATTCAAAAGACAAAACTCGTCAAATAGCAACTTCTTATGGAGCAGTTGTAGTTGATGGCGGACTTCCAGGAATTGGACGCAATAATGGAGCTAAAGTTGTTGGTTCTGAATATATACTATTTATAGATGCTGATGTTGAACTTAAAGATAAGAATTTTTTAGAAAAATCATTAAAGAGATTCGAAAGATTGAATCTTGATGTTGCTAACTTTAAATTTGGTATGGTAGGTGTGCCGCATATTAATTTGATTTATGTAGGTTGGAACATTATGCAGCACATCTCATTAAAAATTTTTAAACAACCATTTGCATCAGGTATTATATTAATAAGAAGACACGTATTTGAAGAAAACAAAGGTTTTAATGAACAGATAAAACTAAATGAAGATTATGAATTTATCAAGCGAATTTATAAAAAAGGATATAAATTTGGTATCCTAACACAAAAAATATATCCATCTCCTAGAAGATATTTAAAAGCTGGAGCATTAAACGTATTTTTAATGTACTTCATTGGTACATTACTCACATTTAAAGTATTGCACATATTTTTAAAAAATGTATATCCTAAAATAATCAAAAAAGGAGGAGATTTCGGAGAATGGAGCGAAAAAGCAATAAAATAATTTACTTACTAAGTTGGATATTATTCAATTTATGTTTGTAGTAATACTGCCTGAATTTACTAACGCACCTATAGAGGGCCTATATATCAAAATTTTAGCACTTTGATTAAAAATAGCCACTATGTCATCCACTTGCACATCTTGATAAAATTTTGGATTCATTTGACGAACTATTGTAGGATCAGTAACTTGATTTAAAACTGGTACTTCTTGACTGTCTGTTGAAACAATATTCCTTTCCTTTGCTAGAGAAATTATCTGTGATAGTAAACCTTGTTGTTTTTTTTGTAAAATTGCTGCTGGACTATCTCCTTCATAGATAATTCTATCCTCAGAAGACCTATATATTACCATTTTAGAGGAGTAGAGTAGTACAAAATCTCCGTCTCTGGCACCATCGTATACTTCTTCATTAACTTTGTTTAATCGCTTTAGTTCATCTATTTTTGGCAAATTTTTACCATCACCTATCATGGCTAACACTGGTAGTTCTTGAGGAGGCACAGCCACTTTTTCAGATACACGATTTAATACATTAACAACATTTAATTGATTAAATAAATTAGGTGGATTTACTGTAACGTATATTAACAAAATTTGTAAAATTAAAATCAATACCAATAGTACATTCTTAGGTGCAAAGAATTTGTTAGTTTTTTTATTCAAATCAAATTTAGTTTGTATATTGTTATCTAACTGTTTAATTATCATTTTGTGAAAATAACTTTAATTAATTTTATCAAATGCTACCCAATTAAAAACTACAGGATTGATCGTTTCTTTGTTTATTTTTATGGTAAAACCATTCAAACCTGAGTTAACTATAGTATAGCTAATATCATTTATCAAAACTTCATCTCCAACTGGTGTAACGTTTATAATGGGTGTGGTAGTATAGTTAGAAATAAAATTTACTCTTACTTCAAATTGACCCGGTGAAATAATTACCTGCCCAGCCATATTATTATTTAATCTCAAACTCTCTATTACATCTAGTTTTGATACTGCTAAATTTTGTACATTTAAGTTTTGAATTGTTGAATTAGTAATTTCTAATGTATTAAATCTTACTGAATCAATATCAACTCCACTAACAGTACTGTTAATCAAAGCTAAAGCAATATTAATCCTTTGACTAAGTTCTGATATTTCAGCCGATATTGAAGCTATTGAATTTTCTAATTGTGTAGTTCTATTTTGTAACTCGGTGATTGACGTACTAAGACTTATTACAGAATTATCAAAACTGAAATTATTTAACAAACTTTCAATATTATCAATTCTCGAAATTTGTTCTTGTTGTGATTTTACTAAATAAGGAATCAAACCCATCGTTTGCATAGATTTATATCCATCCTCCGTATCTGTGACAATATCTGGTAAAATATTTTCAACTTCCTGAGCAATAAATCCATATTGAAGATGACTTGTATTACCTTTCCAATTATATGCTACTGGTCTCAAACCTTTTATAATAGATGATGCATCAACAATATTTGATATATTTTCTTTCAATCTTTGATCCGATGTACAGCTCCAGCCTGTTCCAGCTACAACAGTACATTGTGTAGTTCCAGATCCATTAAATCTAGCAACATTTAATGATGTACTATCAGTTACTGTCAATCTATGAGTTATTGATGGGCTCGTAATTCCAAAATTAGAATTAGTTTCTAGTATTCCAAACAATTCAGTTGCGGGTGACTCTTGCAAAAATCTCAATTTGTAAGTACCATCCGACACAAATCTAAATGAACCTGTATTCTTTGCTATTGTAAATCTAACTTCATTTGATAAACTATTTCCAATCATCATATTGTAGCCATAAGGAGAACTTGGTGACCAATATATATTTCCGTCTACTCTGAACAAATCTACTCCTGTGGTCTCAGATGAGATAACAAAACCTCGAGGATGTGAAATACTCTGTCCAATTGTTACTGATTCAGAAGGTCCTTGAAATCTTATTCTATTCATATGACTAGCAGCAGTATTTTGTAAAGTTAGGACTGTTCCTGCATGACTTAATAAACTATTGTTAAAAATTGTCATTGCACCTTCGTTCGATATAAATAACCTATTTGTTCCGTTAGTTTCTAAATTAAGCCCAAAGTTATCATTTGTTCCTACAGATATGTGAGATCCGAACGAATTACCACCATTAAATATCTCATTTCCTGTTAATCCAGTCATGGCAACCCATCCTGTACTATTGAATCCTCCAGTCTTGACCCATAAAGCGTCGTTTGCAGATGTAGCAGCCATGTTAAAATAAACACTACCTGTGTAAGATGTCACAATACCATTTGGATCACCATTCCCAATTGCCTGATGAATGCTTCCAGATGCATTTGCTAGTCTAAGAATTTGATTTGGATATGTCATACCCATATTAAATATATTCAGTGTTCCAAGAGTATCTGATGTGTTCCATGCGGTTAAATTAATGTTATCCGTACTGGATTGAATATCAATATTATTATGAGCATAAACATTTATGCTACCTCCCCCTCCCAAACTGTTAGATGTAATATTTACGTCAGTGCGACCTAAAGTGATTCTAGAATAATCTCCTCCCATTAAAGCTAAACCAAGAGATAAAAATTCATTACCACTAGTATTGTTGTACCAGTTATAACCGTATGTGCCCATAATATAGTTATGTATATTTGCAGAATAAACCGGACCAAAAATATCTGTTGCACCATTATCTAACTTTGTAATTGCAAAACCTGATGATGTTGAATTATACCCGCTACCATCACCTACAACTACAAATCCATTGTTAATCCCAAACATATTATATGGATCAAATGGTGTTCTGATCTCAACAGAATTACCATTATTCGGTAACACGTTAATCACTCTTCCTGCAGCAGGTCCTCCAAAATTGTACGCGGTATCAAGGTTACCTCCTCCACCTAATGTTAACCAACCTGTATTATTAAAACCACCAGTCTTAACCCACAAAGCATTACTTGCAGATGTAGCAGCTGTGTTAAAGTAAACACTTCCAGTGTAAGCTGTCACTATACCATTAGGGTTACCCATTCCAACAGTTTGTTGAATAGCACCATTGATATTACTCAATCTCAATACTTGATATGGAAAACTATTGTTACTGTTAAATATATCAACAGCAGCATAATCGTTGCTGTTGTTAGATGAAATTACGGTGATTCGTTCATTTTGCGAAGTAAGGTAAAAGCTATTTTCAGCACCTATTGATATAGTACCACCACTACCTAAGTCATTAGAGTTGATAAATAAACCAGAAGTGTTCATAACTATTCCAACGTAATCAGACATTGAGTTAGAATATCCTAAAGAGAAAGAGCCACCTAAACCACTGATAAAACTCTGATATCCGTAAATTGTTGATGTAAAATTGTTTACATTATTACTATATATAGTACCAAAAGCATCCACACCTGCATCTAGTTTTACCATTGCAATTCCAGAGTTTGTTGTGTTATAACCAGTACCATCACCAACTACCTTTAGTCCTGTGTTGATACTAAAAGTATTCAACGGATCGTAAGGGGTTCTTATTTCAACTCCATTTCCATTTGAAGCAACTACATTTATAAAATTCCCAGCAGCAGGTCCGCCAAAATTATATGCAGCATTCAACGTCACTCCTGCTGTAGATACAGCGTTATCAACATAAGCTTTATCTACCAATGATCTAGCAACAAAATTTGAAGAAAAATCGTTTTGATATGTAAGACCTCTAAAAGCTGGTCTATTTGATTGTATTTCAAACACATCATCTATTGCACCATCAATTCGTATTCTGCTTGTATAAATGTTATGAGCAGACAAAATATTACCCGTACCATTATTGTTTATCATAAATGATGTATTATACATACCATTTCCACTTCCAGATATCATAGCCATGCCATTTCCTATCCTTATCGACGAGCTTCCACCTAAACCTGTATCATGACTAAATTCTAAAGTTGTGGACCCCGGATCTAAAGTAACAATTCTATTTCCAGTAATATTTAAACCATCTCCTAGTCTGAAAATACCTCCAGAATAAGTTATACCTTCACCATCTTGACCTATAGCAAAAGTAATCAAATCAGACGTTAAAGCTACGGTCCCTGATGCATTAGGAAATGTAATTGTGCGATTAGCAGTAGGATCAGTTATAGCAAAAGATGTAGTGAAAGCATCAACTGTACTTCCTTCAAAAACTAGAGGTACTGCACCTTGTAATACACTATTTACAGTTAATCTATTGGACGAACTTGATCCTATAACTGTATTTTGCAATAAAGAAACCTCTTCAACACCAGCCATTGTATTAAAGTTTACATAGTTAAGTAAACTCGTACCCATTCTAAATGCATTAGATAGATTACTGTCAAAAGTTATATTTCTTACATTTTCAGAAATTGGAGAACTAGAAAGTTTTAATCGAGGAGTCGCTTCTGAATTTGTACCTATCTTTAGTCCAATATAATAATTTTCATTAAAATTCATGTAAGATGGGAATGCTACACACTCACCTAAAAGGACGTTAAAAAAGCCATCAGAATTTGGAACTATTTGAGGACAAGTCACACCATCATGTACTTGTTTCCAAAGTAGTGGTCCTGATGCACTAGGAGTATCTGATGGTGAACCATTAGTAGGGTGATTATATATACTAAATTGTATTGTGGTTGCTGTTGTGATTGGATTGTTTGAAGAGTCTTTGAGTTGTCCCTGATAATTTAAAACTTTATCTGGTGCTGCTTTAACCCAAGTTGAAGATACAAAATATAAACTAACAATGACCAGAAAGACAAAAAACAAAATTTTATTAAATTTGTTGAATTGCGATTTTTTTATAAATCTATACATACTATTATTAAATCATAAAAATTAATAATTATCTACTTATGACTTTTTTTGTTTTCGGTCAAAATTATTTTCTCTACTGTAATTATAAAAACTGGTTAATATCGCACCTGACATAACTCCAAATGCAAATAATATGCAAAAAAGCAAAAAATTATTACCTGAATTTGAAATATTGTTATCTATAACTTCTAGATAAGCATACAAAGATTTTTGAGTTATTTCTCCCGTTTTTTCATTTCTTGATATTCCAAAAACTTTATGATCACCAGGAGGTAAAACATTTCTAGTCTCCACACTCCATTGACCTTCAGAATCAGCTATGGTTGTAAGCAAGAGAGGAGTAGATTCGATTAAAATAGAAATATTAGCATACTGTTGAGCTACACCTGTAAATTTAATTATGTCTTTATCTATAAGTATTTTTTGAATTTGCATATTGAGCTCGATTCCATTAATTGACATCAATTGTATATTTTCTAATTCTTCTTTTGTTGTTCTAAATGGTACTTCAACTATCTCTTCTTTAATGACCGTTTCTACAAGAGTACTATTTGTAACTAAATTGTTAGGACATTGCTGAGATAAAGAATTTGATTGAATAGAGTTATTATTATTGCTATTAGGGCATACCGGACAAGTTGGACAGTTCATTGCCGATGTTCCCGTAGCCAGTCCATAAGATAACATAGACATTTGGTTATTACTTAAATCTTTGCCTGTAACAACAACTTCAAATGCATAATCATTTGGGAAATTGATAACTGGAATAACAGTTATTTGGTAATTATTAGGAGTTCCTGTATAAGTAAACGTATTAGGTCCAGAAGCAGTATAAATAACTTGGTTCACAACCATTTTTACACTATTTATATCAACTCCTACACCAGAATCAGTACAATTTACAACCACAGACGTATTAACACTATTATTCGTGGACCCTGAAACAGGAGAAACAAAATTACAAACAGGTGGAGTAGAGTCAAGGGTTGAAAATGTATAAGAAGCATTTAATACATTAGGATTAGGTGGTACACTATCAAAATCTTGAGCTACTATGTTCACAGTTACAGTTACATTTTGAGGAAAATCAAAAGCCGGATTTATGGAAATTGCATAATTCCAAGGTGCGTTTATAGGTGTAGATGTAAAAGTATTTGGACCTCCTTGTGTATAAGTTACAGGTCCCCAACCTGGTGCAGAAATAGTTACTTGCAAAGTTGATAGATCTACTCCGGTACCGGGATAACCTCCAGGCACTGCTATATCTCTAATATTAAAATTAACATTTGCATTTGTTGCAACATTTATAGCACCAATGTTAGGATTTCTACCATAAACTTCAGGTGGATCATTATCATCTTCTGTTTGAAAAGTATATGTTGGTAACGTTGAAGAGTTACGAGCTAAAACTGGTCCATTATCATAAGCATTATCCTGTGTGGTTACTGATACAGGAATATTCGCGAAATAAGGAAATTGTACTGCGGGAGTTACAGTCAATTTATAACCATTTGAAATAGATGTAAAAGTAAATTGATTAGGACCTGAGTTAAGATAAGTTATGCCATTAACTATCATTGATGTTCCACCGAGATAAATACCCGTTTCGAAATCTTGTACATCACACTGTACTGAAGTAATTACAGGAACATTTGTAGCTGATGCAATTGGTGAACAATTTGAAATCACTGGGGGAGTATTATCTTCAGCAATATTGATGGTCAAAGGCGTAACACTAGCTAAATTCTTAATTCCACCCAAAAATGTACCGGTAGTCGAAGGAGTTGCATCAAAATCCAAAGTTAATGTAGTTGTACCAGTTGGTCCACCTCCAGTATTTATAGGTAAAAAAGTAAACCTCACAACAGTAACATGTGTAGTATTTGAATAATTAGCAGTTAATGGTAATTTACCAATATCAACCCTTCGATAATTTGAACCACCTGTATTAACAAGCGTCGTTTGAGAAGCAAATACTGTCTGAATGCTTGTGCTTACATACTGTAATTTTGTTGGATCAAAATTTAAATTCCGGACAGATATAGTATCTACCTGATTGCCATCTGTATTCACTCTTACATCAACATTGAATTGATGACCTATGTATTTCGTTCCTGGTGTTTGTAATACTACATCCATATTGCTTGCAGCATGAGCCTTAATTGTTAATTGCACCTGAAAAAAAAGAATAAAAACAAATACAAAAAAACTATATATTGAAAATTTTAATATTGTTTGAAATTGTAATTTCATAAATCTCCAACTAAATTATAATTTGCAACAAGCAATGAATAATCTGCTGCACTCGCACCTCCTCCATATTGATCCAAATCATACCTATCGTACATCGGTCCTACTAAATTGTAATTACCTACTAGTACTGAATAATCAGCTGCGTTTATCTCATTATCACCTTTTTCTGCACTTCCAACTCCTGACCTATCAGTTAAATCTACATCTCCAGCTTTTGCTTTATTTGTTCCCGCATTGGTAAAATCTATGCTATTAGTTCCTGCAACTAAAGAAACGTTTAACTTTTTAATCCTCAAAGTTGCCCACCCTTTAGCTGTGACATCATAATTACCTGGAGATACACCAGTTAACACCAATCCTGTAAAACTTCCAGCAGGGTTTGTGGTAACTTCTTGAGAAAAAATAAAAGAATTAGCTCCCCCTCCAACAGGCCTTACTTCAATAGTTACCTTTGTTTGATCGTTAGATAAAGGCATGCCATATCTACCTTGAGGAGAAAATATGAAATCTAACAAAACATCTGTTGAGTCACAAGTTATACCATGAGTTATCCTATTACCTGATGAATCAATAGATACACCTCCAGTTATAGCGCCAACTTGCTGACAATTTATTTTATAATCAGTTGATGATGACTGGACATTTGAAGGATAGGTAATTTCCGGATCTACCTGATAATCAGTAGAAGAGGTTGCAAAAACAAAAAAGAATTCAAAAGTTGAAAATAACAAAACTACCAAAGCAAATGAAATTTTGTATTTATACATCTAAATATTTTAAAATATCAACTATAAATACACTATGATAAATTTCTTATGATGTCAATAAATTTTAGAATATTAGCTAATTATCAAAAATGGGAAATTTTTACTTATATAATCCATACCTCCATCTACCCAATAAGCTTCAAAAGATTTACTTCGCAGTATACTAGCTGCTAATTTAGCAGTGTCAGAAAAACCGCAATCAACAAAATAAATTTTTTTATCTTTAAAGTCACCAGTTATTTGTAAAACATCTTCTTCTATATCGTGTATATTCATCTTGATAACATTTTTTAATCTAAAAGACTTAAATTCTTTTTCACTACGTAAATCTACAAATAACACATCTTTTTGTGATTTAGAATTATTGTAAGCAACAATAAAATCTTCTGCTTTAATCTTAAAATGGTCAAATTTATAATTATTAAGTTTTCTTAAAGTTTCACTGTATTGAATAGCAAATTGCTCATTTATTACCTGTGCTAAGTCTTCATTTGGTAAATATTTTAGATATTCGTCTACATAAGGTAAAAATGTATCACAAGCTGTAAAAACAATATTTTTACTAACAAATTGATTTGAATTTAAAAATTTGATCACACCGGCAAATATATGACCTGTGGATGGCCCAACAAAAAGACCTTTTTTTATTAGTTTATGTGAATATTTAAAAGCGGTTTGTGTGTCTATCTCTACTAATTCATCAACATATTTTCTCCATTCAAAACCTACCTCTTCTAATAAATTTAAAGATCTCGCTCCTAACCTAGATACATCTTCTGCAGTTACGACACCTATAGATTTTAAATTACTAAAATGCTCTTTCAGTTTTCTTGACGTCCCAACAATTGTACCGGTTGTACCCAAAGCTGCAAAAAAATAATCCAAATCATTTGTAAAAGTCTTTATTTGCTTGACTATTTGATCTCCTGTTACTTCATAATGTCCTTCTGGATTATTTTGATTACTATATTGATCAAGGTTTAAATACTGTTTTGTTTTTACTAGATTTTTAGCTTTATTTATAGAAGAGTTAGGATCTTTTTTATCTGGACATAAAGGTTCTTTATTTATTTCTATTTCATCTGCAAGTAATTTTATTAAATTTAATTTACTTAATGGTACTCTATGAGAAAAATAAAATTTAGTTTTTTTATATCCATAATATTTTGCAAGTACACTTAAAGTTAATGCAGTATTACCGGAAGAACTTTCTACAATATTCTCTGTTTGAGAATGGTTATTTTGTAACATTGAGCTAACTGTTACTTGTTTGATGTTGAATAGGGTAGTGTGCGACATTAATTTAATAAATATTCTAATCTTTCTATCAAAGAAAGGATTTAAATCAGAATCCAATTCAACAAGTGGAGTAATAAAATTTTTAGGATCCAAAAATTGTGCTAAAGCATCTTGTCCGACAAAAACATTATACATACTGCAAGTTAATCAAAAACTTTTTCATCAGATATTTGATCTAGAAGAATCATTCTATCTTCTCCTGTGTGATCCATGGCCACTTTATGATGCCATTTACGCAGTAAGTTAAGTCTTTTATCTACATCTAACTTCTTAGCTTTTTCTTTTGCAAATGAATACAATTTCTCTAATTCTCTAAAATTTTCTGTTTCTAAATTTTCTACACTCAGTTGTTGATCAGACATTTCAAATTTTTTTAGATGCTTAGATTTACGTAAAGAAGCAACGCATTCTAACTGATCAGTAAAAGTTTTTAAATAATCAATATCTTCATCATCTTCAATTTTATTGCCTACAATTTTAAAAATTGACTCAGTACCTGTTGAAACAGCAAGTTCAACAAACTGATTCACAACTTCTTTGGAATTTCTTGTAGGTTCAGCCACTATAAAAATTAAGTCAAACTGTACAAACAAAGCACCTACGAAAGCATCAGTACCTGCCACCATATCACTTATTAACCAACCTTTTCTATCGTCTAGATGACTGAGAATATTTTCCAAAATACTTAACGATCCATGATAACAATTCTTCGCCACTAAATCTTTTGAATACTCTCCTATTTCTGCAATTTTAATATTTCCACCCAAAAAATATTTCGACAAAATTGGAATATCTCCCAAATACTCTATTTTTAGAATATTTGACTCTTTACGTGGTGGAGTAGTTTTTTTGAAATATTTCATGTCATTGCCTGGGATATCTTCACGTTTACCTATAAGCCATTTTCTGATCTCGAGTTGATTTTGAGGATCTCCAAGTTTAGATAAACCTTGTGTGTCTATTCCAAACTGAGTTGCAGCATTTTTATTTAAGTCAGCATCTACAAAATAAATATTTTGTTCTTTTTTAAAATCCAAAAAAAGTGTGAAAAGAGTTGATAGAGTAGTTTTTCCACTACCTCCTTTTCCTACAAAAGCAATTCTCATAAATAAAAAACTTAACAAGTAATACATTTTGCACACAAACCTTTTACATTTAATTCAAAATCTTCTATTGTAAAAGGTTCTGTTATCAATTCTTTGATGCTTTTCATATCCATTTGTATTGGAAACACCTTGTTGCACTTAGTGCAAAAAAAATGCTGATGATATGTTTCCTTCTCATAAAGCTCATATTGGACTGCAGATTTTTCTAGCTTTAATTCTCTGACAAAACCATTTCTTACTAAAAATTCTAAGCCTCTATAAACTGTAGCTCTATCGATATGGGGTAAAGCTTGACAAATTTCTTTAGCTGTCATTAAGTGATTTTGTTTAAGTAAATCTAATATAGATTTTCTTTTTTTAGTTAAAGTTGACTTTTTCATATTTCTATACTTTGCATTAAAGAATTAATAGATTCATTTGTAACTTTAATACCTATAAAGACTATTTCAGTAACAAAATTTTTAACTTTTCTATTTATCTTAACCTCTTCCAAAGTTATTTGAGTACCAGCAAAAGACAAAAATGCTGCTTCGTAATTTTCAAAAGTTATAATTCCTTTTGCACGCAAAACATTGTCAGGCCAATTATTTAGCATGTTTGTAAATTTTCTTTTTGAATAAACTTTATCAGATCTAAAAATAATGTTATTAAAACCATATTCTTCTGTTTCTGAAGAGGATTTAGTCCATTCATCTTGCCATTTAGGTGCCATAATTCCTTTTTCATAATCATACAAATTAGTGTCAAGTATCTCCCTATAATCTAACTGAGCGTTCGAAGTTCTTATAATCTTGGCATTTGGGTTAAGATTTTTGACAAATGACTCTAATGAGTCAACATCTTTAGGATTTGCTATATCAATTTTGTTTAGTACTAAAACATTTGAAAATTCTATTTGATCAATCAACAAATTTGCTAATTGTGATTCTACAATATTTCCAGTGTCATCTTCGATCATATCTACTCTCTGATATTGGTTCCAAAAAGAATTAGAGTCTAATACAGTCACTATGGTATCTAAACGAACAAGATCCGGTAGATCTTGCATATAAAATGTTTGTGCTATTGGCATTGGTTCTCCTATTCCTGTAGATTCTACCACTATATAATCTATATCTTCTCTTTTAGATAAATCTCTCAAACCATTCAGTAAATCTTCTCTTAATGTACAGCAAATACATCCGTTACTCATCTGTATTAATTTATCTTCGCTTTGTTTAACTAATGTAGCATCAATATTTAATTCAGAAAAATCATTAACTATACATGCAATCTTTAAGCCATGTTTTTGGCTTAAAATATTGTTCAAAAGAGTAGTTTTACCTGATCCTAAAAATCCTACTAATACTGTTACTGGAATTATTTTTTTTATTTTCATATTTAAACTTTAAAATGCAACTAAGTTGCATTTTACAATAAAAAAATAATTTTTTCAAAATTTTTTAAACATTTTAATTGATTAATTAAAATCAAAAAACTAAACTAGGTTGAGAATATTTAATTAATAATGTTATGTTAGACGGAGAATTAGAAAAACTGACACCTTCTGGGGTATTGAGATCTTTTTTACAGCAACAAAGAGGAGAAAGTTTTCCCGGTTTAGAAAACTACGTTGCATATATAAAAAGATCTTTGGAAGTATTTGTGACAATGTTGGAAGAGGAAGACAGCTTGAATTATGAATTAACATCAACAATTTTATATGAAGAGTTACCAACAGAGTTAGTTTTACAAGAGGGATACGTAAGAGGTGTAATAGGTTATATAAAAAATAATTACAGAACAAATGAAGTGCACACAAACATAGTACATCAGTGCATAGAGTTTTTACAACGTTTTGTTGAAGAAAATCTTAATATTGAAGATGAAGCCGTTAGATTTTTGGTAAATATGTGTAACAAAGAGATTTTAAGCGGTTTTACAGATATAAATGAAGAATCCTAAAGTTTTGTCGTTGACAGGACTCGAACCTGCAATCCTTGCGGAATACGCTCCTGAAGCGTACGTGTATACCAATTCCACCACAACGACTCTTATAAAATACATTTCTCTTTTTTCGGCGAATTCTTTTAATAAAGGGAAAAATGACCCTACGGAGAATCGAACTCCGATTACCAGATTGAGAATCTGATGTCCTAACCGTTAGACGATAGGGCCAGAATTATTAAAGATATTATAACATAACAATATTACCTATATATTAACTGCTTTATTTACTTTTTATATTTTGCCAATTATCTTGTTCTTAAATTTTTTAATTCAACAGAAAAGTCAAAAATTATCAAAAAATGAAACACACAAGTTATAACCGAAACCAAAACAACAACCCACACATCATTTATACCTAATATATAGTTTAGAATTATTAATAAATTAGCAATAGCAAGTAAAATTAACCAAACAGATAACTTT